>NZ_JBIBGL010000001.1:646737-839952 GCF_042956465.1 Embleya sp. NPDC008237
CCCGCGCCGCCGCCCAACCCCCCCCCCCCGCCGCGTGGCCTGCGCCCCCCCCCCCCGGGGGGGCGGCGCCCCCCCCGCCCGGGGCCCCCCCCCCGCCCGCTTCGGACTCACGCGGTGGGATCGGCAGGAGGCCCGGGCGGCGTCGCCTCGGGCGCGTCGCCGCCGGTCTTGCCCAGCGCTTCCTTGGCCCGGTCCGAGGCGCCGTGGATGTGGTCGGTGTGCTTGCCGCCGGTCTTTCGATCGGCGGCCTCGGCGGCCTTGTCGATGCCCTTGTCGGCCTTGTCGCCGTGCTGACCGAGCAGCCCCTCGGCCTTGGCCTTGATGTTCTCGAAGACGCCCATGTCCTGCTCCTCCTCGGATGCGCCCGTCGCGACCTGTTCGGCGACCGCGTCCCCGGGAGCCCGGGGAGCGGGCGTCGTGGCCGCCGCCTCGACCGGTTCGGCCTCGGCGCCGGCCGATGTCCGCGGTGCGGGCCGGTCCTCGACCAGCGTGGCGGTGTCCGTGCCCGCCGCGTTCTGCGAGCAGCACGAGCCGCTCTCCTCCGACGTGCTCGGACGCCGCTTGAACCAGTCGAAAACACTCACAATTTCTCCTAGACCGTATGTCTGTGGTCGTTGTCGTGCATTTCGGCGACGGGGCGGGGTCGGTCCGCTGGGCCGTACGGGGTACCGCCGCGCCGCCCGGAGTACAGCCACCCGGAGTACATGGGTCGCGGGAGATCAACGAGAGCGCGCGGGGCCGGTCACGACCTCGCGCACGGCCGTACCGCAACGAGCGACGGCACGACCGGGTGCGCCGATCCGGCAGACTTGGGGGGTGAGTCCCCGTGTCATTGCCGTCGTCGGTCCCACTGCGGCCGGAAAGTCCGATCTGGGGGTCGCCTTGGCCCGTGCGCTGGACGGGGAGGTGATCAACACCGATTCCATGCAGCTCTACAAGGGCATGGACATCGGCACCGCCAAACTGACCGTCGCCGAGCGCGCCGGCGTCCCGCACCACCTGCTCGACGTGTGGGAGGTGACCAGCTCCGCCAGCGTGGCCGAGTACCAGCGCGACGCGCGGGCGCTGGTGGACGACCTGCTGGCGCGCGGCCGCACGCCCGTGCTGGTCGGCGGCTCCGGGCTGTACGTGCGCGCGGTGCTGGACGACCTGGAGTTCCCCGGCACCGACCCCGACATCCGGGCCCGCCTGGAAGCCGAGGCCGAACGGGTCGGGCCCGGGCCGCTGCATCAGCGCCTGGCCGCGGCCGATCCGCCCGCCGCTGCGGCGATCCTGCCGAGCAACGCCCGGCGGATCGTGCGCGCGCTGGAGGTCATCGAGCTCACCGGGCGCCCGTTCACCGCCACCCTGCCCACCCACCGCTCGCTCTACGACAGCGTGCAGATCGGGGTGGACGTGCCACGCCCGGTGCTGGACGAGCGGATCACCGCGCGGGTGGACCGGATGTGGGCGGCGGGCCTGGTGGAGGAGGTGCGCGAGCTGGAGAAGGTCGGGCTGCGCGAGGGCCGGACCGCCTCGCGCGCGCTGGGCTACGCGCAGGTGCTGCGGCTGCTCGCGGGCGAGTGCACCGACGAGGCGGCCCGCGAGGACACCGTGCGCACCACCCGTCGGTTCGCCCGCAGGCAGGACACCTGGTTTCGGCGGGACCCGCGGATCCAGTGGTTGGCGCACTCCCGGGCCGATCTGCTGGACGCCGCGCTCGAACGGGTGATCCGACCCGCGTAGGGGTGTTGCCGGTGGGGTCTGCGTGGCACGGTGGGGGGTCCGTGACATACCCAAACCTTCTCGGGGGAGGCGGTCGTGATCCGCTCCGTTCGTCGCGTCCTGGCGCTGGGTACGGCGCTGGGGCTCGCATTGACCATTCCGGGAGTGGCGTCCGCGCACCCCGGCGAGTCGGCCGGCCCGCCGCCCAAGCAGCCGGTGGCCACGGGCTGGGGCGGTGCGGTCTCCAGCGTCGACCCCGACGCCACCCGGATCGGTCTGGACGTGCTGCGCAGGGGCGGCAACGCGGTGGACGCCGCGGTGGCCACGGCCGCGGCCCTGGGCGTCACCGAGCCGTACTCGTCCGGCATCGGCGGCGGTGGCTACTTCGTCTACTACGACGCGCGCAGCCACACGGTGCGCACCCTGGACGGCCGGGAGACGGCGCCCGCGAAGATGGGCAAGGACGCGTTCCTGGATCCGGCCACCGGGCTGCCGATCCCGTTCGACCAGGGCGTCAACTCGGGGCTCTCGGTGGGCGTCCCCGGCACTCCGCAGACCTGGGACACCGCGCTGCGCACGTGGGGCACCACCAGCCTGCGCGCCGCGCTGGAGCCCGCCCGGGCGCTGGCCGAGCGCGGGTTCGTGGTCGACCAAACCTTCCACGACCAGACCGCGGCGAACGCGACCCGGTTCGACGACATCACCCCGACCGCGCGGCTGTTCCTGCCCGACGGCCGGCCGCCCGTCGTGGGCAGCGTGTTCCGCAACCCGGACCTGGCCCGCACCTACGAGCAGCTGGGCCGCAACGGCGTGGACTGGTTCTACCGGGGCCGGCTCGGCCGCGAGGTGGTGCGGACCGCGCAACAGCCGCCGGTGGCACCGGGCGCGGACCGGGTCTTCCGGCCCGGCCTGATCGACACCGCCGACCTGGCCCGCTACCGGGTCCTGGACCAGCGGCCCACGCACGTCGACTTCCGCGGGCTGGACGTCTACGGCATGGCGCCGTCCTCGTCCGGCGGATCCACGGTGGGCGAGGCGCTCAACATCCTGGAGACCACCGATCCGCGTCGGCAGGACGCGGCGACCGCGACGCACTACTACCTGGAGGCGTCCCGACTCGCCTTCGCCGACCGCAACCGCTACGTCGGCGACCCCGCCGCCGTGGACGTGCCGCTTCGTGGCCTGCTCTCGGACGGCTACGCGAAGGAACGCGCGTGCCTGATCGACCCCGACCACGCCGCGGTGAGCCCGGTCCCGCCGGGTGATCCGACGCCGCCGTACGACCGCGACTGCCGGCCCACCGGCACACCGGAGGCGAGCGAGCCGGTCGAGGGGTTGTCCACGACCCACCTGGTCACCGCCGACCGCTGGGGCAACGTGGTGTCGTACACGCTGACCATCGAGCAGACCGGGGGCAGCGCGATCACCGTGCCCGGTCGCGGCTTCCTGCTCAACAACGAGCTGACCGACTTCAACTTCGCGCCGCTCACCCCCGGCGTGTTCGACCCGAACCTGCCCGCGCCGGGCAAGCGCCCGCGCAGCAGCATGTCGCCGACCATCGTGCTCCGCGACGGTCGTCCGTTCATCGCGGTCGGCTCGCCCGGCGGCGCGACCATCATCACCACCGTGCTCCAGGTGCTGACCGGGCGCCTGGACCGGGGGCTGTCGTTGCCGCAGGCGGTCGCCGCGCCGCGGTTGTCCCAGCGCAACGGGGCGGCCACCGAGGTCGAACCCGGGGTGCCCGACCCGCTGCGCGCGGCCCTGGAGCAACGGGGGCACGTGCTCAAGGCGAATCCGGAGATCGGCGCCGCCGCCGCACTGGAGTTCCTCCCCGGGGGCCGGGTCCAGGCCGTGGCGGAGCCCACCCGCCGGGGCGGCGGCGCGGCGGGCGTGGTCCGACCCGACTGATCACGGACCTCGCCCGACAAGCCTCGCCCGAAGAACCTCGCCCCACGCGCCCCGACACACCGCACGGGAGCGGCCTCGGTGGAAACCCATCGGGGCCGCTCCCGGTCACGCCCTAGGATTGTCGGGTGAGCACTCTGCACTTCTTCAAGGGCCACGGCACCGAGAACGACTTCGTCATCGTGCCGGACGCGGACGGCGAGTTCGCCCCGACCGCGGAGCAGGTCGCCGCCCTGTGCGATCGGCGCGCGGGCATCGGCGGTGACGGTCTGCTCCGGGTGGTGCGCTCGGCCAAGGATCCGGCCGCCGAGCACATGGCCGGCGAGGCCGAGTGGTTCATGGACTACCGCAACGCCGACGGGTCGATCGCCGAGATGTGCGGCAACGGCGTGCGGGTGTTCGCCCGGCACCTGGTCGAGCAGGGGTTGGCCGAGGCGGGCGAGCTGCGGGTGGCCACGCGCGGCGGGGTCAAGACGGTCACCGTGCCGATCGAGGGCCCGGTCACGGTGGACATGGGTGTGCCCCGACTGCCCGACTCCGCGGGCATCGGGGTGGACGTCCAGGGGCGGGTGCGGCCCGCGACCAACGTCGACATGGGCAACCCGCACGCCGTGGTGTTCGTCGAGGATCTGGCCCAGGCGGGCAACCTGTTCACGGCGCCGGCGGTGTCTCCCGCGGGGGCGTATCCCGACGGGGTCAATGTCGAGTTCGTGGTGCGCCGGGCGCCGGGGCACGTGGCGATGCGGGTGCACGAGCGCGGCTCCGGGGAGACCCGGTCGTGCGGCACCGGGGCGTGTGCGGTGATGGTCGCCACGGCGCGGGCCGACGGCGCGGAGCCGGCGGTGACCGGCGAACCGGTCGGCTACACCGTGGACGTCCCGGGCGGTCGACTGGTGATCACCGAGCGCGTGGACGGCCACATCGAGATGACCGGTCCGGCAGTGATCGTCGCCGAGGGATGGGTCGACCTCGATCGGTTGTGAGGCCCGGCCCGCCGGTGTCGCCGTGTGGCGTCCGTCGGCCCTGTGCACGCCCCGAAGCTCCGTGATAGGTCTTGCATGACCTGGTCAAGCAATGCCGTCATGGGGAGACACCAGCATGAGCAGCATGGACACGGCACGTGACACCACCCGCGCGGTGAAGAAGACGGTGCAGGCGGCGGGGGCCTTCTTCTTCGCGCCGCACACGGTCGCGCGCGGTGCGGAGCTGGGCCTGGACGGGGTGACCCTGTACATCGCCGGTCGCGGCGGGGTCCTGGGGGACGTGGACGACGACACCGTGGTCCGCGCGTTCCACCACTTCACGGCCGACACCCTGCTCCCGCTGTGGGCCGCGGGCCGCAAGGCCGCACCGCCCGCGCAGGTCGGCGAGCTGTACGCGGAGTGCGCCCGGGAGTGGGGGCGGACCCACCTCGCGGATCTGCCGGAGGTGGAGCGGCTCGCCGGGATCACCACCTCGATCGTGCGCGCCAACGACCTGGCCGGCCTGGCCCCGCTGTACTCGGCCTGGCGCGGTGTACCTCTTCCGGATGACGCGCCCGCCCGGCTCGCGCAGAACCTGCAGACGCTGCGGGAGCACCGGGGCGGCCTGCACATCCTGGCGCTGGCCGCACACCGGCTCAGCCCGTTGGAGGCGCAGGTGGCCGAGGGGAGTCCGTACCTGGAGTTCTATGGGCACCAGAAGCCGTTTCCGCAGGTCACGGCCGATCTGGCGGAGCGGTATCGGGCCGCGGAAGAGCTGACCGACGAACTCGTGGCGGCCGGTTACGCGGTTCTGGACGAGGCCGAGGCTGCGGACTTCACCGCCCTCGCGCCGGCCCTGGGCGCCCGGTTGGCGCACTGACGGGAGCCGACGGTCCCGGTACCGGGGTCCGGGAGAACCCCTAGGCGGGTCCTTCCCGGAGGTGGACTGTCCCGGGGGTCTCTCCTGCCAGGGAAGGACCCGCGTTACCCGACGCCGGACCGACGCGGGGCGGGGGTGTGCCTTCCTAGCCTGGAGGCATCAGTAAAGCGGGGGAGTGGTCGTGCGTTCGGGCGGCGGACCCCGCCCCGACCCAAGGAGAAACGATGCCTGCCCGCAACCGTCGATTGGCTCTGCTGGTCCCGCTGGTCGCCCTTCCGCTGGTGCTCACCGCGTGTGAGTTCAACGTGGACACCGACGGACACGAGTCGGAGAAGAAGACCACGTCCTACGACGTCTCGCAGAACGTGCGCTCGGTCAAGGTGGACAGCAACGCGGGCAACGTCAAGGTGACGGAGGCCGACGTCAAGACGGTCAAGGTGACCGAGAAACAGCACTACGACAAGACCGCGCCGACGACCACGCACAACGTGGACGGCAACGGGCAACTGGTCCTGGACTACGACTGCGCGAGCAACAGGGCCTGCTTCGTGGCGTACGAGGTGACCATCCCGCGCGGGGGTGCCGCGCTCGACATCCGTACCGAAGCGGGCAACGTGACCCTGCGCGATGTGACCGGGACGCTCAACCTGCGCACCAGCGCGGGCAAGATCGACGGCGAGGGGGTCACCTCGGCGAAGGTGACCGCGCAGACCAGCGCCGGGTCGATAGATCTGACCTTCACCAAGCCGCCCACCGATGTGGACGCCAAGACCAACGCGGGCCGGGCGACGGTGCGGGTGCCGGGCGGGCAGCAGTACGCGGCGGACGTGTCCACCACGATCGGCGACACCGACGTCAAGGTCTCGCGCAACGACCAGTCGCAGCACCGGATCAAGGTGCACACCGACGCGGGGCAGGCGCGGCTGCTGACCTCGTGAGGTCGACGGTTCGGCGAGGTCGCCGATCGAGGGTCGACCCGGTTCGGGCCGGCCGGTGGAATGAACCGGCCGAAAACCCGGATGCCCGCGCGCGGGCGGTCGTGGGACCATCGTGACGGCCGCCCCGGGGAATGGAGCGGCCCGCCGACTACGTTGAACAGGACGATATGACTTCTCGCTCACACCGCGCCGGACACGACGACACGGACCCGACTCCCCCATTCGACGATGCCGACGGCTTCGACGACGGAGCGGCCTTCGACGGATTCGGAACGGGCGATGACGTCGGGGTCGGTCCGCTCGACTACGACGGCGACCAGTTCGACCGCGAGGAGCGCAGCGCGCTCCGCCGCATCGCCGGTCTCTCCACGGAGCTGACCGACGTCACCGAGGTCGAATACCGGCAGCTTCGCCTGGAACGGGTCGTGTTGGTCGGGGTCTGGACCGACGGGACCGCCGCCGACGCCGAATATTCGCTCAAGGAACTTGCCGCGCTCGCGGAAACCGCGGGCTCGGAGGTGCTGGACGGGCTGATCCAGCGCCGCGACAAGCCGGATCCGGCGACCTACATCGGGTCCGGCAAGGCCAAGGAACTGCGCGACGTGGTGATCGCCACGGGCGCGGACACCGTGGTCTGCGACGGTGAGCTGACCCCGGGTCAGCTCATTCAGCTCGAAGACGTGGTCAAGGTCAAGGTCGTGGACCGCACGGCGTTGATCCTGGACATCTTCGCGCAGCACGCCAAGTCCCGAGAGGGCAAGGCGCAGGTCTCGCTGGCACAGATGCAGTACATGCTTCCGCGCCTGCGTGGCTGGGGCGCCTCGCTGTCGCGCCAGATGGGTGGCGGCGGCGGTGGCGGCATGGCCACGCGTGGCCCCGGTGAGACGAAGATCGAGACCGATCGTCGGCGCATCCGGGAGAAGATGGCCAAGATGCGCCGCGAGATCGCGGACATGAAGAAGGCCCGGGACACCAAGCGGCAGGAGCGGCGGCGCAACGCCATCCCGTCGGTGGCCATCGCGGGTTACACGAACGCGGGCAAGTCCTCCATTCTGAACCGGTTGACCGGTGCGGGCGTGCTGGTGGAGAACGCGCTGTTCGCGACGCTGGATCCGACGGTGCGCCGGGCCGAGACGCCCAGCGGTCGCGGGTACACGCTCGCCGACACGGTCGGTTTCGTGCGCCATCTGCCGCACCAGCTGGTCGAGGCGTTCCGCTCGACGCTGGAAGAGGTCGCCGACGCGGACCTGATCCTGCACGTGGTGGACGGCTCCGACCCCACGCCGGAGGCCCAACTGGCGGCCGTGCGTGAGGTGTTCACCGAGGTCGAGGCGCACAAGGTGCGCGAGATCGTGGTGGTGAACAAGGCCGACGCGGCCGATCCGGAGGTGCTGGCACGGCTGTTGCGTCGGGAGAAGCACGCGATCGTGGTGTCCGCCCGCACCGGGCAGGGCATGGACGAGTTGTTGGCGTTGATCGACGAGGAACTGCCGCGCCCGGATGTCGAGGTCGAGGTGGTCGTGCCGTACGAGCGCGGTGACCTGGTGGCCAAGGTGCACGGCACCGGTGAGCTGTTGGCCACCGAGCACCGCGAGGCGGGCACGTGGTTGCACGCTCGGGTGGGCCGGCAACTCGCCGCCGAGTTGGAGCGGTTCGTGGTCGCCAAGCGCTGAGCGAGCGTCGACCGGGCCCGGGCCGCACACGAACATCGTGTGCGGCCCGGGCCTTTGTCGTGTCCGGGGACGGCCGGGCGCCGCTCAGTGTTTGCGTTTGAGGTTGTCCAGCATGCGGCGGGCGTCCTGGTCCAGGTAGGGGCCGGCGATCCAGGTGTGTCCGGCGCCGCTGAGCGCGCTGTTGCCGATCAGCCGCAGGGTGCCGTCGGGGGCGGTGGCATACCAGCCGCCGCCGCTGGCGCCGGCGGTCATGGTGCAGCCGATCCGCAGCAGGGGCGGGCTGTTCGGGTCGACGGTCAACCGGCGCGGGTCCTGGGTGCAGGCGAACATGGTCAGCCCGTCGAACGGGGCGTCCTGCGGGTAGCCGTACGCGCCGGCGTCGGTCAGGTCGCGCGGGGCGTCGAACCACACCGGCAGGGCGCGGCCGACGACCTCCTCCAGGCTGCGTGCGCTGCCGTCGGGGTTCTTGACCTCGACCACCGCGTAGTCGTAGGCGGTGGCGGGTGACGTGGAGTTCGTGCCGCCGGCGCGCCACTGGTCGGAGGTGGACACCGAGGTCGCCCACCACTGGCCGAAGGGTGCGACCGGGCCGGGGTTGCCGAGGTTGGCCAGGGTGGCCTGGCCGCTGCTGTTGAACGCGGGCACGAATTGCAGGCTGGTGAACCAGGTGCCGCCGCGACCGGCGTGCACGCAGTGGCCGGCGGTCCAGACCAGGTTGCTGCGGCCGGGGCGCTTGGGGTCGGCGATCACGGTGCCGGAGCATACGGAGGGGCCGTCGGGGGCCTCGAAGAAGAGTTTGCCGGCGGCGACGGTGCCGGCCGCGCCGGTGTAGGGGCGGGCCACCGGGCGGGCCTGGACGGGGGGCGGCTTGGCCTCGGCGAGCACGTCCGGCAGGGGGCCGCGGGAGGGTTGCGGGCCGGGTCGGTCGGGCGCCGCGGTCGGGGCGGGCGGTCCGTCCTCGCCCTTGGGGTCGCGGGGCCTGGCCCGGCTCATGCGTTCCGGGGTCCAGTGCGCGGGATCGCCGGGATCGGCGAGTGTCTCCGGACCCCTCCCGTTGCCGCCGTCGTTGCCGACTCCGTTGAGTGTCAGTGCCATGACGGTGCCCGTCACCAGCAGCGACACCGCCACCGTCAGCGTGACGAACAGCGTGCGAACGCCGCGCGTCAAGCGCCTACCTCCCCGTGTGCGCCCCGCGTATATGACCGCCCGACAGTATCGGAGGGGGCCTCGGCCGTGATCGGGCGGCGGTTCGGTCGTTGTTTGGGACAGGGGTCGTCGATGCGGCGATTGTCACTCGTTGTGGTGACCATTTTGCCCCGAGTCATCATTCCAAGGTAAGCCTTACCTAAATTCCGATCGCCCTTGTGGAGGTGCCGCAGTCATGACCGCCGCCCTGACCAGGCCGGACGACCGCTCCGGCACCGGGGACCCGACGCCGGACGCGCCGCCCGCGGCCACCGCGCCCGGGGACGCCGCGCCGGTGCCCGGCACACCCGTCGACACCGCTCCCGCGGACACCGGCCGGATCGGCCGCCAGCGCACCGGACCGTCGGCCGACGGTCCGGGCATCCTGCGTCGGCAGGCCGCCCGCGAGTCCTCGGCGCGCACCTACGCGCGCTCGTTGCCGATCGTGCCGGTGCGGGCTCGGGGGATGACGGTCGAGGGAGCCGACGGCCGGCGCTACCTCGACTGCCTCTCCGGCGCCGGCACGCTCGCGCTCGGCCACAACCACCCCGTGGTGCTCGCGGCGATCCGCGGTGTGTTGGACACCGGCGCGCCGCTGCACGTGCTCGACCTGGCCACCCCCGTCAAGGACCGCTTCGTCGAGGAGCTGTTCGCCACGCTGCCGCCGGAGTTGGCGCGGGACGGCCGGATCCAGTTCTGCGGGCCGGCCGGCACCGACGCGGTGGAGGCGGCGCTGAAGCTGGTGCGGACCGCGACCGGTCGGCGTGGGGTGGTCGCGTTCACCGGCGCGTACCACGGGATGACCCAGGGAGCGCTGGCGGTCAGCGGGGACACCGCGATCCGCAACGCGACCGGCGCGGGTACCGGCGACACCGTGCGGCTGCCGTTCCCGCAGCGCTATCGCTGCCCGTTCGGCACCGGCGGCGCAGAGGGCGAGCGGGTGGCCGCGCACTACGCCCGCACGCTCCTGGAGGACCCGGACGGCGGGGTGCCGGTACCCGCCGGGATGATCCTGGAGCCCGTGCAGGGCGAGGGCGGGGTGCTGCCGGCACCGGACGGCTGGCTGCGCGAGATGCGCCGGCTGACCGCGGAGCGCGGTATCGCGCTGATCGCCGACGAGGTACAGACCGGTCTGGGTCGGACCGGCACGATGTGGGGCGTGGACCACGCCGGCGTGGTGCCGGACGTGATGGTGATCTCCAAGGCGATCGGCGGCAGCCTGCCGCTCGCGGTGGTGGTCTATCGCGCCGAACTGGACCACTGGTGGCCCGGTGCGCACGCGGGCACCTTCCGCGGCAACCAGCTGGCGATGGCGGCCGGCACCGCGACGATCGCCTTCGTGCGCGAGCACCGCCTGCACGAGCGGGCGGCCCGCCTGGGGGCCCGACTCGCGGGCGCGCTGCGCGACCTGATGCCCGGTCAGCCGGCGATCGGCGACGTGCGCGGTCGTGGGCTGATGCTCGGCGTGGAGATCGTCGAGCCGGAAGCCGCCGCGGACGCGTGCGGGGCTCGGCCCGTGGCGCCCGCGCTGGCGCTCGCGGTGCGCCGCGAGGCGCTGGGGCGGGGGCTGATCGTCGAATTGGGCGGGCGGCACGACAGCGTGGTGCGGCTGCTGCCGCCGCTGACGATGACCGACGTGCAGGCGGACGCGGTGTTGGAGCGGCTGGCGGACGCGATCGAGGCGGCCCGGGCCGGCCGGCCGACCTCGACCGGCGGATCGGAGTCGGCGTGAGCACCGCGCGGCACGTCGGGCATCCGGTCGGGGCCGCGCTCGCGGGCGGGGTCGCGGGCGCCGACGCGCTGCGCGCGCTGGTCGAGGTCGCGCTGGCCGCGCTGGTGGGCGGTGCGGGCGCGCGGAGTGGGCCGCTGCCGCCGGGCGGACCGGTCGCGGTCGCGGCCGAGGTGGCCCGAGTGCTGGGTCCGGGCGCGGTGGGCCCGGGGGGCTCCGTGCCGGACCCGCGCGGGTCGGCCGCGGTCGGCCCGGGTCCGCTGCCGGTGCTGGGCGTGGGCGAGTTCGCCGCGCTGGGCGAGTTGTCCGCGCTGCTGGCGTGGGGGGCCGCGGATCCGGCCGATCCGTACTGTGCGGGGCATCTGCACTGTCCGCCGCTGGCCGTCGCGGTGGCCGCGGATCTGGTCGCCGCCGCGCTCAACCCCTCGCTCGACTCGTGGGACCAGGCGCCGGCGGCTACCGCGCTGGAGGTCGAGGTGGTCGCCGCGCTCGCGGGCCTGGTCGGCTTCGCGCCGAAGGCGGCGGGCGGCACGATCACCAGCGGCGGCACCGAGTCCAACCTGATGGGCCTGCTGTTGGCGCGGGACGCGGCGGGGCCGGGGGTGGGTCGGCGGCGGATCCTGTGCTCGCAGGCCGCGCACTTCTCCATCCGCCGCTGTGCGGGCCTGCTGGGCCTGGGCGAGGACGCCGTGGTCACCGTGCCGGTGGGCGCCGACCATCGCATGGACCCGGTCGCGCTGGCCGCGGCCGGCCGCCGGGTGAGGGCCGGCAACGACCGGATCGCGGCGATCGTGGCCACCGCGGGCACCACCGACCTGGGGGCGATCGATCCGCTGGAGGCGATCGCCTCGGTGGCCCGGGAGTTGGGCACGTGGCTGCACGTGGACGCGGCCTACGGCGGCGGCGCGCTGTTCTCGGACCGGCTCGCGCCGCTGCTGGCCGGATTGCACCGGGCGCACTCGGTGGGCCTGGACCTGCACAAGCTGGGCTGGCAGCCGGTCGCCGCCGGGGTTTTCCTGGTGCGCGACGCGGCGCTGCTGGCCCCGCTCGCGCAGCGCGCCGCCTACCTGAATCCGGACGACGACGAACAGGCCGGCTACTTCAGCCTGTTGGGCAATTCGCCGCGCACCACCCGGCGGGCGGACGTGTTCAAGATCGCGGTCACTCTGCGGGCGTTGGGCCGGGCCGGACTGGGCGAGTTGGTCGAGCGTTGCCACGACCTGGCCCGGCACGCGGCGCAGTTGATCCGCGCCGATCCGCGCCTGGAGTTGGCCGCGGAGCCGGTGCTCACCTCGGTGGTGTTCCGCTATCTCCCGCAGCGCCAGGACGGGCCGGGACCGGCGGGCGCGGCCGAGACGGACCGGGTCAACGCCGCGTTGCGCCGCCGGCTGCTGTACGAGGGGAGCGCGGTGGTCGGCCGGACCGAACTGGGCCCAGGCCCGGGCGCGGTGCGGCTCAAGCTCACCCTGCTCAACCCGAACACCACCGCGGCGGACCTGGCGGCCCTGCTGGCGGCCGTGGTCGAGGCGGGGCGCACGGAAAGCGCGCCGCCCTGCTGACGCTCCGTCAACAAACAATCGTTTCCGCGCGCCTCGCATGTTTGTGACCGACCTCGCCGAACAATCGACACGGGTCGAAATCTCCCCAATCGGGAGCAACCTCATCCACGGGCATCGACCACGGGTCGATCGACACCACACGGAGCAGCGATGACCATCGCGGGTCCCGACCCGTCCGCCGTGCGGACGGATCCCGAAACGGACCACCTCGACGCGCCGGAGGCCCGGCGCGCCGCCGACGGGGCGACGGTCGAGTGCCTGCTCCGCTGCTGGGTGCGCGAACGTGCGCTGCCCAGGCCGCAGTCGAGCGTGCTGAGCATCGACCTGCCCGCGATCGGGCGGACCCTCACCGTGCCGGTGCGCTACTGGTCGCCGTCCGGGTGGCACCGTTTCGGCGCTCCGCATCTGGAGGACGAGGGGCCGTTGAACGCGGTCACGCTGGCGCTGGTGCTGGGCGACGAGGCGAGCGCGAGCGGGGCCTCGGCGGCCGGTGGGGCGTGCGGGGACACCGCGATCCGGGTCGCCGACTCGGTCACCCACACCGAGCGCTACATCGCCCATCACCGAGCGCACCCCGAGGACCCGCCCGGGACGGCGCCGTTCCTGGCCGCCGAGCAGTCGCTGGTGCTGGGCCACCCGATGCATCCCACGCCCAAGAGCCGCGACCGGCTCGACCCGGCCGAGGACGCCGCGTGGTCGCCCGAGTTGCGCGGGTCCTTCGCACTGCACTGGTTCGCCGCCGACGCCGACCTGGTCGGGCAGGACAGCGCGCTGGGGCGCGAGGCCGCGGACGTGCTGGCCGAATTCGCCGGCGACCTGCGCGCACCCGAGGGCACCGTGCTGGTGCCCGCCCACCCGTGGCAGGCCCGGGACCTGCCCGGGCGCCCGCACCTGCGGGGCCTCTTCGACGCGGGCCGGCTGCGCGCGCTCGGCCCGGCGGGCGCCCCGTGGTACCCCACCTCCTCGGTGCGCACCGTGTACCGACCCGACGCCGAGGTGATGCTCAAGCTCTCGCTGGGCCTGCGGATCACCAACTCGCGCCGGGAGAACCTGCCCAAGGAACTGCTGCGCGGGATCGAGGTGCACCGCCTGCTGCGTTCCGGCCTGGAGCACGAACTGCGCCGCGCGCACCCCACCTTCGACATCGTCCGCGATCCGGCCTGGATCTCGGTCGCGCCGCCGGAGCCGTTCCCGCGCCCGGACCGGCCCGCCGCGGGGCTGGAACTGGTGCTGCGGGCCAATCCGTTCAAGCCCGACCAGCGGGTTTCCTGCGTGGCCGCGCTGGTGGCCGAGCGGCCCGGGATCGGCCCCTCGCGGCTGGCCGGATACGTACACGCGCTGGCCGAGCGCAGCGGCCGCTCTCGGGCCTCGGTCGCCGAGGAGTGGTTCGAGCGCTACCTGGCGGTGGTGGCCGAGCCGGTGTTGTGGCTGGACCGGCACGCGGGTATCGCGCTGGAGGCGCACCAGCAGAACACCCTGGTCCTGCTGGACGCGGACGGCCTGCCCGTGGGCGGACGCTACCGGGACAACCAGGGCTACTACTTCCGTGCCTCGCGCACCGCGGACCTGGCCCGGCGGCTGCCCGCCGCGGGGGTGGCCAGCGACACCATCGTCGCGGACGAGATCGCCGACGAGCGGCTGGCCTACTACCTGGGCGTGAACAACCTGCTCGGGCTGATCGGCGCGTTCGGTGCGCAGGGCCTGGTCGAGGAGTCCGTGTTGCTGGCGCGGCTGCGCACGCTGTTCGCCGCCCACGCGCCCACCAGTGGCGCGGCGCGCACGCTGCTCACCGATCCCAGGCCGCGCTGCAAGGCCAACCTGATGACCCGACTGCACGGCCTCGACGAGCTCGTCGGCCCCGTGGCGACCCAGTCGATCTACGTGCACATCCGCAACCCGCTCGCCGACGCCCCCGCGTGAGCCCGGTCCCAGGAGGTTCCGTCCCCGTATGAGCCCGTCATTCCTGTCGTCGCCCGCCGATGCCCGGCGGAGCGACTTCGCCGAGGCCCAGACCGTGCGCCTGAACACCGGGTCGCGGGCAGCGGGGCAGGCCGGCCCGCTCGCCGAGGCGGCACGCTGGGGCACGGTCCCGCTGCCCGCGGGCCGGTTCTCGCTGCACGAGATCCACACCAAGCGCGACCTGCCGCTGCTGCACGCGTGGATGAACGACCCCGACATCGCCCGCTGGTGGGAGCTGGCCGGGGACGAGGAGGTGGTGCGCCGACACCTGGCGAATCAGGCCGTGCGCACACACCACCACGCCTACCTGGGCTGCCTGGACGACGAACCGATCAGCTACTGGGAGCTCTACCGCGCGGACCTGGACAACCTGGCCCGGCACTACCCGGCCCGCCCGCACGACGTGGGGATCCATCTGCTCGTCGGCCCGGCCGCGTGGCGCGGGCGCGGGATCGGCTCGCTGCTGCTGCGCGCGGTCACCGAACTGGTGCTGCGCGCCGCCCCCGACACGATGCGGGTGGTGGCCGAGCCGGACGTGCGCAACGAGGCGTCGCTGGCGGCCTTCGCGCGGGCCGGCTTCCACCGCTTCGGCGATGTCGAACTCCCGGACAAGCGCGCCGCGTTGATGATGCGCGGACGCGCCGCGCGGGAAGCGGGTGCGCGGCGGTGACCGAGCGCCTGCCCGCCCCGCGCCGGGCGGCCGACCCCGGCGCGGTGGTGTACGACCTGGTGGGGGTGGGGATCGGGCCGTTCAACCTCGCGCTGGCCGCGCTGGCCGACCGGGTCGAGCCGCTGCGCACGCTGTTCCTGGACCGGGCTCCCGCGTTCAGTTGGCATCCGGGACTGCTCCTGGACGGCACCACCCTGCAGGTGCCGTTCCTGGCCGATCTGGTCACCCTGGTCGACCCGACCAATCCGTGGTCGTTCCTGGCCTATCTGCGCGCGCACGACCGGTTGTTCCCGTTCTATTTCGCCGAGCGCCTGCATGTGCCGCGGCGCGAGTACGACCACTACTGCCGGTGGGTCGCCGAGGCGCTGCCGGCCTGCCGGTTCGGCAGCGACGTCGGGTCGGTGTCCTGGGAGGGCGACCTGTACCGGGTCGAGTTCCGCGACACCGCGACCGGCGAGCGGCACCACGTGCACGCCCGGAACGTGGTGCTCGGCATCGGCACCGAACCGGTGGTGCCGGAGCCGTTCGCGGGTCTGCTCGGCGACACCGTGCTGCACGCGGCCCGATACCTGGACCATCGCGCGGACCTCACCGATGCGCAGGACGTCACGGTGCTGGGCTCGGGGCAGTCCGGCGCGGAGGTCTTCCTGGACCTGCTGCGCCGGCGAACCGGCCCCAGCCGACGGCTGACCTGGCTGACCCGCTCGCCCGCGTTCGCCCCGATGGAATACTCCAAGCTCGGCCTGGAGCACTTCACGCCCGACTACACGCGCTACTTCCACGCGCTGCCCGAACCGGTCCGTGACCGCCTGGTGCCCGAGCAGTGGCAGCTCTACAAGGCGATCAGCGCGGACACCATCGCCGCCATCCACGACGAGCTCTACGAGCGCGGCATCGCCGGCGGGCGGGTGCGTGCGACGCTGATGCCCGACGTCACCGTGACGTGCGCGCGCACCACCCGCGAGGGCGTGGAACTGGGGTGCCGGCACGGCGAACAGGACCGCGCCTTCACCGTGCGCACCGACCGGGTGGTGCTGGCGACCGGCTACGCGCAGCGGCATCCCGCACTGCTGGATCCGGTGAAGGACCTGATCGCGCGCGACGACGCCGGTCGTCCGCTGATCGACCTGGACCACCGGGTCGTGCTCGCCGAACACGTCACCGGCGGGCTGTACACGCAAAACGCCGAGTTGCACACGCACGGCGTGGGCACCCCCGACCTGGGCCTGGGTGCGCACCGGGCCGCGACCATTCTCAACTCCGTGTGCGGCGACGCGGTCTACCGGCTGCCGATCCGCACCGCGTTCACCACGTTCGGCCTGGCCGCGGGCGACACCGAGCCCGCGCACCGACCGCAGCGAGGGGACGCGACCGACCCCGCAGAGGTACCCCATGTCGCAGTCGAACCCGGCAGCGGAGCCCATCGAGGCCGAACTGCCGCACCAGGGCGCCGGACCCGCCACGCTTGAGCCCGCCTCCCGGGTCCCCGGCGCGCGGCACGGCGTGCCCCCCACCGACCCGGAGGTCTGGCGACGGGTCAACCGGGACATGATCGCCAAGTCGCTCGCCGAGTTCGCCTACGAGGAACTGCTGGCCCCGGTCGCCGACGGCGAGACGTACACCGTGGACGTCTCGGGCGATGTGCGCTACCGCTTCCGGGCCCGGCGCGGCGCCTACGACGCGTGGCACGTGGATCCCGAGTCGGTGGTGCGCGAGTGGGAGGGCGGCGCCGACCCGGCCGAGGACATGCTCCAGTTCCTGCTGGACGCGCACACCGTGATCGGGCTGAGTGGCGACACCGCCGGCCACCTGGTGCGCGAGTTGACCGCGACGCTGGCCGCCGACGCGGCGAGTGCGGCGAGCGCGGTGAGCGCGGCCACGCTGGCCGACCTGGGCTACGCGGAGTTGGAGGGCCACCAGACCGGCCACCCGTGGATCGTGCCGAACAAGGGCCGGATCGGCTTCTCGGCGAGCGACGCGCGCCGCTACGCCCCGGAGGCGCGGCGGGCGCTGCGGCTGCCGTGGATCGCGGTGCATCGGGACCTGGCGGCCTACCGGGCGGTGCCGGGACTGAGCGAACAGCGGCTGTACGACGAGGAACTGGACCCGGCGACCCTGGAGGGCTTTCGCCGAGTCCCGGCCGCGCGCGGACTGGATCCGGACGACTTCCTGTGGTTGCCGGTGCATCCGTGGCAGTGGGACGAGACGATCGCGACGCTGTTCGCGCCCGAGGTCGCCGCCGGTCGCATCATCGCGCTGGGCGAGGCCGAGGACCGGCACCTCGCGCAGCAGTCCGTGCGTACGTTCCTGAATCTGGACCGGCCCGCGCGGCGCACCGTCAAGCTCCCGCTGTCGGTGCTGAACACGCTGGTGTGGCGCGGCCTGCCCAGCGAGCGCACGCTGGCCGCGCCGGCGGTCACCGACTGGGTGCTGGGACTGCGCGACGCGGACCCGTTCCTGCGCGACGAGTGCCGGGTGATCATGCTGGGCGAGACCGCGTCGGTGACCGTGCGCCACCCGGTGCTGGAGGAACTGCCGGGCGTGCCCTACCAGTACCGCGAACTGCTCGGCGCGATCTGGCGCGAGCCGCTGGCGCCGCGACTGGATCCCGGCGAGCGCGCCCGCACGCTCGCCTGCCTGCTGCACGTGGATCCGACCGGCCGGCCGTTCGTGCTCGAACTGGTCGAACGCTCGGGGCTGGCCCCCCGGGTGTGGCTGCGTCGGCTCTTCCACGCCCTGCTCCCGCCGCTGTTGCACTGCCTGTACCGGTACGGCCTGGTGTTCTCCCCGCACGGCGAGAACGCGATCGTGATCTTCGACGAGCACGACGTGCCGGTCCGGCTGGCGATCAAGGACTTCGTCGACGACGTCAACATCAGCGACCAGCCGCTGCCGGAACTCGCCGACCTGCCGGCCGAGGTCGCGGCGGTGCTGCTGCGCGAGCGGCCCGACTACCTGTGCCAGTTCATCCACGCCGCGCTGCTGGTGGGGCACCACCGCTATCTGGCCGATCTCGCGGCGGTGCACCTGGGCATCCCGCAGGAGGGCTTCTGGGCGCTGGTGCGCGAGGAAATCCTGGACCACCAGGGGGCGTTCCCCGAACTCAAGGACCGGCACGCGCTGTTCGACCTGCTCACGCCGCGGATCGACCGGCTGTGCCTGAACCGCAATCGGCTGCTCCTGGACGGCTATCGGGACCGTCCCACGCGCCCGCACGTGAGCGCACACGGCAGCGTGCCCAACGCGCTGTGCCCGTGACCTCGACATCGGACCACGACAGGGTCGCCGACAACCTGTCCGGTTTGCCGATGGTGTGATCCCCATCACGATGCCAGAATGCGGCGGGTGACCGACGTCGCCGAAAACGCGAGGCAACCACTGAAGGTTGCCGCCGCACAGGCCCAGGCGCGGCCGGGCGACATCCCCGCGAATGTCGCCACGGCCGCGCAACTCGTGCGCTTCGCATCCTCGGCCGGCGCCGACGTGGTGGTGTTGCCGGAACTGTTCCTGTCGGGGTATGACCTCGATCTGTTCCGGCCGGACGTGAAACCGTGCGACATCGTGCCCGGCGACACCCGGCTCGGTGAGCTCCAGGCCGCCTGCTACGCCACCCGCACGGTCGCGGTGGTCGGCGCCGCGGTCCGCCGCGCCGGCGCCCGGACCATCTCGCTCGTGGTGGTCGGCCGGGACGGCGACGCGCACGTGGCCTACGACCGCCAGCACCTGTGGCACGAGGAGCGCGAGTTGTTCCGCCCGGGCGACCACGGCTGCACCATCGAGATCGCCGGATGGCGACTGGGCCTGGGCAGCGCCTACGACGTCAGCTTCCCCGAACACGTGCGCGCGGCCGTGCACGACGGCTGCGACGCCTACCTGTGCCCGGGCGTGTACACCCGCGGCGACAGCGAGCACCGCCGCGACCTGTACTTCGCCGCCCGAGCCCTGGAGAACACCTGCTACACGGTGGTCGCCAACCACATCGGCGACACCGTGCTGGGCCCGGCGTGCGGACGCAGCGGGGTGTACGGCCCGGACGGGCGGGTGGTGATCGAGGCCGACGGGGAACGGGTGGACGTGGTCGCCGCGACCTTCCAGGACATCGAGATCGACGCCGCCCGCGAGTGCCTGACCATGCTGGAGGACCTGCCGGGATCACGGCGCGCGGGGCCGGGCGAGCGTCGCGAGACGATCAAGCTGGACTGAGACCCACCCGATCCGATCCGATCCCACCCGATCCGGGCCCGTCGGTGCTGGAATCCGCGTGCGCAAGCGCCTAGTCTCGCCGGATCACCGCAACCTACCGACGGGTAATGGTGGAAGGCAACGACGAGAGGGGAGCGCACGTGCGCACAACTCGCAGGGCGATCGCGGGCCTGGCCGCGCTGACGGCGCTCGTCGCGCTGTCCGCGTGCTCGGACGACTCCGACTCCGACACCTCCGCCGACCGCAAGGCCGCCGCTCCGAACGCGCCCGGCGCCCCGGGCGGCGGCAAGGACGCCCCGGCGAACCCCAAGGCACTGCCCGCCGCGGCGAGCGGGGCCACCTTCGTCGCGCTCGGCGACTCGTACGCGGCGGGCGTGAAGATACCCGTGATCGTGCCCGCCGCGCCGCCCGGATGCAGCCGCTCGGAGAGCAACTACGCGCACCTGGTGGCCAGGCAGCAGAACATCACCGGCTTCGTCGACGCCACCTGCGGCGGTGCCCGCACCCCGGACATGACGGCCGGCCAGCAGACCCAGGGTTCGCCGCCGCCGCAGTTCGACGCGCTGCGCCCGGACACCGCGCTGGTCACCCTGGGCATCGGCGGCAACGACATCGGCTTCTCCGAGATCGTCACGACGTGCGTGATCCAGAGCCGCAGCACCACGTCCACACAGCCGTGCACCGACAAGTACACCGCCGGCGGCAACGACGAGCTGGCCAAGCGCATCACCGAGACCGGCCCGAAGATCGCCGCCACCATCGCCGGCATCAAGCAGCGCTCGCCCAAGGCGCGGATCCTGGTCGTCGGCTACCCCACGATCCTCCCGGAGACCGGCACCTGCCCCGCCCAGGTGCCGGTCGCCGAGGGCGACCTGCCCTACCTGCGCAAGGTGGTGCCCGCACTGAACGACATGCTCGCCAAGGAGGCGGCCGGCCAGGGCGCGGAGTACGTGGACACCTACGCCGGCTCGGCCGGCCACGACGTGTGCCGGCCGGCGGGCACCAAGTGGATCGAGGGGATCAAGCCCGAGTCGCCCGCCGCCCCGGTGCACCCCAACGCGCTCGGCCAGGAGGGCCTGGCCAAGGCGGTGCTCGCCAAGCTCGGCTGATCTTCGCCCGGCTTCTCCCGCGACAGAAAGCGGCGCGGGAGAAGCCGGGCGAAGCGGGCCGCGTGGTAAGGGATGTCCGGCGGAGCATCTAGGCTTGTCGCCCGATGAGCGACTCCGACCGTCCCGAGCTGACCGAACTCCTGCACGCCGCCGTTGCCGCCGTCGGCGGAGCGGAGCGGCCCGGACAAGTGTCCATGGCCGAGGCCGTCTCCGGCGCGGTCGCCCGCGCCGAACACCTCCTCGTCCAGGCGGGTACCGGCACCGGCAAGTCCCTGGCCTACCTGGTCCCCGCGCTGGCCGCCCGTCGCAAGGTCGTGGTGGCCACCGCGACGCTGGCGCTGCAACGGCAGCTGGTCGAGCGCGACCTGCCGCGCACGGTCGAGGCGCTGCGCCCGCTGTTGCGCCGCTCACCGACGTTCGCCACGCTCAAGGGCCGGGGCAACTACCTGTGCCTGCACCGCCTGCACGACGGGCCGCCGGACGAGGGCGAGGTGCTCTTCGACCCGGCGCCCACGAGCAGGCTCGGACAGGACGTGGTCCGGCTGCGGGACTGGGCCGACGAGACCGAGACCGGGGACCGCGACGACCTGAGCCCGGGCGTCAACGACCGCGCCTGGGCCCAGGTGTCGGTGTCCTCGCGCGAATGCCTGGGCGCCTCGCGCTGCCCCTACGGCGACGACTGCTTCGCCGAGGCCGCGCGGGAGCGGGCCAAGCAGGCCGACATCGTGATCACCAACCACGCGCTGCTCGCCATCGACGCGTTGGAGGACGCGCCGGTGCTGCCCGAGCACGAACTGTTGATCGTGGACGAGGCGCACGAGTTCGCGAGCCGGGCCACTGGGGTGGCCACCGCCGAGCTGAGCCTGAGCGCGGTGGACCGGGCCGCGCGCCGCGCGGGCAAGCTGGCCAACGAGAGCGCCGTGGACAACCTGGACGCCGCTTCGGAGGCGTTCAAGAAGACCATGGAGGGGCGCGAGCCCGGTCGGCTGCGCGAGCTGGACCCGGATCTGGGCTGGACGGTGTCCGCGCTGCGCGACGCGAGCCGCGGCGTGATCACCTCGCTCGGCGAGGTCCGGGACAAGTCGCTGAGCAACGAGGACGCGGCCCGTCGCCAGGCGTTGGCCGGCGTCGAGCACATCCACGACACGTGCGAGCGCATTCTCAAGGACTCGCCGCACGACGTGATCTGGCTGGAGCGCAACGAGCGCACCGGTGCGTCGTTGCGGGTGGCCCCGATCGCGGTGGCCGGGCTGTTGCGCGAGGCGCTGTTCGGGGACCGCACGGTGGTGCTCACCTCGGCCACGCTCAAGCTCGGCGGCGACTTCCGGGGCGTGGCCGGCAGCCTGGGGCTGACCGCCGAGGGGCTGCTCACCGACGAGCCCGAGCCGGTGCCCACCGAGGTGGCGGTGCAGCCGGGCGAGGGCGAGGAGTCCGACGACGACGCGGATCCGGACACCGACGCGGACCTGGCGCGGTGGCGTGCGTTGGACGTGGGCTCGCCGTTCGACTACCCGCGACAGGGCATCCTCTACGTCGCCCGGCATCTGCCGCCGCCCGGTCGGGACGGAATGAGCGCGGACACCCTGGACGAACTCGCCGAGCTGATCGAGGCGGCCGGTGGGCGGGCGCTGGGCCTGTTCTCCTCGCGGCGCGGTGCGGAGGCGGCCACCGAGGCGCTGCGCGAGCGGCTGGACCTGCCGATCCTGTGCCAGGGCGACGACTCGTTGGCGGAGCTGTTGCGCCGTTTCGCCGCCGAGCCGCGTACGTGCCTGTTCGGCACGTTGTCGCTGTGGCAGGGCGTGGACGTGCCGGGGCCGTCCTGTCAGTTGGTGATCATGGACCGGATCCCGTTCCCGCGTCCGGACGATCCGTTGATGAGCGCGCGGGCGCAGTCGGTGCAGGAGAACGGCGGCAACGGCTTCATGGCGGTGTCGGCCACGCATGCCGCGCTGTTGATGGCACAGGGCGCCGGGCGGCTGATCCGGGCGATGGACGACCGGGGGGTGGTGGCGGTGCTCGACCCGCGCCTGGCCACCGCCCGCTACGGCGGGTTCTTCCGGGCCTCGATGCCGCCGCTGTGGTACACCGAGGACCGCAATCAGGTACGCCGCTCGCTGGCCGCGATCGACAAGGACGGCCGGGGCGAGCCGGCCTGAAGCGCTACCGCGAGGGCGGGGGCGAGCCGGGCCCCGACCGCGGGCGCCGGCGTGCCGCGCACGTGAGACGGGCGGTCGGGCGGCGAGATCTCGCCGCACGACCGCCCGCAGCCGGTATGTCGCCGTCCCCGCTCATCTCACACCCGGCGCATGACGGCCACCACACGGCCCAGGATGGTCGCCTCGTCTCCCGGGATGGGTTCGTAGGCGGGGTTGTGCGGCATCAGCCAGCGGTGCCCGTCCCGGTGGCGCAGGCGCTTGACGGTGGCCTCGCCGTCGATCATCGCCGCGACGATGTCGCCGTTCTCGGCGACCGGCTGCCGGCGCACCGCGACGTAGTCGCCGTCCATGATCGCGGCCTCGATCATCGAGTCGCCGCTCACCTTGAGCAGGAACACGTCACCGTCGCCGACGAGCTGGCGCGGCAGCGGGAACACGTCCTCGATGGACTGCTCGGCCAGGATCGGGCCACCGGCCGCGATCCGGCCGACCACCGGCACGTAGGACGCGGCCTGCGAGCCGCGTTCGGCGTGCGGCCCGGCCGGCGCCAGCGGCCGGCCGCCGTCGGGCGAGCGCACCTCGTAGGCGCGCGGCCGGTGCGGATCACGGCGCAAATAGCCCTTGCGTTCGAGGGCCATCAGTTGGTGCGCGACGGAGGAAGTGCTGGAGAGGCCGACGGCCTCGCCGATCTCCCGCATGCTCGGCGGATATCCGCGGGACTCCACGGAGGTGCGGATCACTTCGAGGACGCGCGTCTGGCGCGGCGTCAGCCCCCCCGTCGGGCGCCGCGTCACACCGCCCTGGACCTGCCCGTTCTCGGTGCCCGGGGCAGGCGTCGGGGGTGGCACGGAGGCGCTGTGCGGGTGTTTCGCAGGGAGAGTTTCGGTGCGGATTCCGGGGTGGATTGCTCCGGTGGCTTCTCCGGTCACGGCTGGCCCTTTCGACGGATTGCTCGCACGTGGAGAACGGTAGTCGGGTTCGAAAGGTTGCGCCAAACACACGTTCGAGTGAATTTAGGCCAATCCAGTGGCGATCATTCGGTTCCCGCTGTAGTAATCGTACATACATTCGAATTCGACTGGGAAAAGCCATCGTTTCCAGTGCCCGATATGTCGCATCCGTCACCCGTATGCCGCGACACGCGGCCGGCCGGGTTAATTTCTCGCCGCCGGCGGGCGGTGACCTGCGGGGATGACGAGAGGTCACCGAAGGCTCTCCGAGTGTCTGCGAGTCGGCTTGCAGCGCTCGGGGTCGCGGTCTACCGTAGCCACTACATCTTGTGGTCGAGGGCGTTGAAGGAACCCACAAGTTGTGGTTGCCGTATATACCATATTCCCGGAGCGCACCGGACGGGCCCCTTCGCGGCGGCCCTCGGGGCGAGGGCGCGGCAACGACCGGGCACGCTTCGCCATACCGCGCGCGGCACGCACGGGCAACACGTACGACCTGCGTCTCAACGAGGGGGAGAGGAACCGCATGCACTGCCCCTTCTGTCGGCGAGCGGACAGCCGCGTCGTGGACAGCCGGACCACCGACGACGGCGCCGCGATCAGGCGCCGACGATCGTGTCCGGACTGCGGACGGCGGTTCACCACGATCGAGACCGCCTCGCTCACGGTGATCAAGCGCAGCGGCGTCACCGAACCCTTCAGCCGGGACAAGGTCATCGCCGGCGTGCGCAAGGCCTGCCAGGGCCGCCCGGTCACCGGTGACGCGCTGGCCCTGCTCGGTCAACGGGTCGAGGAGGCGGTGCGGGCCACCGGATGCGCCGAGTTGACCACCCACGACGTGGGCCTGACGATATTGGGCCCGCTGCGGGAGCTCGACGAGGTCGCCTACCTGCGGTTCGCGTCCGTGTACCGAGCCTTCGAGTCGCTGGAGGACTTCGAGGCCGAAGTCGCCCTGCTGCGCGCCGGTCGCGCGGAGTCGGCGCAGCCCGCGGTGCCCGTGGACGCGGCGGACGGTCCCACCTCGGACTGACCGCGGATCACCAGAAATCAATTTCGGTAGCACACGAACGACGGACCACCCGACCGGTCGGCGGGACATCCCCCGGGATGCTCCGGCCTGCCCACGGCGTTGTTCAAAAGAGGAGACGGCATGACAGAGACGACGAGCGGATCGGCCCGCGGTTCCGGCCGGTCACGACCCGGCAAGGGCCTGCGGATCGAGCGCGTGTACACGACCCCCGGCGTCCACCCTTACGACGAGGTGGTCTGGGAGCGTCGTGACGTCGTCATGACCAACTGGCGCGACGGCTCGATCAACTTCGAGCAGCGTGGTGTCGAGTTCCCCGACTCCTGGTCGGTGAACGCGGTCAACATCGTCACGAGCAAGTACTTCCGCGGTGCGGTGGGCACGCCGCAGCGCGAGTGGAGCCTGAAGCAGCTGATCGACCGGGTCGTCAAGACCTACCGCAAGTCCGGCGAGGAGAACGGCTACTTCGCCGGCCCCGCCGATGCGGAGATCTTCGAGCACGAGCTCGCGTACGCCCTCCTGCACCAGATCTTCAGCTTCAACTCGCCGGTCTGGTTCAACGTCGGCACCGCGCAGAAGCAGCAGGTCAGCGCGTGCTTCATCCTGTCGGTCGACGACTCGATGGACTCGATCCTGGACTGGTACAAGGAAGAGGGCCTGATCTTCAAGGGCGGCTCCGGCGCCGGCCTGAACCTGTCCCGGATCCGCTCCAGCAAGGAGCTGCTCACCTCCGGCGGCAACGCCTCGGGCCCGGTCTCCTTCATGCGCGGGGCGGACGCCTCGGCCGGGACCATCAAGTCGGGCGGCGCCACCCGCCGTGCGGCCAAGATGGTGGTCCTCGACGTCGACCACCCCGACATCGAGGACTTCATCGACACCAAGGTCAAGGAGGAGGAGAAGATCCGCGCGCTGCGCGACGCGGGCTTCGACATGGACCTCGGTGGCGCCGACATCGCGTCGGTGCAGTACCAGAACGCGAACAACTCGGTCCGCGTCTCGGACGAGTTCATGAACGCGGTCGAGCAGGGCGGCGAGTTCGGCCTGCGCGCCCGGCTCACCGGCGACGTGCTGGAGACGGTCGACGCCAAGGCGTTGTTCCGCAAGATGGCCGAGGCCGCGTGGGCCTGCGCCGACCCGGGCATCCAGTACGACGACGAGATCAACAAGTGGCACACGTGCCCCGAGTCGGGTCGGATCACCGCGTCCAACCCGTGCTCGGAGTACATGCACCTGGACAACTCGTCGTGCAACCTCGCGTCGCTGAACCTGATGAAGTTCCTGCGCGAGGACGACACCTTCGACGCGGTCAACTTCGCCAAGGTCGTCGAGCTGGTCATCACCGCGATGGACATCTCGATCTGCTTCGCCGACTTCCCGACCGAGAAGATCGGCGAGACCACCCGCGCGTTCCGCCAGCTGGGCATCGGCTACGCCAACCTGGGCGCGCTGCTGATGGCCACCGGTCACGCCTACGACAGCGACGGCGGCCGGGCACTGGCCGGTGCGATCTCCTCGCTGATGACCGGCACCGCGTACAAGCGCTCCGCGGAGCTCGCCGCCATCGTCGGCCCGTACGAGGGCTACGCCCGCAACGCCGAGCCGCACAAGCGCGTCATGCGCCAGCACGCCGAGGCCAACGACGCGGGCAAGCGCATGGACGACCTGGACGCCCCCGTGTGGGACCTGGCGACCAAGGCGTGGAAGGACGTCGCCAAGCTCGGCGACAAGAACGGCTTCCGCAACGCGCAGGCCTCGGTGCTGGCCCCGACCGGCACGATCGGCCTGATGATGGACTGCGACACCACCGGTGTCGAGCCCGACCTCGCGCTGGTGAAGTTCAAGAAGCTGGTCGGCGGCGGCTCGATGCAGATCGTCAACGGCACGGTCGCCCGGGCGCTGCGCCGGCTGGGCTACCAGCCCGAGCAGGTCGAGGCGATCATCGAGCACATCGCCGAGCACGGCCACGTGGTGGACGCGCCCGGCCTCAAGCTCGAGCACTACGAGGTCTTCGACTGCGCGATGGGCGAGCGCACCATCTCGCCGATGGGCCACGTGCGGATGATGGCGGCGATCCAGCCGTGGATCTCCGGCGCGATCTCCAAGACGGTCAACATGTCCGAGGACGCCACCGTCGAGGAGATCGAGGAGATCTACTTCCAGGGCTGGAAGCTCGGCATCAAGGCGCTGGCGATCTACCGCGACAACTGCAAGGTCGGCCAGCCGCTGTCGGCCGGCAAGGGCGAGAACAAGGGCAAGGCGGACGACGGCAAGTCGACCGCGGCCGCCGTGGTGGAGAAGGTCGTCGAGTACCGCCCGGTGCGCAAGCGCCTGCCCAAGGGCCGGCCCGGCATCACCACGTCCTTCTCGGTGGGTGGCGCCGAGGGCTACATGACCGCCAACTCCTACCCGGACGACGGCCTCGGCGAGGTCTTCCTGAAGATGTCCAAGCAGGGCTCGACCCTCGCGGGCATGATGGACGCCTTCTCGATCGCGGTCTCGGTCGGCCTGCAGTACGGCGTGCCGCTGGAGACCTACGTCTCCAAGTTCACCAACATGCGCTTCGAGCCGGCCGGTCTGACCGACGACCCGGACGTGCGGATGGCGCAGTCGATCGTCGACTACATCTTCCGCCGCCTGGCGCTGGATCACCTGCCGTTCGAGACCCGCTCGGCGTTGGGCATCCACTCCGCCGCGGAGCGCACCCGGCACCTGGAGACCGGCTCCTACGAGCCGGACGAGCCGGCCGCCGTCGAGGACATGCGCACGCTCGCGCAGTCCGCGCCGGTGGACGCCGCGCCCAAGGCCCCGGACCTCAAGCCGGTCCCGGCCGCGGTGCACTCCTCCACCGAGCTGCTGGAGGCCCGCCAGGGCCGCAGCGCGGACGCCCCGCTGTGCTTCTCCTGCGGGATCAAGATGCGCCCGGCCGGCAGCTGCTACGTGTGCGAGGGCTGCGGCTCGACCAGCGGCTGCAGCTGACCCGAGCGTCGCTGACGTGAACGCCCGAAAGGGGCGGGGAACCGAGTTCGGTTCCCCGCCCCTTTCGGCGCGGTGGGCACGCGGCGCGGTGGTGCGGGCCCTACGTGCTCGACGGTTCGGCTCGCGTGCGGTGGATCGCCCCGGCGGGTCGGCTCGCGCACCGCCCCGGCGGGTCAGCCCGCGAGCTGCTTTGCCTTCGCGTCGCGCTTGGCGAAGACCTCGTCGCGCATCGACTCCATCTCCTTGAGCACGTTCTTGCGCTCGCGCTTGGAGAGGCGGTCGATGTACAGGTATCCGTTGAGGTGATCGGTCTCGTGCTGGAGGCAGCGGGCGAAGTAGCCCTCGCCCTCGATCACCAGCGGGTTGCCGTCCTTGTCCACCCCGCGCGCGATCGCGCGGTCCGGGCGGGCCAGGTCCTCGTGCGGGCCGGGGACGGACAGGCAGCCCTCGCCCGCCTCCTCCAGGTGCCGCTCGGTCGCGGGCAGTTCGTCCAGGACCGGGTTGATCAGGTGGCCGACGTGCCGGTGGCCGTCCTCGTCCACGCAGTCGTACACGAACAGCCGAATGCCGACGTCGACCTGGTTCGCGGCCAGGCCCACGCCGTCGGCGACGTACATGGTCAGGAACATGTCGTCGATCAGCGTGTTCAGTTCCTCGGTGCCGAACTCGGTGATCTCGGCGCAGGGCCGGTGCAGGACGTCCTCGCCGACCACGGTGACGCGCAGGACCTTGCCGCGGGCGGCCTCGGGCGCCATGGCGGGGTACGAGTCCACCGGGCGGCCCATCACAAAGATCCGGCCTTCTTCGTGATCGTGGTGATCGTGGCTGGAGTGGTCGTGGTGCTCGGCCATCGGTTTGCTTTACCTTTCCACCAGGGCATGAACCCGAATCACCCTACCCGCACCCGTCAGGGCAGGACTGCCGACGCCTTGGCCGTGATGGTGACCTCGCCGGGCTCGGTGACGGTGATCTCGGTCCAGCCGTCCTCGGTCTCGCCGATGCTCGTGTTGGGCTTGTTCGCGACGAACCAGCTGGTTCGGTGGATGCGCACGGTGAACGTGCCGGCCTGCTGGGCGAGCAGCGTGAAACCGCTGGGGGTGATGTCCACGAGCTGGCCGGGGCCGTCCAACAGCGGAACCGGGTCGGCGACCTCCCAGATCACCCAGTGCGGGTCGGACCACACCGGCACCAGCCAGTCGGCGCCGGCGCGCAGGATCTCCGCCTCGCGCTTGGCGGAGGGGTCCAGCGGCACGTCGGGCAGGGCGATGAAGCGCACGCCGGTCTCGCGCACCCAGCCGTGGT
Source organism: Embleya sp. NPDC008237 (assembly GCF_042956465.1). Lineage (NCBI taxonomy): Bacteria > Bacillati > Actinomycetota > Actinomycetes > Kitasatosporales > Streptomycetaceae > Embleya > Embleya sp. NPDC008237. The sequence continues at coordinate 675,625 of NZ_JBIBGL010000001.1, forward strand.
ACTCCCCCTCGTCCAGCGTCGGGCCGTAGAGCACCGCGTTGTGCGCGCGGTCGAGTTGGCGCTCCCAGCCGCGGGCGAGCGGCATGTGCTCGGCCACGTAGACCGTTTCCCAGTGGCCGCGGGTGAACGGGATCTCGATCCGGCCCACCGGCAGGTTGGCCCGCTCCAGGAAGTCGAGCATGCCGGTGTAGTAGGCGGAGTTCTTGCCGGTGCTGTCCTGGTTGTTGAACGCGACCGCCTTGCCGGCCGAGGAGAACTGCCAGGCCAGCAGCGGGATGGCGAGCAGCACCACCAGCCGCCTGCGGCCCAGCGAGAGCAGCACCACGGCCATCAGCGGGCCGGCGCACAACTCGCCGAGCCGGGCCACGTTCCCGCCCACCGCGCTGGGGATCAGGAACAGCACGGTGGAGGAGAGCGCGTACAGCCACAGGAAGCGGCGCGCGCTGACCTCGGTGCGCGGGAGCAAGGCCAGCCCCACCCCCGCGAAGCCCAGGATCGCGGCGAACCGCCACAGCGGGAAGGAGAAGTCGCCCCCACCGGGGAAGATCAGCGACATCACCAGGCCGATCACGGCCGGGGCGAGGCTGAACCGGGTCGCCCACACCCGCTCGGCGGGCACCCACGCGAGCGCGATCATCAGCAGGAACGCGGCGGCCAGCGGACTGGCCAGGCCACAGAACCCGGCGGCGACCGCGGCCCACGCACGATGCCCGGTGCGGGCCGCCAGGATCGCCATCAGCCCGGCGGCCACGCCGAGCACGAAGGGGGTGCGGCCGATCAGGTACTCGATGCTGACTATCACCGCGAACCAGCAGCTGCCGACCCGGCGAGCCAGGTCGCCGCGGCCCAGGCGCAGGCGGGAGAACGCCCACGCGGCGGCCACGCAGGAGATGGCGGTGAGCAGGCGGGTGCCGATCCCACCGGCCAGGACCGGGGTGATCACGCTGTAGCCGGGCAGCAGGTGGCCGCCGTACCACTGGTTGTTCCACAGCACCGCGCCGTGGTCGCGCACCAGCCAGGCACGGAAGATCTGCGCGGGCCAGTCGGCGCCGTTGATGCCCAGCACGGTCAGCAGCCCGACCAGGGCCAGGGTGATCACGTAGGGATGCTCGGCGACCGCGATCAGGACCCCGCGCAGGTGCCGTCGCCAGGCGCGGCGGGTGGTGCCGCCGGCATCCGACTTGGGCTCCCCGAGGGGTATGCGGCCGTCCAGAGCATGTGTCATGACGGCTTAGTTTTTCAGATCGGGGCCGAAGTGGTGCAGGTGGGCACTGAGGTAGGACGCCGGATTGTCCGATGTATGGCGTGCCATGGCGCAATGTCCACCGTGGAATCACCGGTGCGGCGCGAAAAAATCCTTCGTTCGGATGAAACGGCGGTTCAGACCACGGGGCCGGATGGGGGGCCGGGCAGGTCATCCTCAGGGGGTGGCTCGGGCGGGTTGGGCAGCCCCGCACGGGCGCGCAGGTCGCGCGGGTCGCGCGGACCCTCGATCCGGCGGATCACCGAGAGCGCGGCGGTGTGGAACGCCTCCAGGAACGCCTGCGCGGTGGACGCCGGCCACTCCGCGCGCTGCACGGCGTGCATGTTGTGATCGGTGTCGCACCAGCACGCCACCTCGACCGTGGCGGTGACGCTGACGAACGGACCGTCCAGCTGCCACACGTCCAGGCCCAGTTCCAGCCAGTCGCCGTCGGCCTCGTACAGCAGCAGCGCGGTGCCCAGGATGTGCGGGGACGGCTCGGGCTCGGGCTCGGGACTCAGCGGGTCGGGCTCGTTCCAGAACCAGCGCGCGGGATCGTCGAGGGAGCGGCGCAGATCGAGCGCTTGAGCGGCGGCGACCAGGCGTTCGCGGCCATGGTCGTCGAGATCGGGAAACAGCCGCTCGAACGGGATGTCCGAGGCAGGGCGCTCGGTGGCGGGCACGCGGGCATTCTGCCGTGGCGGGGGGTCTTCCCGTCAACGTCGGGTTGTGTGACCGCCGCCGACGATGGCCGAGTTTGCCCTTCTATGCCGGGACTGTACCGCCGCTCCGGTGCGGGATAGACGATTCATCGACTCGATTCGCCGTCGGTGCGATACCGATTCGCCGGCCGCGCCGCGCGGCGCCGATCGCCGGGTCGGTCGAGGGGTCGGTCGACGGGCCGGGGCAGGCGCCGTGCCCCGGCGGTGGCTTGGCAGACTTCGTGGCGAACCGGTTCGATACGAATCACTTCGGTGGTCGGCAGTGCAGGGAGCCTGACATGCGGGTAGCGGTGTTCGCGGGATCGGCGTCGGGTGTCTCGCCGCGGTTTCGGGAGGCGGCGATCGAGCTGGGTCGCGCCCTCGCGGAGGCCGGCGTCGGGATCGTCTACGGCGGCGGGCACGTGGGCCTGATGGGCGCGGTGGCGGACGCGTGTCTGGCGGCGGGCGGCGAGGTGATCGGGGTGATGCCGCGCTCGCTGGTGGACCGGGAGATCGCCCATCTGGGCCTGACCGAGCTGCAGGTCACCGAGACCATGCACGAGCGCAAGGCGGCGATGGCCGAGCAGGCGGACGCCTTCGTGGCGCTGCCCGGCGGCGCGGGCACCCTGGAGGAACTCTTCGAGGTGTGGACCTGGCAACACCTGGCGATCCACGCCAAGCCGGTGGCGGTGCTGGAGGTGGACGGCTTCTGGCGGCCGCTCCTGGACGCGCTGGACACGATGACGGCGAACGGCTTCCTCAAGCCGGAGCTGCGCTCGACCCTGCTGGTGGCCCGGGACGGCGCGGACCTGCTGGCCCGGACGAACGGGTGGCAACCGCCGCTGCCCAAGTGGGCGGGCGGCCTGGACCCGGCGGCGCCGCCGAAGCCGTGAGCGGTCCGGGCCGGCCCGCCCACGGACCGGCCCGTCGACGCGGTGCCGGGGCCCGGCCGGCGGTCGGGCCGGCGCGGCCTAGGCCGGGTCCGGTGGATCCTGGTGGGGCCGCGCCGCCTGGCATCCGCCCTTCGGGCTCCTCGCTGCGCTCGTCTCGCCGCACCGGAGAAACAGCCGAAGGGAACCACCATGCGGCTGCTTCTCCGGCACGCCGAGCCACGGCACCGGACGACGCGACCTCATCCACCAGGATCCACCGGACACGGCCTAGCCGTTCTTGCCCTTGAAGAGCTTCGAGTCGCGCGCGGAGACGGTGACCGGTCCCGGCCGGTCGACGGTGATCTCGCTCCACTCGTCCTCGGTCGCCTTGATCACGATCCCGGGGCGGTCCGGGGTCACCCAGAAGGTCGGGTGGATCTTGATCACGAACGTTCCGGCTGCGTGCGCGTCGAAGGAGAATCTGCTCGGCGTCAGCTCGGTCAGCTCGCCCGGTCCCATCACGATCGGCGTCGGGTTCTCCACCTCCCAGACCTGCCAGTGCCCGTCCTTGTCGGAGTAGACCGGCTTGAGCCAGGGGATGCCCTTGCGGATCAGCTCGGCCTCGGGGATCGCGGACGGGTCGATCGGGATGTCCGGCAGGGCCACGAACCGCACGCCGGTGTCGTCGATCCAGTCGCGGTACTCCTGGATCGTCAGGTCTTCCTGGTAGAGCACCGCGTTGTAGTTGCGGTCCAGCTGGCGCTCCCAGCCGCGGGCCAGCGGCATCTTCTCGGCGACGAACACCGATTCCCAGTGGCCGCGCGTGAACGGGATCTCCACCCGGCCCAGCGGGTGGGTGTTGTTCTTCTGCAGGAAGTCGAGCATGCCCGCGTAGTACTGCGGCTTCTCGCCCGGCGAGTCCTTGATGTCGTGGGTGATGGCCAGCGCGGCGGACTGGAACTGCCAGACCAGCAGTGGCAGGGCCAGCAGCACCACGAGCCGACGCCGGCCCGCGGAGAGCAGCACGACCGCCATCAGCGGGCCGGCGGTGAGCTCGCCGAGTCGGGCCAGGTTGCCGCCGAGCGAGGTCGGCACGAAGAAGAAGATCACCGCGGTCGCCGCGTAGAGCCACAGGAAGCGCCGGGCGCTCTGCTGCTCCTTGGGCAGTATCAGCAGGCCGACCGCGGCGAAGGCCAGGATCGGCAGGAACCGCCACCAAGGGAACGGGAACATGCCCTCGTTGGGGAAGGCGAGCGCGGCGACCAGGCCCACGGCGGCGGGAGCGAAGCACAGCCGGGTCGGCCAGACCCGTTCCCTGGGCACCCAGGCGAGCGCGACCAGCATCAGGAAGGCGCCGGACAGCGGGCTGGAGAGCCCGCACAGGAGGGCGGCGAAACCGGCCCACAGCGGGTGTCGGCGGCGAGCGGCCAGTATGGCGAGCATGCCCGCGGCGACACCGAGTGCGAACGGGGTGCGGCCGATCAGGTAGTCGACGCTGCACATCACCGCGAACCAACAACTGCCGACCTTGCGGGCGAAGTCGTTCCCGCCCACCCGGAGCTTGTCCCAGGCCCACGCGGAGGTCACACACGAGAGCGCGGTCAGCGTGGCGGTGCCGATCTTGGAGGCGATCACCGGCGCGAGGATGCTGTAGCCCGGGAGCAGGTGTCCGCCGTACCACTGGTTGTTCCACAGGTACGTGCCGTGGTCGCGGATCAGCCAGGTCCGGAAGTACTGCGCCGGCCAGTCGGGGCCGTTCACACCGGTGACGATGATCAGGCCGATCAGGCCGGCGGTGATCAGGTACGGCCGCTCGATTATCGCGTCCGCGAGTGCCCGAAAACGGCGGCGACCCGCCGGCGCTGCGGGTCGATCCGTCGCTGGGCTTTGCACATCGCTCGTCACATGACCCGAGTTTTCCAGACGCGGGGCCCGACGTCGCCGGTGGATGCCGGAGATGGGAGGTTTTGTGGGTTTATTCGCTTTGGTGCAGACCGAGCGTGACGAGTGCGCCGAGTACGGACAGGCCGGCCGCGACCAGGATCGCCAGGTCGATGCCGCCCGCGTCGACCAGGGCGACCACGAGCGCCGCGCCGATCGAGGCGCCCATGTAGCGCGCGGTGCTGTTGGCGCCGGAGCCCATGCTCGCCCGGTCGACCGGCACGCTCTCCACCGCGAGGCGGGCGAGCGCGGTGTTGACCAGGCCCACGCCGAAGCCGCCGACGAGCAGGCCGGGCACCGCGCGTACCCACGAGTCGGCGGGGGTGAGCCCGTACAGGCCCAGGAAGCCGACGGCGGCGACGAGCAGGCCCGCGGCGAAGCGGTGTCGGGCATCGGGCAGCACGTGCACCCGGCCGACGGCGAAGGACGTGATCGCGGCCGCAGCCGACCACAGGCCGAGCAGGAGGGCGGCGCCCAGGGCGCTCACACCCAGCGTGCCCTGGAAGACGGTGCCCAGGTAGGCGGCGATGGCGATCACCGCGACGCCCACGATCAGGGCGCCGAAGGTGGCGACGGCGAACGCGGGGCGGGCGAACATGCGCAGGTCGAGCATCGGTGCCCGGCCGCGTAGGGCGGTCGCGCCGTAGCCGGCGAGCAGGAGCACCGCGACGACCATCAGCACGTCGACCACGGGCCGGTGCCACCCCTGTCGGCCCTCGATCAGCGCGGCGGTCAGCGCGATCAGACCGGGGCCCAGAGTCAGCGTGCCCCACACGTCCGGCCGGCGCGGGTGCTCGGCACGCGATTCGGGCATCCGGCGGGCGACGGCGGCCACCGCGAGGGCGGCCGCGGCGGCGAACCAGTACGGCACGGAGCGGTGCACGAGCGCCAGTCCGGCACCGAGCAGGGGGCCCACGACCATGCCCGCGCCGATCGAGGAGCCGTACGCGGCCATCGCCCGGCCGCGCGCGGCGCCCTGGTGGTTGTGCGCGAGCAGGCCGAGCCCGGCGGACATGATCGCCGCCCCGGCGACGCCCTGGAGCGCGCGGCCGACCACGTACAGCGGCAGCGAGGGGGCCAGGGCGGTCAGCGCCGAGGACACCGCCAGGCCCAGCGCACCCGCCGTGAAGATCCGGCGGCGGCCGAAGTCGTCGGCGAGGCTGCCGGTGATCAGCAGGGCCGCGGACAGGCCCAGGCCGATGGCGCTGAGGATCCAGGCCGGGCCGCCGGGGCCCGCATGCAACTCGCGCACGGTGTCCGGGACGATCGCGATCGGCATCGTGTAGGTGGCCAGGAGCAGCAGCGTGCCCAGGGCCACCACGGGGACGGTCGCCCCCGCGGAACCGCCGCCGGCGGCGGGGCCGGGCGCCTTCGGTGCGGTGCGCGGGGCGATGGACGTGGTGAGGGACATGGCTGTGCTCCCCGGATTGCGATTTCGGCGGGTAGGTTCGGTGAATGAACCTTGGTGCTCGAAGAACGTAGCACTCAAAGGTTCGATGAATGAACCGACCCGGGGTTAAAGTGCTCGTATGGCTTTGGGCAAGGACTACGGGCAGCAGGACTGTGCGCTCGCCCGCACCCTCGAACTCGTCGGCGAGCGCTGGACGCTGCTGATCGTGCGGGACGCCTTCTACGGCGTCCGGCGCTACAGCGACTTCCTCGCTCACCTGGACATTCCGCGCGCCGTGCTGTCGGGCCGACTACAGACGCTGGTCGACGCGGGCGTGCTCGACAAGCGCCGCTACCAGGAGTCGCCGCCTCGGGAGGAGTACGTGCTCACCGAACGCGGCATCGACCTGTGGCCGATCATCCGCACCATGGCCCGCTGGGGCGAGAAGCACGTGCAGAACGGGGTGCCCTGCCGAATCTTCCGGCACCACGGCTGCGGCGGGACGGTGGACCCGACCGGGATCTGCACGGTCTGCGCGGAGGTGGTCGCCCCCGAGCAGACCGAGGTGGCCCCGGGGCCCGGCGCCAACGTGCTGCGGCGCGAGGACGCAGTCACCCGCGCGATGCGCCGGCCGCATCGCCTGCTGGAGCCGCTGCTGCCCTGACATCGGCCCGGGCCGGATGGGACGGGACAGGTGAGGCGGGGCACATGACCCGGGCGGGAATACCGGGGCAGCCGGCGCCGGCAGACGCCGCGCGGAAGTGATCTGCGTCGGCGACCGCGGCAGGCGCCCCGGCGGGTGATCCCGGGCCGGTGACGTGGCCGGTTCGGTCGGATCGTGCGGGATCCGGCGGTGGCCGAGACACAGGCCCTAGGGTCGTCCTCGAACGGGTGAGTCATCGCTTCGAGGGGGATCCATGGGCGCTGGGACGGGGCTACGCGCACTCGCCGGAGTGCTGCTCCTGGGCGTGCTGTACGTCGTGCTCGCGCTGCCGCTCCTGTTCGTGGCCTTCGTGACCGGAGCGATCGTCGACCAGGGGCGGTTCTTCACCTCGGGTGCCGCGGTGTTGTGGGGGCTGGCCGTCGTCGCGCTGGTCGCGCTGCTGCTGGAGCTGACCGGTCCGCGCCAGCTGCCGGCCGGGCTCGCGGTGGACGCCCGGGCGCAGCCGGTGTTGTGGGAACTGGTCGAGGACGTGGCCGCCGATCTGCGGGTGCCCGTGCCGGACGGCATCGTGCTGACCGGCGGGGCCGGTTGCGAGCTGCGGGTGGTGCGCCGTCCCGGGACGTGGTTGCACCGCCATCTGGTGCTGGGCGCCGTGCTGCCGCATGTGCTGACCGGCCGGCGGCTGCGGGTGGCGATCGCACATGCGCTCGGACACGGCCGCCGTCGCCGACCGCCGCTCGCGGACCGGATCGCCTGCCACGGGGTGGACGCGGTGATCGGGCTGGCCGAGGCGCTGGCCGGGAACGGCGGTGCGGGCCGGGCGGCGGCCCGTTACGCCGTGCTCTACCGGCGGGTGACCGCCCCGGTGGTGGGCTTCGAGGAGCGTGCCGCCGACCGGGCCGCGGCCCGCGCCTACGGCACCGACGCGGTGGCGGACGCGCTGACCGAGCTGGCGCAGGTCCGGGCGGACTGGGACCGGTTCCGGGACGACGTGTTGACCCCGGCGGCCGAGGCGGGCTGTGTGCCGAGCGACCCGATTGCCGGTTTCCTGGCCTTCCGGGATCTGCGGGCCGCATGGGGCGAGGTCGAGGCCGGCTCCGAAGAGGCGATGGCGGACCGGGTCGAGCGTCTCCTGGCTCGACCCCTGGACGGGCGGGGCACCCCCGGCGGCGCCGACCTGGCCGGCGGCTCGCTGCTGGTCGAGCCGCTCCGGCTGCTCGCGCACGTGCATCCGTACCTGCTGGTCACCGACGACGACGGGCATCTGGGCCGGCACGGGTTCGCGGCGCTGGACGGCCTGGTGACACTGCCCGAGGAGGCGTTCCTGGAGCACCTGGTCGGCTTCGTCCGGGCCCGTCGGGCCGCGGCGCTGGGGATCTCCGCGCGACGGGCGGGCGTGGAATACCCGGTGACCCTGGGCGGGGTGCTGGCGCTGCTGGTCGAGGGGCGCGGAGCGGAACTGGCGGCCCGGCACGGCGCGGACACCGCGGGGGCGTTGGCCGCCCTGCTGGGGTGTGCGTGGGTGGAGTCCGGGCGTGGCCGATCGCGGCCGACCTGGGCCGGCAGCGGCGCCGTCACCGACCACCTCGGCGTCGACCTGGACCTGCTCGGCTGGGCCGAGGCGGCGCTCGCCGGCGGGCCCGGCGCCCGGGCGCTGCGCGAGCGGTTGACCGCGGCCGGCGTCTCGACGTACTTCGAGCCCAGACCGCCGGTGTCGATCGCCGAGGGGGAGCGGGAGACGGTGGTCGGCCACCGCTGATCGGTGACCTACGGTGGTGGTGTGAAGCAGCCGAGCACCGAACAGGCGGGCGGCCCCGGGATCGAGCCCGAGCGAGCCGCCGCGAAGCCGACCGCCGACCGCACGGTCGCGGCGAACGGGAATGTCGCCGAGAAGGTTTCCGCCGAGCAGGGTTCGGGCGGGAAGGCGGTGGCAAGAAAGGTTGCCGCCAAGAAGGTCGCCACCAAGAAGGTGTCCGGCAGGAAGGTCGCCGCCAAGAAGGTCGTCGCGCAGCGCAAGCCCGCCGTGCGGATCGCCCCGCCCAGCTACGACGTCGAGCGCGAACTGATCGCCCGGGGCGCACAGGTGGTCGCCGGGGTCGACGAGGTCGGCCGCGGCGCCTGGGCCGGCCCCGTGCTGGTCGCGGCCGCGATCACCGACCTGACCGTGCCGCCCGCCGGGCTCACCGACTCCAAGCTGCTCACCGCGCGCCGCCGCGAGGAGGTCGCCGCCGCGGTCGACCCGTGGGTGCGCGCCTACGCGTTCGGGTCGGCCGATCCCGAGGAGATCGACACACTCGGGATGACCGCCGCACTGCGGCTGGCCGCCGAACGCGCGCTGACCGCACTGCCGGTGCGCCCCGACGCGATCGTGCTGGACGGCAAGCACGACTTCCTCGGTGCGCCGTGGGCCGTGCGCTGCGTGATCAAGGGCGACCAGTCCTGCATCAGCGTGGCGGCGGCCTCGGTGCTGGCGAAGGTGCACCGCGATGCCCTGATGGCCGATCTCGGCGCGGGCTATCCGGCGTACGGCTTCGCCGGCAACGCCGGATACCCGGCGCCGGTGCATCGGGCGGCACTGGCCGAGCACGGCCCCACGCCGCACCATCGGATGTCCTGGGCGTACTGGGACGACCTGCCCGCGTGGCGGCACCTCAAGCGACCCCGGGTCGAACCGGTCACCGACGGGCAACTCGGCTTCGATCTGGGCTGATCGGCCTCGGTTTCCGAACGGTCACGTTTGCCCGGAGGCGCTCGTGCGCCGCCCGCGGCCGGTTGTAGCGTCACGCGGGTGACTGCCTCGATTCCTCCCGGCTGGTACGACGATCCCTCGGCCCCGGGCTCCGAGCGCTGGTGGGACGGCGCCCAGTGGACCGCCTCGACCCGCGCCCGCGCACAGGGGGAGATCCCGCCACCGCCGATGGGCGCGCCGCCGGCCGCGGGGCCGGTCGGCTATCCCCAGGGCGGGTATCCCGGCGGCTATCAGCCGGTCGGCCCGCCGCCCGGAGCGGCCCGACCCGGCCGCGGCAAGGCGATCGGCCTGAGCGTGCTGGCCCTGGTCGTGGTGGGCGGCATCATCGCCGCGCTGATCGTCATCCTGGGCGGGGACGACGACGACGGCGGCGGAAAGACGGCGGCCACGGACGGCACACTCACCGATCCCGCCACCGGGCTCACCGTGCCCAGGTTCAAGGGCTGGGTCGTCCCGGACCCGGACGACGATCCCGCGGATCAGGCGGTGGAGCGCCCGTGTCCGAGCAGGTCCGCGACCCGGTCGAGCGGGGCCGCGGCCGAGACCGCACTGCAGGCGGAGCGCAAGTGCTATCGCGCCGGCCTGACGCTGGACACCCGCAAGGCCGACACCCTGGAGGAGTTGGTCGCCGACCTGAAGAAGGACGTGACCGGCACCAAGGGCAGGATCAAGCTGGAGACCCTGGAACTGGACAAGGCGATCACGGTGGACGGCCACCCGGGCTACGTCCTGCGGGCCAAGGTCAAGGGCAAGCCCGAGGACCTGAACATGGACTCGGACACCGCCTGGGCGCAGGCGGTGGTGATCGACGAGAAGAACGCGGACGGCGAATTCCCCTGCGTGCTGCTCAAGCTGGAGATCTCCCCCTCGGCGCCGGACAAGTCCACGCTCGACACCGTGCTCAAGGGCATCAAGGTGGGCACGCCGCAGCCCTCGGAGAGCACATCCTGACCCTGCGTCATATCTGACGAGACGTCACCAGCGGTACGGTACGCCCGATCGGTCGCGCCGTACCCCGCACCGGTCGCGAGCGCGTACCGTGGACGCGCGCCGCAGGTCGGGCTTGCCGGGATGCGACTGAAGGAGGCCGCACCGGGCACATCATCATTGGGGGGTGACTGTGCGCATCGGTGATCGCCTCGAATGCCCCGGCTACTCGGTGGTGGCCGTGGAGACGACGGGATTGTCCCCACATCGACATCGCATCATCGAGATCGCGGTAGCCCAATGCGATCTCGACGGACGAGTGACCGAGTTCTTCGCGACCCTGCTCGACCCGCAGGGTCCCGCAGGCGACTTCCAGGCACACGGCCTGTTCGACGACGACGTGGTGAATGCCCCGACGTTCGCCGAGGTCGCGCCGTGGCTGGCACACCTGTTCCGGCAACGGGTCGTGGTCGCCCACAACGCGCGCTTCGACATCGGCTTCGTCGAGCGCGAGTTCCAGCGCCGCGGTCGACCCACCGTGCCGCCGCTGACCACGCTGTGCACGATGCGCGAGGCACCGCACCACCTGCCCGAGGCGCCGCGCTTCACCCTGCTCGCGTGTTGCGAGGCGGCGGAGGTGCCGGTGGACGGCGGGCACGGCGCGGCGGCCAAGGCGATGGGCACCGCGCGGCTCCTGGAGCACTACCTGCGTCAGGGCGCGGGCGAGGCCCGGCACTGGCAACAGGCCCGGACGGTGGCGGCCACGCTGAACTGGCCGCGCCGCGGCGCCGACGTACCGCGCATGTTCACCCGCGACGACGCGCACGTGGCCCGACGGGCACGCGAGGAGGCCGAGCAGGTGCGCCGCCGGGACGCGGTGTCGTACCTGGAGAAGGCCCGCGCGTACGGTCCGCCCACCGGCGTGGGCGAGGGCCCGGACAGCTACCTCGCGGTGCTGGACGCGGCCCTGGAGGACCGGGTGATCACCCCGCAGGAGGCCATCGACCTGGCCGAACTCGCGGTGTCCCTGGGCATTTCCGAGGCGCAGCGCAAGGATCTGGACCGGCTGTACGTGACCGCGCTGGCCGCGTCCATGGTCGCGGCCGGACCCGTCGACCGCGAGGAGCGGGCCGACCTGACCCGGGTCGCCGCGCAACTGGGCATCCCGCGCACCGCGCTGGACGAGATCGTCGGCATGGCCCGCTCCACGGTCGAGCAGGGCCACGGCGGACCGCGCATCCTGGCCCGCGGGCGTCCGCTGGAATCGGGCCTGCACGTGCTCTTCCACGGCTATCTCGCGGTCACCCGGGGCGAGTTGGAGCGCCGGATGGCCCGCGCGGACCTGTCCGTGGCGTCCGGTATCCACGATCGGGTGGACGTGCTCGTGGTGGCCGACCCGGACGAATCCGCGGACCGCACCTACTGGGCCCGCCAGCGCGGCATCCGGGTGCTGATCGAGCCGGTGTTCCTGGCGCTGCTGGCCGACCTGGAACGCGGGCGCAGCAGCGCGGCCGACGCGGCCTCCCAGGTGGCCGCCGCCTCGCTCGCGCACGTCGTGCCCGGGGCGCCGCGCACCACGAGCGGCTTCCTGCTGCCCCGGCCGGGCGCCGCGGTGCCGGCCGCCGCCGGATCCTTCGCGCCGAGCCCCTACCGGCCCTACGACACGCCCGTGGACGGTGTCTCGGAGGTGCTGCCGACCGAGGCGTTCGCGTCGACCCAGGCCCCGGGATCGGCCGAAGCCTTCGCGCCCACCGAGGCGTTCGAGATCACCGAGGCGCAGACCGCGCCGGCCACGCCGGTGTCCGGGTCGGCGTCCGCGTCGGCCACCACGCCGGCGCCGGTGCCGGTCACGGGCGTCACGCTGCCGAGCATCCCGCCGCCGCCGACCGCCGCCGATCTGCCGGTGGCGCCGGGTTCCTCGGCCGCCGAGGTGCTCCAGGCCACCGTCCCGGACGTGCTCCCGCCGCCGCCGGAGGTGCCGGCGACGCACGACACCGCGCCGACCACGCCACCGCCGGTGCCGGGCCCGGAGACGCCGCCGCAGCCGATGCCGGCGGTGCCCGCGGCCACGCCCGCCGCCGGCGGGTCCGGGGCATCGTCGGTGGTCGTGCCGCCGCGACCGGCCGATGCCCCACCGACCGCCGTGCCGCCCCGGCCCACGGACACACCCCCGGCCGCCGTTGTGCCGCGGCCGGCGGATGCGCCGCCGCGGGAGCTCACCCGCGGGCAGGCCGTCACGATCGAGGACCTGGGCCCGTTCGCGGGCACGGTGCGGATCGAGGCGGCGTGGTGGGCGCCGGGCCAGGCGGACGGCGACACGGTGGCCCTGGTCCTGGACGACGACCGCCGAGTGGGTGACGACGGCGACCTGGTGTTCTTCAATCAGCCCGTACACGCCAGCGGCGCCGTGCGGTTGGCCGGCAAGCTGCAGACCGGGACCACCAACGAGGTGGAACCGGGCTCGGATTCGGTCGAGATCGACGTCACCACGCTGCCTCCGGGCCGCAGTCGGGTACTGGTCGCACTCGCGCTGGACGCCGGCAGTGGCACCACCTTCGCCCAGGTACCCGTCACCGTCGGTATCGTCGACCCCGTGACCTGCCGTCGACTCGCCGAATTCCGGTTGAGCGGAGGCGATGAGACCGTCATGATCCTGGCCGAGGTCTATCGGCGCGGCGACTCCTGGCGCCTGCGATCGGTCGGTCAGGGCTATGCGGAGGGCCTGGCAGCTTTGGTGATCGAGCACGGGGTGGTGGTGGACGATTGATCCGGCCGAGCTGACGGGGCATCGTAGGATGCGCCGTCGTACGCCCGGGCCACACCCCAGGAGCACCCTGGGTGGGCACGCCCCGCGCGGCTTTGATAGGACTGCCACCATGCCGCGCGTGTTCTCCGGGGAACGGGACTCCACCGATCCCTCCCCGCGTCTCCTCACCGCCGGGCATCCCGGTACCGCCACGAACGAACCGAGCCTTCCCCAGACATGACTGTGAATCCGGTGACTGCCGAAAACACCGCGGACGCGACGTCCGCACCCGAAACCCCGTCCGTGCCGCGCCCGTCCGGCGCGGCGCCCAAGCCCGGACCCCGTCCGGGCCCGAAGCCGGGCCCGCCCAAGCCCGCCGTGCCGCGTCAGGCGACCGCGGGATCCGCCCCGGCGAAGCCGGGCAAGCCCGGCAAGCCCGCTCCGGCCGCTCCGGCCGCGCCGCGGGTCACGCTGATCCCGGCGACCGAGGAGAACGTCTTCGACGCCGCCGACGACGCGGTGGACGCGCTCCTGGAGGCCGGCACCGAGCCCGGCTCGATCCTGGTGCTGACCACCGGTGGGCCGCACCCGTGGCAGCAGCACGAGGAGACGTTCGGCGCCGCGCAGTACTGGCGTCAATACGACGAGGGCAAGGACGTCTTCTACGCGTCGCTGCCCGCCTCGCGTCCGTTGCGCCGGGCCGCGGTCGTGGTCGTGGTCAACGGATTCGCCGACCAGGACAACGCCGCGCAGATCCTGACCGCGGCACTGACCGCCGGGGCGTCGGTGACGGTCTGCGGCGACATCGAGCGGGTGCGCGCCCTCACCGGTGTCGCATAGCACGTCGTAGCACGCAGGGGGCCCATCCGGGTCCGGTCCGACCGAACTCGGGCCCCCTGCCCCGCGAAACCCGAAGGTCGGCTACGGTTCGTTGCCATGTCGGAATCGCCGTCGATCGCGCAGCTCCTTGACCGGTTCCTCAGCGACCAGGAGGACCGGCTGAAAATACAGCAGTACCGGGCCTGTAGCACCGTCATCGACATGTTGTCGGGCTATCTCAACCGGTATGCCTACACCACCCTGATCGGGGCCGAACGCCAGGAATGGGACCGCGCCTTCTCGGCCGGTGACGACCGGGCGTTCTGCAACGTGTTCGGGGTGCGCAAGTTGATCGCCGGGATCAAGCCGTTCCACGCGCAACATCTGCGTACGCGGTTGCAGAGCCCGGAGCTCGTCCAGGACCACGCACTGACGGTCACGACCGATCTGGTCGACTGGCTCGCAGAGCGCGGTCTCACCGCCTGATCCGGAGCGTCCGTCAGGACGCGGAAGGTCGTACCAGGGGAGTGGGCCCCGTCTCCGGCAGGTAACGCACCTGCGGCAGTTCAGTCGCGGGGCGGGCCGGGGCGATGCCCGCTGCCCTGATCGGCCCGCTGCCGCCGGGACCGCCGCCGCGGCCCGCGGCGAGCGCCGGGGTACGCCCGGAGCGTACGTCGGCGATCACCCGCCAGCCGTCCTGCGCGACGATCGCGAACGCCCCACAGCGCAGTCCGTGCAGCACGCACGCGTCGTGCAGCCCCCACATCCAGCGGCCGTCGTCCGCTTCCCACTCGCGGGTGCCCTCGCGGTGTATCGCCAGCACCGTGGTGTGCGTCGGGGTGGTCCGACGCAGGTCGTCCGGGACGATCAGGCGCAGGTTCGCCAGGATCAGATTGCGGCAGCGCCAGCCGTCGGTACGACCCTCGCCGAAGCCGAAGGAGGCACTGGCCACCGGGCGTTCGGATCGATCCAGGACGGCCACCACCGCCGTGCGCGCGCCCGGTCGGTGCAGGTCGTACAGGCGTTTGATCAGCGTGCGGGGGTCGCGCAGCAACGGGACCCGGCGCGCGTGCCAGGATTCCGGGTCGAGCGAGCGGGAGGGCCCGCTCGTGGGCGCGCCGTGGCGAGCGGACGCTGTGGAGGCGGTTGCGGCGATGTGCACGATCCTCCTTCCGTCCAAAACGGACAGCGGCGCACGCTCCGACTGCGGGCGGCTCGCGGCGGAGCGGCGCCGAGGGGCCCGCACGGGAATGTGAAGGGAACGCCTTGTCGATTCTTGCGTGACGCCCGCGAACTCGGCAACACGTACATGTGATCATTCGATACGTTCGCGTGACGGCGCGGGGTCGGCCGGAGCCGGTCACCCCTCCATCGTGAGCACCAGGGGCAACACCTCGGGGGCGCCGGCCCGGCGCAGCAGGCGAGCCACCACGGTGAGCGTCCACCCGGTGTCGGTGCGGTCGTCGACGAGCAGGACCGGCGCGTCCAGGGCGGCCACCCGTTCGGCGAGTGCCTCGGGCAACACGAACGCGTCGGCGATCGCACGCAGGCGCTGCGCGCTGTTGCTGCGCGGCGCCGGACCACCCGCACCGGGTGCGTATTCGACCCGGCCGAGCCAGGGGAGTCGGCCGACGCCGGCAAGCCGTTCGCCGAGGCTGTCGATCAGTGCGCCGCGCGTGTGCGAGGCGATGGTCACCACGCCGCCGGGTCGGCGCTGCCACCCCCAGGCGGCCAGGACCTGGACGACTGCGTCGAACGCGGCGTCCGGGATCGGCCCGTCGGGAGTGCCGGGAGCCAGGATCGGCCGCAGCCGGTTGCCCCACCCGATGTCCGAGGAGCGCCCCAGGGCCCGGCCGGCGGCGGCCTGTTCGCGGTCCGGGATGCGGCCCTTGAGCTCGACGCCGGCCACCGCCATGCCGGTGGGCCACATCCGGCGCGGTTCCACCTCCACGCCCGGCCGGCCCAGCGCCGCGCGCGCCGCGTCCCGGGAGGCCGGATCCACCCGCGCGTCGTGGCGCGGCCCCGCGCACGTGTCGCAGCGCCCGCACGGGGCGGCGTTCGGATCGTCCAGGCAGCGGCGCAGGAACTCCATCCGGCAGGTGCCGTCGGCCTGGTAGTCGCGCATCGACTGCTGCTCGTGCTCGCGGGCCGCGGCCACTCGCGCGTAGCGCTCGGCGTCGTACTCCCAGGGACGGCCGGTCGCGGTCCAGCCGCCGCGCACGCGCCGGACCGCGCCGTCCACGTCGAGCACCTTGAGCATCAGCTCCAGGCGGTTGCGGCGCAGGTCCACCAGGGGTTCCAGGGCCTGCGTGGACAGCGGGCGACCGGCGCCCTCCAGGGCGGCCAGCGTGCGCTCGACCTGCTCGCGGGCGGGGAAGCCCAGCGAGCCGAAGTAGCGCCAGATCGCCTCGTCCTCACGCCCGGGCAGCAGCAGTACGTCGGCCCGCTCCACCGCGCGCCCGGCCCGGCCGATCTGCTGGTAGTAGGCGATCGGCGACTGCGGGGCGCCCAGGTGCACGACGAAGCCCAGGTCGCCCTTGTCGAAGCCCATGCCCAGCGCCGACGTGGCCACGAGCGCCTTGACCCGGTTGGCCAGCAGGTCGGCCTCGGCGACCCGGCGCTCGGCGTCCTCGGTGCGGCCCGAGTAGGACGCGACGGCGTGCCCGCGCGAGCGCAGGAACGCGGTGACCTCCTCGGCGGCGGCCACGGTCAGTGTGTAGACGATGCCCGAGCCCGGCAGCTCGGGCAGGTGGGTGTCCAGCCAGGCCAGCCGGTCGGCCGCGTCGGGCAGGCGCAGCACGCCGAGCGAGAGGCTCTCCCGGTCCAGGGTGCCGCGCAGCACCAGCGCGTCGCCGGCCGGGTCGAGTTGCTCGGCCACGTCGGCGCTCACCCGCGCGTTCGCGGTCGCGGTGGTGGCCAGGACCGGTACGCCGGTCGGCAGCTCCTCCAACAGGGTGCGCAGCCGGCGGTAGTCGGGACGGAAGTCGTGTCCCCAGTCGGACACGCAGTGCGCCTCGTCGACCACGAGCAGGCCGGTCGTGGCGGCCAGCTTGGGCAGCACGTTGTCCCGGAAGTCGGGGTTGTTCAGCCGCTCGGGGCTGACCAGGAGCACGTCCACGACGCCCTCGGCCACCTCGGCCTGCACCGCGTCCCAGTCGTCGACGTTGGCCGAGTTGATGGTGCGGGCCCGAATCCCGGCGCGGGCTGCCGCGTCGACCTGGTTGCGCATCAGGGCCAGCAGCGGCGAGACGATCACGGTGGGGCCCGCGCCGCGCTCGCGCAGCAGTGCGGTGGCCACGAAGTAGACCGCGGACTTGCCCCAGCCGGTGCGCTGCACCACCAGGACCCGGCGACGGTGGGCGACCAGCGCCTCGACCGCGCGCCACTGGTCCTCGCGCAGCCGCGCGTCGCCGCCCGCCAGGTCCCGCAACACGGCGTCGGCGCGGGTGCGCAGGTCCGTCGCGGGGGCGGGGCGGGCATCGGGGGCGGTGGAGCGGTCCTCGGTCATGCCTCCCTTTGTAGTCGCCGGCGGCGACATCGCGAAAAGCAGGCCGGGGCGATTTGTGCAGAAACGTGTTGCCTGCGCGGCGCGGCCCCGAGCCGCCCGGGTGGCTCGGGGCACGCGGGACACCCTGGCCGGCGGGCGGTCGGCGCGCGATGGTGGAAGGGACCGAAACCCCTACGGCGACGGAGGCGCGACGTGCGCTACCTCGAAGTGGACGGATTTCCCCCGGTGGGTCGGATCGGACTGGGCACGTGGCAGTTCGGCTCACGGGTGTGGGGCTACGGCGACGCGTACGCGTCGGTGACCGCCCATGCCCTGGTCGGCCGGGCGTTGGAACTGGGGGTGACCCTGTTCGACACGGCCGAGATCTATGGGCTCGGGCGCGGTGAACGCATCCTGGGCGAGGCGCTGGGGGCGGACGCCGACCGGGTCGTGGTGGCCACCAAGTTCGTGCCGGCGCTGCCGACCACCCCCGTGCTGCGCGGTCGGGCGTATCGCAGCATGGCCCGGTTGGGCCTGGACCGGATCCCGCTGTACCAGGCCCATGTCGCCAATCCGCTGGTGCCGATCGACGTGATGATGCACGCGCTCGGCGAACTCCAGGACGAGAAGATCGTCGAGGAGGTCGGGGTGAGCAACCACGACCTCGCCCGGTGGCGCCGGGCCGAGCACGCGCTGGGTCGACGGGTGCTCTCCGACCAGGTCGAGTTCAGCCTCGCGGCGCCCGGACCGCTGCGCGATCTGGTGCCGTGGGCCGAACACAATCGGCGCCTGGTGATCGCGCACAGCCCGCTGGCCCGAGGCCTGCTCGGCTCGCGCTACGACGAGTACAACCGGCCGGCCGGGCTCCGTGCGCACACGACGCTGTTCCGGCCGGAGAATCTGCGCCGGGCCGGCCCGCTGCTGGAGCTGTTGCGCGAGGTGGCCGTCGCACACGACGCGACGCCCGCACAGATCGCGTTGGCGTGGACCCTGCATCGGGGGCCGGTGGTGGCCATTCCCGGGGCCTCCACGATCGAGCAACTGGAACACAACGTGGCGGCGGCGGAGATCGAACTGGGTGAGGACGAGTACCGGGCGCTGACGGCACAGGCGGAGGTCTTCGCACCGCTTCGGGGTCTGGACGCGCTGCGTTCACGCGCACGGGACGAGTCGCGGAGTGCGCCGGTGCATTGACGCGCACGGGCCGGCCGGTGGCCCGACGGGTGCGGCCGCCGAGAGTGGAGAATCGGGTGGGTTCGACCTGGTTCGTCAAGCTGTGTGCGCACAGCGCCCGAGTCGTGCACCGGCCGTCGGCCCGTGCCGGGCTCGGGTCGCGGGCGGGCGCAGGCTCGCCGCATGAACGACACCGATGGTTTCGACCGCGCCCCCTTCGTGGCGATGTCCCCGCAGTCCGTGCTGCGGGTGCGCTCGCCCGCGGACCTGGTGGAGGCGGTGCCGTATCTGATCGGGGTGCGGCCCACCGACAGCGTGGTGCTGTTGGGCATCCTGCCCGGTGAGCGCAGCCGGGTCGGCCCGGTGTTGCGGCACGACCTGCCGCCGCCGGCCGATTTCGAGCCCGCCGCCCGGCACTTCGCCCGACTGCTGGTGCGCACCGGCGCGCGCGGCGTGGCCGTGGCGATGTATCCGGACGGCGCCGAGGCGACGGCGCCGGTCACGGAAGGCACGGCGCCCGAGGACGGGTCGGCGGCGGCCGTCGAGCGATTGCGGCCGCTGCACGCGGCGATCGCCCGCGCGTGTGGCACGCATACGATCGAGGTGCGCGAGGCGGTGTGCGTGACCGCCGAGCGCTGGTGGTCCTACGGCTGTACGGATGCCCGGTGCTGTCCGACCGAGGGCACCCCGCTGCGCACCGAGCGCAGCTCGACGGTCGCCGCGACGGCGGTCTGGGCGGGACTGCCCGAGCCGGTGTCGTTGGCCGATCTGGTGCGCCGCTTCCGGCCGCCGGAGTACGCGATGCGCGAGCTGATGCTGCGGGCGTACGAGAGCGTGCGGGCCGAACCCGAAGGGTTCGCGGCGCGGCGCACGCTGACCGCACTGGCCGGTCACCGGACACGGTTCCGGGCCGGCGACACCACGATCGAACCGGCCGAGGCGGCGCGGCTGGTGCTCGGATTGGGCGATTCCCGGGTGCGCGACGAGGTGATGGGCTGGCACGGCGAACAGCCGGGCGACGCCGACGACCCGGCCCTGCTCACGCTGTGGACCGCGCTGGCCCGCCGGGCCTTCGCGCCCGCCTCCGCGCCGCCGCTCACCCTGGCCGCATGGGCCGCGTGGACGATCGGCGACGGGGTGTTGGCCCGGGTCGCGGTGACCCGGGCGTTGCGGGCCGACGCCGGATACACGATGGCACGGCTGCTGCACTCGGCGATCAACAGCCCGCTGAGCGCGGCCGAGGTGCGCCGAAGGATCTTCCGCGATGCCGTGACCAACCGGGCGCCGTGACCGTTGGGGGGCCGGGGGCCACATGTCGACCGACCGGTCGACGGCGGGGCGGACCGCGGCCGGCCTTGCCGCGGGAGAGCCCGAGCCCCGCCCGCGCGGGGCCCACGAGGAAGCGGGAGACGAGAGCGGTGAGCGTGAGCACGACCCCACATCCCGTCGCGCACGACGCGCTCGTCTGCGTGGACGCGCCGGGCATGGCGATCAGTGGGCTCGACGGGCAACTGCGCGGGCACGGCGTGCAGGGCATCTACCACGACGGGCGGCGCATCCTCTCGCGGATCGTGCTGACCATCGGCGGCACCGAGCCCGAACCGCTGTCCGGACACGTGGTCGCGGCCTACACCGTGCGCTACCTCGCGATGCGCCGATTCACCGCGGACGGCTCGCCCGATCCGGGTCTGGTGATCGAGCGCACCCGCCACGCCGCCGGCCGGGAGCGGCTCGTGCTGCGCAACACCGGGCGCCGGGCGTTGCGCTTCCCGGTCGAACTGGCCCTGGGCACCGACCTGATCCCGCTCGACGCGCTGCGGGCCGGACACCGTCCACCCGAGCTGCCGGCCCGGGTCGCCGCGGCCGGTCTGGGCTGGAGCGCACCGGACGGGACGAGCGTGCGGGCGAGCGCCGAGCCCGCGCCGGACACCGCGCTGGCCGGAACCGCCACGCTGCGCTGGGACGTCGAGCTGGAGCCGGCCCGCTCGTGGGCGGTCGAACTGCGGGTGGTCGCCGAACCGGCTCCCGGCCGACCCGGTGCACGCGCCTTCTCCGGCGGGCCGCCGTGGGCGCAGCCGCGGGTGCGCTGCGACGACATGCGGGTCGCGGCCTGGCTCGACCAGGGGCTGCGCGACCTGCGGGCGCTGCTCGTGGTCCCCGATCCCGAGCTGCCGACCGCGCCGCTGCCCGTGGCCGGCGCGCCGTGGCAACTGGCCCCCACCGGGCGCGACGCGCTGTGGACCGCCCGGATGTTGCTGCCGCTGGGCACCCGATTCGCCGGCGGTGTGCTGCGGTTGCTCGCCGCACGCCAGGGCGTGCGCGCGCAGCCGCGCGGCGGCGAGGACCCCGGGCGGATCCCGCACACCCTGGGCCGGGCCGGCGAACCGGACCGCTACGACTGCGCCGGTTCGACCGCGCTGTTCGTCACGCTGTTCGGCGAGGCCTGGCGCTGGGGACTGCCCGCCGCCGAGGCCGACGCGCTGCTGCCCGCGCTCGGCCGTGCGCTGGGACACCTGTCCCGCACGATGGGCGAGCGGCCAAACGACTTCGTTCGGCTCGGCCCTGGGGGGCCCGCGCCGTGCGAGCTCCAGGCGCAGACCTACCAGGCCGCGCGGCACGGTGCGGCGCTGCTGGACGCGCACGGCCTGCCGGGCGCGGGGGCACTGCGCGAGCGGGCCGAGCAACTCGGCGTCGCCTTCCGCCGGGCGTTTCGCGCCGAGGACGCGGCGGGGGAGTACTACGCGGCGGCGCTCGATCCCGCCGGCCGACCGATCACCGTGGCCTCGTCCGCGATGGCGCACCTGCCCGGCAGCGGCATCCTGGACGACACCGGCAATCGGGCGGTGGCCCGCCGGTTGACCGCCCCCGACCTGGACTGCGGCTGGGGGCTGCGCGGCACCTCGGCCCGGATGCCCGGCTACCACCCGCTCGCCGTCCGAGGCGGCGTGGTGCGCGCCCACGACACGTGCGTGGCCGCGGCCGGACTCGCCGACGCGGGCCATCTCGACGCCGCACAACAGCTGTTCGCCGGTTTGCTGCACGCCGCACCGTGGTTCCAGTACCGAATGCCGGAGATGCACGCGGGCGAACAGCGCGCGGAGGGCCACGCTCCGGTGGCCCACCCCCTGGCTTGCCGGCCGCTGGCGCGCGCGGCAGGGGCGATCCTGCCGGTGCTGGTGGCCTTCGCCGGGATTCGGCCGGACGTCCCGGCCGGCCGGGTCACCGTGCGCCCGGCCGGCCCGCTGGACATCGGCGAACTCGAACTGCGCGACCTGTGCGTGGCCGGCGAACCGTTCACGGTGCGGGTCAATCGGGCGGGGCAGGCGATCGTGGAGGAGGCGGCGGAAGGCATGCAACTGGCGATCTGAACCCGACCGTCCGGTGACGCGACGCCACCACCCGCATGCGCGGGGTATGCCGAGCGATCGGGAATCCGTTTTATCGTCAGCCAGACAGCTAGTGCCCTCCGGGCACTAGGATCGCCCCATGCCGCGCTCCGAGACCTCGCTCTTTCCGCCCTTCGGAGTCACCGTGGATCTCGTCGTCCTCACGGTGCGCGAGCACGCGCTGAGCGCCTTGACCATCCGCCGGGGCGAACCGCCGTTCCAGGGCGCATGGGCGCTGCCCGGCGGCTTCGTGCGCGAGGGCGAGGGCCTGGAGGCCGCCGCGGCACGCGAACTCGCCGAGGAGACCGGCCTGGACCGGCTGCCGGTGCACCTGGAGCAGCTCGCCACGTTCGGCGACCCCGGCCGCGATCCCCGGATGCGCGTGGTCAGCGTGGCCTACCTGGTCCTGGCCCCGGATCTGCCCGCCCCGCGCCCCGGCGGCGACGCGGCCGGCGCCCGCTGGTCCTCGGTCGGCGAACTGCTCGGCGACGGCAGCCGGTTGGCCTTCGACCACGGGCGCATCCTGGAGGACGGCGTCGAGCGCGCCCGCTCCAAGATCGAATACTCCTCGCTGGCCGCCGCGTTCTGCCCGGAGGAGTTCACCGTCGGCGAGCTGCGCCGGGTCTACGAGGCGGTGTGGGGCGTGGCCCTGGACCCGCGCAACTTCCACCGCAAGGTCACCGGCACGCCCGACTTCCTGGTGCCCACCGGTGGCACCACCACCCGACAGGGCGGCCGGCCGGCCCAACTGTTCCGCCGCGGCTCCGCGGAGAAGCTCAACCCGCCGATGTTGCGCCCCGAGGCCTGACCGACCCGGCCGCGGCCACGCTCTTCGGCGCTGCCCGAAGTCCGCCGCCCGGTGCCCGCACTGCCTGCCGCCGACGCTGCCGTTGCCCGCTGCCCGCCGTCCTGGGATCGCCGCTCCGCGTCGGTGCCGGGCGGCTGTTCGGTCAGTCCTGGCCGCCCAGATCGAGGCCGCCCGCGTCGTATGCGAGCTGCGCGTCCCGGCTGCGATGGCGACCGAGCAGCGTGAGCAGCTCCACCACCTGCGGGCGCAGAGTGGGCCAACCCGCGACGCCCTGCGGTTGGTGTGCGATGCCCGCCAGGAGGTCGTCCAAGAGCAGGCCGAGCCGGGTGTGTTCACCCCGCAGCCGCCACACCGCGGGTTCGAACCTGGGATCCGCGCGGCGCACCTCGTCGTAGAGACCGCCCGGCCCCTCGGTGACCGCGACATGTTCGTACAGGTCGGCCCGCAACTGCCGCAGCCCCGCGCACAGCGCGGCCACCCGGCGCGGGCCCGCCGGGTCGGCGACCAGACCGTCACGAACGATCAACAACGCGTCGTCGAGGTCGCCCCGCCTGCGGCGGACGGCGTCCAGGACGCCCGGATCGGGAAGAGACATGCCGACCTCCAGAGGCGGTACTCGGCGGTCTCTCGATGGTCCTCCAGGACCGGGCGGCCTGTCCAGGTTCGGCGGACTTTTCCGCAGCTCGCCGATACGGCGGCAAATGCCGGGAAAATTATGGTTTCGCCGGTATGTTGCCAAAGATCCATAGATCTCCCGTATTCGGGGTGCCGAGGAGCGATGGCGATGATCCAGACACGCGCGCTGACCAAGAGATACGGCGGCATCGTGGCCGTCGACGACCTGTCCTTCGACGTGCTCCCCGGCAAGGTCACGGCACTGCTCGGGCCCAACGGCGCGGGCAAGTCGACCACCCTGCGGCTGATGCTCGACCTGGAGCGCGGCGGGGGCGAGACGCTGTACGACGGCCGGCGCTACCGCCGGCTGCGCCGCCCCGCCGCCCGCGTCGGCGCCTGCGTGGGCCCCGCGGGCGCACATCCGGGACGCCGGGTGCGGGCGCACCTGCGGATGCTCGCGGCGGCCGGCCGGATCCCGGCGCGCCGGGTGGACGAGGTGCTCGACCTGGTCGGGCTGACCCCGGTGGCGGGCGCCCGGGTCCGGGTGCTCTCCGCGGGCGCGCTCGGCCGACTCGGGCTGGCCGGCGCCCTGCTCGGGGATCCGGGCACGTTGGTGCTGGACGAACCGGCGAGCGGTCTGGACCCGCAAGGAGTGCGCTGGCTGCGCGACTTCCTGCGCGCCTACGCGGCCGACGGCCGGACGGTCCTGGTCGCCGGGCACGTCCTGGCCGAGACCGCGCACTGCGCGGACCGGGTCCTGGTGATCAGCCGGGGTCGCCTGGTCGCGGACGAATCGGCGGCCGACTTCCTGCGTCGCGGGGTACGGGCCGGCGTTTCGGTGCGCACCCCGCAGGTGGCCCGACTGTCCGCGCTGTTGCAGGCCGAGGGCGTGCACGCCGCCCGTTCCGGCGGCACCACGCTCACCGTGACCGGCGCGGACCGGGCCAGGGTCGGCGAGATCGCCTTCCGCGGCGGGATCCTGCTGCACGAGTTGGCCGAACGCGAGCCCGGCGTCGGCGACGCGTTCACCGATGTGATCACCCGCCGGCGTGAGCGGACGCAGCTCGCCGGGGACGAGGACGCCCGCGTCGAGCGATCGACCGGGATCGACCCGGGCGGGATCGACCCGACGACCCGGCCCACCGAGGAACTCGTCGGACCGGGATCCGAGTTCGTCCGCGCGGCGGCACCGGCGGCGGCGCTCGCCGGCGCGGCGCCGACGACCGTGCTCGGGACGGGGTTCGATCCCGGCCCCGACCCCGAGCCGCACCCGGCCCGGCAGCACGCGCAGGCCCCGCCGGCAACCACACCGGCGACCGGCCGCGACACCGCCGCCATGGCCGTACCCGAGGCCCCTCGGGTCATCGAGTCGCACATCGACCCCGGCATCACCCCCGCCGTCGACCCGAACCCCCGGACGCCGGTCGCGCCGCACACGCGCCCGATCGACGAGATCGCCACCGGCAGCGGCCGGAGCGGCGAGCCGGATCCGAACGAGGCGCCCGCCGCACTGCCGCCGAGGCGCCGATTCGCCCGCACCTGGCGTTCCACCGAGCGCGCCGAGCAGACCGACGAGGTGAGAAGCGCATGAGCGCGATCAGGTACGAACTCGTGCGAGCCCGCAGCCTGCGCACGACATGGTGGGGCCTCCTGGGCCTGCTCGCGCTCGCCGCCGGCGCGACATGGGTGGCGGCCCGCCAGGCCGGCGCCGTCCCGATCGGCTCCGCCGAGGCGGCTCGCCTGGTCACCGCGGGGCCCGGCCGCACCCCTGTATTGATCCCCGTGATCATGCTGGCGACCGCGCTCGCCTGTGCGCGCGAGCAGCGTCGGGACGCGCTGCCCACCCTGTTGCTCGCGCTGCCCCGGCGCGGGCGGGTGTACCTGGCCAAGCTGGTCGGCACCGCGCTCGCGGCCGTCGTGGTCGCCGTCCTGGCGGTGGCCGCGAGCGTCGGCACGGCCCGCGCCGTATTCGGTCCGACCTTTCCCGACACCGCGGCGATCGAGGCCCCGGCACCGCGGATCCTGGCCGGATTCGTCGCCTACGTGCTGCTCGCCGCGGTCCTCGGCCTGGCGATCGGCACGCTGTCCCGCGGTGCCCCGTTGATCGCGATCGCCGCCGCGGCGCTGCCCGCCGGGGCCGAACGACTGATCGCGGCGGCCGTTTCGGCCGGTGTCCCGCCGGCGCACCGGGACCTCGTGCGCTACCTTCCGTTCCGCGCCGCGGACCGCATGCTCGCCGGCACCGACGGCGGCCTGTCGCCGATGGTCGGCGGCTCGGTCCTGGCCGCAACCACGCTCGTGCTCACCGTCCTCGCGTTGATCACGTTCACCCGCCGACGGGCTTAGGACCGACCCCGGGACGGGTGGGGCCGGGGCCGGCGGACGTCACACTTTCGGACGATCGACCCGCAAGGTAGATCACCCTTTCGTGTGTTTTTCAGCCGAGAGCGGGTTTGCCGCTCAAGCCGGGCCCGTTCGAGGCCGAGATGGAGAGCGTGAGTATCGCTGCCCATCAGACAATGACCCACGCCCCGGCGAGCGGCTCGGCCGACGCGTTCCGCGCCGGCGAGCCGGGCGCCGCCGGCACCGACCCGATGTCCCGCCGGCCGTACGTGTGGGACGGACCCGACCTGGAACCGGCCCGCGCCGTGCGCAAACCCGGCGTCGGCCGCGGCCGCGGCCTGCACGGCCAACTCGTCCAGCAGCTCGGCCAGATGATCGTCGCGGGCGAGGTGGGCGCCGAACGCCCGCTGGTGCCCGAGGAGATCGGCCAGCGCTTCGAGGTGTCCCGGACCGTGGTGCGCGAATCGCTCCGAGTCCTGGAGGCCAAGGGCCTGGTCAGCGCCCGGCCCAACGTCGGCACCCGGGTGCGCCCGGTGAGCGACTGGAACCTGCTCGATCCTGACGTGATCGAGTGGCGCGCATGCGGCCCGCAGCGCGACTCGCAGCGCCGTGAACTCTTCGAACTGCGCTGGGGCATCGAGCCGCTCGCCGCGCACATGGCCGCGTGTCGCAACCACCCGGAGATCGTCCGTCGACTCGGCGACGTCGTGGAGATCATGCAGCGGGCCGTCGCCCAGCCCGACCCGCTGACCTTCAGCCGCGCCGACGCGGAGTTCCACGGTCTGCTGCTCCAGGTCGCGGGCAACCGGATGCTCGACCACCTCGCGAGCATCCTGGCCGCCGCACTCCAGGTGTCCGGCGGGCACGTGGCCGGCTGCGAGCACCTCTCCGAGGCGTCGGTGGCGCTGCACGCGCGCCTGGTCGACGCGGTCGCCGCCGGCGACGGCGAGAGCGCCGAGGCCGCCATGCGCTCCCTGCTGGCCGTGCACCCCGAAGTGGACCGCCAGTTCCCCGCCCCGCGCGAGGGCTGATCCGCAACCGGGGACAGCGCCACGCGGGAGGCACGCATCGCCCCTTCGCCGACCCGACGCACGGGTCGACGAGGGGGCGCGCGTATGTCCGAGTCCGTCCGCTTATCCGATGTACGGAGAGTTCGGGCCAAAACTCACGGTGAGGGGGTTCGCGTGCGTACTCTCGATATCTGACTCGCCGGCCCGGAATTGCCAACAGGTGGGGTTGTGAGGCAATGAACGACGACAAGGTCGGATGCGAGCGGCCCGCAGGGATCGACGCGGCGCTGTTGGCAACCTTGACCAGCCAGGGATCGACGGCATTCGCTTTCTACGACCGGCAGTTGCACTGTCGGCGGGTCAGTGGCGCACTCGCCCGGCTGGCCGGCCGTGCGGCCGAGGACCTGCTCGGCCGACGTCCCGACGAGGTCCATCCGCCGGCCCGGGCCCGCCGGATCGAGGCGGCCCTCTCCCGCGTGCTGACCCGCGGCGAACCGCACGTGGAGACCCACGCGGGCCACGCCCACGACGGCGGCGACCCGGTCGACCCGGTCGGCGCGGCCTGCCCCGACGGACGCGAACGGGCGTACGAATCCCAGTGGTTGCCGGTGCGCGACCCGGTGGACGAGGCCGGTCCGGTGATCGGCGTCCTGCTGGTGGTGCGCGACATCACCGAGCAGCGGCGCTGTGAGGACCTCCTGCGGTCCAGCCAGTGGCGGACCGCCAGACTCCAGGCGATGACCGCGCGGATCGCCGGCACGCTCAGCGTGCCCGAGGTGGAGGAGGCGGTCGGCGACCTGGGCGCCGGCATCGCCGCCGTGTGCTCGGAGGCCTACCTGTTGGACGAGACCGCGCCGGTGTACCCGTGGCCGAACGTGCCCGCACAGCGCACCGTCGCCCGCCGCCGCGGCCTGCCCGCACACTGGTCTGCGGAGTTGGTGGCCGCGGTGACCGACGGCATCGCGCAGTACACCTCGAACGACGGCCCGGGCGCGTCCCGGGTGATCCTGCCGCTGGTCGGCTCCGGCGCCCCGCTGGGCGTACTGCGCTACACCTTCGACGACGGCCGTGTGTTCGACCCGGACGACCGGATCTTCCTGGAGGCGTTCGCGGGCCAGTGTGCGCTGGCCATCGAGCGCTCGCGGCTGTACGAGCGCGAGCACCGCACCGCCGTGGCACTGCAGCGCAGCCTGCTGCCCGAGCGCCTGCCGGCGGTGCGCGGCGTCGAGTTCGGCTTCCGCTACCTGCCCGGCGCACCCGACTTCGAGGTCGGCGGCGACTGGTACGACGTGTTCCAACTGCCGGACGGGCGGGTGGCGATCGTGGTCGGCGACGTGATCGGCAAGGGCCTGACCGCGGCGGCCGGCATGGGCCGGGTCCGCTCGGCCCTGCGCGCGCTCGCCTTCACCGACCCCGAACCGGCCGCCGTACTCACCGGCCTGGACCGGCTGTTCACCGCGACCGAGGACGACGAGTCGCTGACCACACTGGTGTACGCCGTGGTGGATCCCGCGACCGGCCTGCTCGACCTCGCCGACGCCGGCCACCTGCCCGTGGTGCTCGTCTCGGCCGACGGAACGGCCAAACTCGTGGAGATCGGCGAGGAGTCGACGCCCCTGGGAGTCGCGGAACGGCGGACGCAACACACCATCCGACTCGATCCGGGAGACATCCTGATCGGCTTCTCGGACGGCCTCGTGGAGACCCGCGGGCGCGGTCTCGACGAGGGCCTGGCCGACCTCGTGGAGATCGCCCGCGGGACCAACGAGGGCCTGGAGGCGCTGCTCACCGACATCCTGGAAGGGCTGCTCGGGGACCGGGATCGAGACGACGACGTGACCATCCTGGGGGTGCGGATCACCGGTGACGCGTAAGTCGGATCCCTCACACAGGGTGTGGCGCGCGCCGCAAGGGGGAACCGTGTGAGCTGCACCACCGAACGGGTGCGTAACACTTCTTCGCCTGGCCCGATGAGTACGAAGGTGGCAGCCGTTCGGGAATAGCAAAACAGGCCGCTGCGCTGATCCGAGCGCAATCGGTTTGCCGGAACCACGCTGTCCGCCCGAGTGTCGTTCGCTTGGCGGCGCCTGCCTGTGCACCAGGCCGTGACGCCGTCCAGATCGTCGAGAGGTTGTTTGTGTCGGCCAGCACATCCCGTTCGCTCCCGCCCGAGATCGCCGAATTCGTCAACGTGAAGTCGTTGATCGAGCGGGGTGAGACCCAGGGGTACATCGCCAGCGACGAGGTGCGTCAGGCGTTCGAGGCCGACCAGATTCCGGCCACTCAGTGGAAGAACGTCCTGCGCAGCCTCAACCAGGTCCTCGACCAGGAGGGTGTGACCATCATGGTCAGTGCCGCGGACTCGGCGGCGCCCAAGCGCACCCGGAAGAGTGTGGCCGCCAAGAGCGCTGCCAAGCGGACCGCGACCAAGACCGTCGTCTCCAACCGCGCCGGGAATCCCGGCAACCCCGGCAGTGCCGGCACCGTGACGGCACCGGCCGAACCGGCGGCGCCCGACACCGGCGCCGCGCCGGCCGGCGCCGCCGTGGTCGAGAGCGCCGCGGCCGCGCCCACCCCGCCCGCAGCGAGCGCCGCACCGCGCAAGAGCGCCGCGAAGAAGACCGCGGCCGCAGGCGTCGCCAAGAAGGCCGCGCCGAAGAAGGTCGCCGCCAAGAAGACCGCCGGCAAGGCCGGCGAACCCGACGCCGACGCCGAGGAGTTGCCCGACGACCCCGAGGCGGTCGTCGAGGACGCGGTGCCCGACGAGCCGGAGAGCAAGGGCTTCATCCTCTCCGACGACGAGGACGACGCCCCCGCACAGCAGGTCGCCGCCGCGGGCGCCACCGCCGACCCGGTCAAGGACTACCTCAAGCAGATCGGCAAGGTCCCGCTGCTCAACGCCGAGCAGGAGGTGAACCTCGCCAAGCGGATCGAGGCCGGCCTGTTCGCCGAGGACAAGCTCGGCTCCGGCGACAAGCTGCAACCCAAGCTCCGGATGGAGCTGGAGATCATCGCCGAGGACGGCCGCCGGGCGAAGAACCACCTCCTGGAGGCCAACCTGCGCCTGGTGGTCTCGCTGGCCAAGCGCTACACCGGCCGCGGCATGCTCTTCCTGGACCTGATCCAGGAGGGCAACCTGGGTCTGATCCGGGCGGTCGAGAAGTTCGACTACACCAAGGGCTACAAGTTCTCCACGTACGCCACCTGGTGGATTCGTCAGGCGATCACCCGGGCCATGGCCGACCAGGCGCGGACCATCCGCATCCCGGTCCACATGGTCGAGGTGATCAACAAGCTGGCCCGCGTGCAGCGCCAGATGCTCCAGGACCTGGGCCGCGAGCCCACCCCGGAGGAGCTGGCCAAGGAACTGGACATGACCCCGGAGAAGGTCATCGAGGTGCAGAAGTACGGCCGCGAGCCGATCTCCCTGCACACCCCCCTCGGCGAGGACGGCGACAGCGAGTTCGGTGACCTGATCGAGGACTCCGAGGCGGTCGTGCCGGCCGACGCGGTCAGCTTCACCCTGCTCCAGGAACAGCTGCACTCGGTGCTCGACACGCTCTCCGAGCGCGAGGCGGGCGTGGTGTCGATGCGTTTCGGGCTCACCGACGGTCAGCCCAAGACGCTCGACGAGATCGGCAAGGTCTACGGGGTCACCCGCGAGCGGATCCGCCAGATCGAGTCGAAGACCATGTCGAAGCTGCGCCACCCGTCCCGCTCCCAGGTGCTGCGCGACTACCTCGACTGAGCGTCGGCGCGGCCCCGGCGGGCCGCGGCGCACCGCACGACGCACGACATCGGCCCCGGATACACCATCCGGGGCCTGCGTGTGTGCGTTCGGCGAGGAAATCACCCGTTCGCGCAGAGCGAGGGTTCCGGACGGCCACGCTGGGGCACCGGCCTCTACCTGACGGTAGCCGGCGAGAGGTTCCCCATGATGGTGCGAGCGCCCGAGCGGAACAGACGCAGCAATTTCCGGCGGTACAGACGAGGATCGACGGTCGCGCTTGCCGCGGTCGTGACGGCGGGAGTCCTGACGGGCGCCACGCCCTCCGGCCCGCCGCGCGTGGTGGTCGGCGGGACCCCCGCGGACACCGCGACCTATCCGTGGGCGGTGGCCCTGTCCAGTCGGGCCGAGTACGGCTCCGCACGATCGGGACAGTTCTGCGGCGGGACGCTGATCGCACCCACCAAGGTGCTGACCGCCGCGCACTGCATGTACGACGCGAACGGCAGGCGCGACGACCGCCCGGACCTGAAGGTGATCCAGGGCCGGACCGACCTGCGCACCACGCAGGGCCGCGAGGTGGCGGTCGGCGAGGTGTATGTGAATCCGTCCTTCGATCCGGGTTCGATCTCCGGCGACTGGGCGGTGCTCACCCTGGACGAGCCGCTCGGCACCGGCGTCGCATCGGTGGTGGAACAGGGCGCGAGCGTCTATGCGAGTGGCACCGCCTCGACCGTGGTCGGGTGGGGTGACACCACGGGTAACGGCGACTACTCCTCGACACTGCGACAGGTCACCGTGCCACTGGTGTCCGATGCGACCTGCGGGACCGCGTACCCGGGCGGGCGGCTCGGGACGTACGACGCCGCCGCGATGGTGTGCGCCGGTGAGCGGCAGGGTGGCAAGGACGCATGCAGTGCGGACAGCGGCGGGCCGCTCCTGGTGGCCGGCCGGGTCGCGGGGATCGTCTCGTGGGGCGACGGATGTGCCCTGCCGGGTAAACCGGGCGTCTACACCCGGGTCGCCGCGTTCGCCCGGGACATCCGGGATGCCGCCGGATTGTGAGGGATATCACGCGCCTTTCGGGCGCCGGCCGCCCCCGTGGGTGACCATGACAGACGCCGATGGCGGCCACCTCGCGGTGGCCGCCATCGGCGCGATGTCTGCTCGTCGGGATCTCAGAGGGTCGGCTGTCTGGTCAGTTGTCGTCGTCCGGTGCGGTAACGGGGACCGCCGTGAGGCGGTCGGTCTCGTCCTGTATCTCCACGGCCACCTTCCGAAGTTCAGGCTCGAACTTGCGGGCGTGGTGCGCACAGAACAGCAGTTCGCCGCCGCTGGAAAGGACAACCCGAAGGTATGCCTGGGCGCCGCACCGATCACAACGGTCGGCGGCCGTCAACGGACTGGCGGGTGTCAGAACCGAATTCACGTCGCCTCTTCTCTACTCGACGAAGCCTTCATCGATGTCCAACATCAAATCAGCCTCGAACGTTCCCGGGGTGATCGTGTCATGTTCAACAGCTTCTCGGCACACCCCTTCTGCAACTCATTCCTTGTGCATAGGACGTGCCCTGTGCGCGTACGGTTCATGCCGGCCACCCGATCGGGTGGTCGAAGATGTGTTCGGATGCCGGCTAGGATGCGGCGGCGAGCCGTCGCCGGGCTGTCTTCCGGCCCCGGTAGCCTTGCTCTCCGGCGCGACGAGGGTGATCACCGGGCCCGATTTCGTGGGCTCGGACACCGCCGCCGCGCCGTACGGATCGACGCGTTCGCGGCGATTCGACTACGCGACTACATGCGAGGAGTTGCACCGCGTGACCGCCCAGACGACCGCGCAGTCCACCGCGCTCCTGGCGGGCGAGCCCGACCACTCGAACTACACCGCGCGGCATCTCCTCGTTCTCGAGGGTCTTGACGCGGTCCGCAAGCGGCCCGGCATGTACATCGGCTCCACCGACAGTCGGGGCCTGATGCACTGTCTGTGGGAGATCATCGACAACTCGGTGGACGAGGCCCTCGGGGGCTTCGGCGACCGGATCGAGGTGCTCCTGCACGCTGACGGCTCGGTGGAGGTTCGGGACAACGGTCGCGGTATCCCCGTCGACGTGGAGCCCAAGACCGGCCTGTCCGGTGTCGAGGTCGTCATGACCAAGCTGCACGCAGGCGGCAAGTTCGGCGGCGGATCCTATGCCGCCTCCGGCGGCCTGCACGGCGTCGGCGCCTCCGTGGTCAACGCCCTGTCCGCCCGACTCGACGTCGAGGTGGACCGCGGCGGGCACACCCACGCCATCTCGTTCCGCCGCGGCGTGCCCGGCGAGTTCGCCACGCTCGGTGCGGACGCTCCGTTCAGTGCCGGTAACGGATTGCGCAAGATCAAGAAGATCGCCAAGGCCAAGTCCGGCACCCGGGTCCGCTACTGGGCGGACCGGCAGATCTTCCTCAAGGACGCCGCGCTCGACCTGGAATCGTTGTACTCGCGGGCCCGGCAGACCGCGTTCCTGGTACCCGGACTCACGATCGTTGTTCGCGACGAGCGTAATGGTGCGAATCCGGGCGAAGTAGACGAACAGGTCTTTCACTACTCCGGCGGGATCAGCGAGTTCTGCGAGTACCTCGCCCCCGACCGCGCGCTGTGCGACGTCCTGCGCTTCACCGGCTCCGGCACCTTCAAGGAAACCGTGCCCGTGCTCGACGAGCAGGGGCACATGGTGGCCACCGAGGTCCAGCGCGAGCTGGGCGTGGACGTGGCGCTGCGCTGGGGCACGGGATACGACTCGACCCTGCGCTCCTTCGTCAACATCATCGCCACGCCCAAGGGCGGCACCCACGTCGCCGGGTTCGACCAGGCGCTCCGGCGCACGGTCAACGACGTGCTGCGCTCGACCAAGCTGCTGCGCGTGGCCGAGGACGACATCACCAAGGACGACGCGACCGAGGGCCTGACCGCCGTGGTCACCGTGCGGCTGGCCGAGCCGCAGTTCGAGGGGCAGACCAAGGAGGTGCTGGGCACCTCGGCCGCCGCCCGGATCGTGCAGAACGTGGTGTCCAAGGAACTCAAGGCGTTCCTGACCTCCACCGGGCGCGACCACAAGGCGCAGTCGCGCGCCGTCCTGGAGAAGGTCGTCTCCGCGGCCCGCACCCGGATCGCCGCGCGTCAGCACAAGGAGGCCCAGCGGCGCAAGACGGCCCTGGAGACCTCGGCGCTGCCGGCCAAGCTGGCCGACTGCCGCAGCGACGACGTCGAACGCAGCGAGCTGTTCATCGTCGAGGGCGACTCGGCGCTGGGCACCGCCAAGCTCGCGCGCAACTCGGAGTTCCAGGCACTGCTGCCGATTCGGGGCAAGATCCTGAACGTGCAGAAGGCGTCCGTCTCGGACATGCTCAAGAACGCCGAATGCGCCGCGATCATCCAGGTGATAGGAGCGGGCTCCGGACGCACGTTCGACATCGACCAGGCCCGCTACGGCAAGATCATCTTCATGGCGGACGCCGACGTCGACGGCTCGCACATCCGCTGCCTGCTGCTCACCCTCTTCCAGCGCTACATGCGTCCGATGGTCGAGGCCGGCCGGGTCTTCGCCGCAGTTCCGCCGCTGCACCGGATCGAGCTGTCCCGGCCCAAGAAGGGTCAGGACAAGTACGTCTACACGTACTCGGACGCCGAGCTGAAGCGCACGCTGCTGGAGTACCAGCGCAAGGGCATCGGCTGGAAGGAGCCGGTCCAGCGGTACAAGGGCCTGGGTGAGATGGACGCCGACCAGCTCGCGGAGACCACGGTCGATCCCCGGCACCGCACGCTGCGCCGGATCAACCTGGGCGACCTGGAGGCGGCCGAGCGCGTGTTCGACCTGCTGATGGGCAACGAGGTGGCGCCGCGCAAGGAGTTCATCACCAACTCCGCGTCGCTGCTCGACCGCTCGCGGATCGACGCCTGAGCACACCGACCTGCCGGTCGTTCGCCGGGCCCGAAGGGATTCGTCCCTTCGGGCCCGGCTTTTTTCATGATCACCATATCCGGGCCAAATGGTCCGTATATCTGGGATAGAAGGACGAATGTCACTCATTGGCGTGTGACCGTCACACATCCCGTATCGGCAGGGCTCGGATCCTCGTTGGCCAGACGATTCCACGACGCATGGCGGGGCCAGGTGTGCAGCCGTGCCGGCGGTTCATCCGTACAGGTGAATCGCGCAGAACCTGGCCGTGCGGCCCGCGCCCGCTGCCCATGCTGAACACCAGTCCCATCGAACGCCTGTCTCGGGGGTTCGGACCGGACGGAACCGCGCGGTTCGGCAATCGACGAGGAGAGCTACGGTGACGACCAGTTCGTACCGACCCACACCCACCCAGGGTGTGCCGTTCGGCGACCCGGAGCCGGATTCGCGCGCGGACATCTACCTACGCGTGCAGGCGAGCCCGGAGTTCCAGGAGATCCGGCGCCGCTATCGCGACTTCGTCTTCCCGATGTCGCTCGCGTTCCTCGCGTGGTACCTGCTCTACGTATTCGCGTCCACCTTCGCGCGCGGCTTCATGGCACACCGGATCCTGGGCGCGTTCAACGTCGCGCTCGCCTTCGGCCTGCTCCAGTTCGCGAGCACGTTCCTGATCACGTGGTCGTACGCCCGCAATGCGCGCGGCAAGCGCGACCGGGCCGCGCTCAACCTGCGGTGGGAGACCCAGGAGATGTTCCGGTGAACCCTGCCAACCTCGCGGCGGCCGGCGGCCACCGCGGTCTGACCGGTCTGCTGTTCGTGGTCTTCGTGCTGATCACCCTCGGCATCACCGTGTGGGCCAGTCGCAACAACCGCACGACCAACGACTTCTACGCCGGCGGACGGGAGTTCTCCGCGTCGCAGAACGGACTGGCCATCGCCGGCGACTACATGTCCGCGGCGTCCTTCCTGGGCATCGCCGGACTGATCGCTCTCTTCGGCTACGACGGCTTCCTGTACTCGATCGGCTTCCTGGTCGCCTGGCTGGTCGTGCTCATGCTCGTGGCCGAACTCGTGCGCAACTGCGGCCGGTTCACGATGGCCGACGTGGTCGCGTTCCGGATGAGTCGCAAGCCGGTGCGGACGGCGGCGGGAGCCGCGACGATCGTGGTCTCGATCTTCTACCTGATTGCCCAGATGGTCGGCGCGGGCACCCTGGTCGCCCTGCTCCTCGGCGACACGGGCGGTTCGGCGCAGACCTGGACGATCGTCGGCGTGGGCGCGCTGATGGTGGTCTACGTGACCTTCGGCGGGATGAAGGGCACCACCTGGATCCAGATCGTCAAGGCGGTGCTGCTGCTGGGCGGCGCGATCCTGATGACGATCCTGGTCCTGCTGCGCTTCCACTTCGATCTCGACGAGTTGCTGGACACCGCGGCGCACACCAGCGGCCACGGACAGGAGTTCCTCGAACCGGGGCTGAAGTACGGGAAGAACCTGACCAGTCGGCTGGACTTCGTCAGCCTGGCGATCGCCCTGGTGCTCGGCACCGCGGGGCTACCGCACATCCTGGTGCGGTTCTACACCGTGCCCACCGCGCGGGCCGCGCGGCACTCGGTGATGTGGGCGATCGCCCTGATCGGCACGTTCTACCTGCTCACCATCGTGCTCGGATTCGGCGCCGCGGCGGTGCTCGGGTCGGACAAGATCCGCAAGTCGAACGCGGCCGGCAACACCGCACTGCCGCTGCTCGCGGAGGAACTCGGCGGCGGTCCGAACACGTTCGGCGGTGTGGTGCTGCTCGCGGTGATCGCGGCGGTGGCGTTCGCGACCATTCTGGCGGTGGTGGCCGGGCTGACCCTGGCCTCCTCGGCGTCCTTCGCGCACGATCTGTACACCAACGTGATCCGCAAGGAGGCGACCGACGAGAAGAGCGAACTGCGGGCCGCCCGGCTCTCGGCGATCGTGATCGGCGGGATCGCGATCGGGCTGAGCCTGTCCGCACAGAAGCTCAACGTCGCGTTCCTGGTCGCCCTCGCCTTCGCGGTCGCCGCCTCGGCGAATCTGCCCACGCTGCTGTACACGCTGTTCTGGCGCCGGTTCAACACCAACGGCACGGTCTGGGCGATCTACGGCGGGCTCGGCTCGGCGCTGGTGCTCGTGCTGTTCTCGCCGGTGGTCTCCGGGGGCAAAACGCCGCTGGTGACCGGGATCGACTTCCACTGGTTCCCGTTGGAGAACCCGGGGATCGTGTCGATCCCGATCGGCTTCCTGTGCGGCTGGATCGGCACGCTGCGCTCGGACGAGGAGGCGGACGCCGCCAAGTACGCCGAGATGGAGGTCCGTTCGCTGACCGGGGCGGGCGCCTACTGACGGTGCGACAACAGGCGGGCGCGCATGCTCGTCGGGAGGCCCTCGTCCTTGCCGCAACTCTCCGGCCGGGCGGGGGCCTCCTTGCGGGCGTCCACCGCGACGGTCCAGGTACGGCCGTCGCGGTGGTCGACCCGCACGGTCCAGCCGCCGTCGTCCTCGGCGCGCTCGTCGTAGACCGACAGCGCGTCGGCCAGGCGCTCGCCGCAGTCCGCGCGCACCGCGAGTTCGGCGGCCTGCCCGGCCCGGGAGTAGGTGGCCCGGCCCCGGCAGCGGTCCGGCAACATCTCGCCGCGCCGGGCGGCGGCGACCACGGCTCGGGCCGAGGTGGGGTCCAGGCGCCCGTACAGGTAGCCCTGGGGCAGTACGAGGGCGGTCGGCGCGAATCGGTGCCCGCCCAGGTGGGTGACCTCCCAGGTGGCCTCGGGGAAGCTCACGGCGAGTGCGCCGGCCAGTGGTCGGCCCGCGACCGCGCAGCACCGGTCGCGCTTGCCGTTCGTGCAGACCAGCAGGAGCGGTTCGGCCGTCGCCTCGCCCACCGAGGGTTCGACCGGTCCGGCCAGCGCGGCCAGGTCGAGCGCGAGCGCGTCGGCGGCGGTGCGTACGCGCAACCGGCGCAGCCACGTGCCGCCGGGCTCGGTCCAGGCCAGGAAGACGGTCCGCAGACCGTCGGGGGCGCGCTCGCTCTCGTTGCCCCCGGGGCCCGCCGCCTCGTCGATTCGGCGGCCGGTCTCGTCCGGCCGGCGGATGAGCGCGGCGCGGAAACCGGCCCGGGCGGCCCGCTCGTCCAACTCCGCGCCCACCCCGTCGTCGAGCCCGCGACTGCCGGTCAGGGCCTTGGCGGCCCACGGCCCGGGGTGCTCGACGAGCAACCAACCACGCGTGGTCGGAGCGGTGCCGGCCATCGGCTCGGCGAGTTCGTGCGAGAGAAAGACGCAGGTTTCCACGACTGTGCACCGTATAGCTTTCACCCGCCGCCGGCCCGATCGGTGCCGCCCCGAGCGCCCGGATCCGGTGATCCCGGTACGGTTGTTGCACACGGTAACGATGGGAGGCGGCCATGCCCCAGGGACGGACCGACGGGAGCGCGGCGATAGCCGGCTTCACGTTGGACGACGCGGTGGCGCTCGCCAGGGCCGCGCACGACGGTCAGTTGGACAAGGGTGGCCATCCGTACATCACGCACCCGCTGCGGGTGATGCAACAGGTCGAGGGCACCTACACGCAGATGGCGGCGGTGCTGCACGACGTGATCGAAGACACACCGGTGGGTGCGGACGACCTGCGTAAGGCGGGTGTGCCGGAGCGGGTGGTGGCGGCGGTGATCGCGCTGTCCAAGCTGCCCGGCGAACCGCTGGAGGTCAGCATCGAGCGCGCCGCGGCGGACCCGATCGCGCTCGTGGTCAAGCGGGCGGACATCGCGGACAACCGCTCCGAGGCCCGGCTCGGCCAGCTCGACGCCAGGACGCAGGTGCGGTTGCGGAGGAAGTACGCGCGCTCGATCGAGCTCCTGGAGGAGTTCGCGGCACGCTGACGAGTCGATCGCCGCCGGTACGCCCGGTGACGGAACGGGAGAGGCCCCCGCAGCGAGGGACGCTGCGGGGGCCTCGTCGATGGGTCGACTCAGACGGTGCCCGGCGGGCCGCCGACCGCGTCGACGTGCTTGGCCAGCGGCGTGCCGGAGCCGTCGCGGCGCGGGTCCAGGGCGGGCAGCTCGACCGGCCGGCCCTTGGCGTCCGAGGCGCGGGCCGGTGCCGGGCCCGCCCAGGCCAGGCGCAGCGTGCTCTCGCCCTTGAGGAAGCGTTGGCAGCGCACGCCGCCGGTGGCCCGGCCCTTGCGCGGGTACTCGGCGAACGGGGTGACCTTGCAGGTGCCGTGCTCCGAGCCGAACAGGGCGTCGCCGCTGTAGGCGGCGACCGTGACAACCACCGCGTCCGCGCCCGGATCCACCGCGGTGAACGAGAGCACGGACTGCCCGGCACCCAGCTTGATGCCGGCCATGCCGCCCGCCGGGCGACCCTGCGGCCGCACCATCGCGGCCTGGAAGCGCAGCAGCTGGGCGTCGTCGGTGACGAAGACCAGGTCCTCCTCGCCGGTGCGCAACTCGACCGCGCCGACGATGACGTCGCCGTCGCGCAGCGAGATCACCTCCAGGTCGTCCTTGTTCGCCGGATAGTCCGGCACGACCCGCTTGACCACCCCCTGCGCGGTGCCGAGCGCGAGCCCGGGGGAGTCGGCGGCGAGCGTGGTCAGGCACACCAGGCGTTCGTGCGATTCCAACGAGACGAACTCGGACAGCGGCGCGCCGCCGGCCAGGTTCGGCGCGGTCGCGGTCTCCGGCAACGAGGGCAGGTCGACCACGTTGATCCGCAACAGCCGGCCGGTGCTGGTGACCGCGCCGACCTCGCCGCGCACGGTGGCCGCGACCGAGGACACCACCAGGTCGTGGTTGGCCCGGCCCCCCTCGGGCGGCAGCGGGCCGCCGGTCGAGGTGCGCGCGAGCAGACCGGTCGAGGACAGCAGGACCGTGCACGGCGCATCGGTGACCTGGAGCGGGACCGCCGCGGCGGGCACGTCGGCCGACTCCAGCAGGACGGTGCGGCGCGGGGTGCCGTACTTCTTGGACACCGCGGCCAGTTCGTCCGAGACCACCTTTCGGAGCAGCTTGTCGTCCTCCAGGATCTTGGTCAGTTCGGCGATCTCGGCGCGCAGCCGCTCCTGCTCGGCCTCCAGTTCGATCCGGTCGAACCGGGTGAGCCGGCGCAGCGGGGTGTCCAGGATGTAGGACGCCTGGATGTCGGACAGCGAGAACGTCTCCATCAGACGTTCCTTGGCCTGCGCCGAGTTGTCGCTGGAGCGGATCAGCTCGATCACGCGGTCGATGTCGATCAGCGCGACGAGCAGACCGTCGACCAGGTGCAGGCGCTCCCGGCGCTTGCGGCGGCGGAACTCGCTGCGTCGGCGGATCACCTCGAAGCGGTGGTCCACGTAGACCTGGAGCAGTTCCTTCAGGCCCAGCGTGAGCGGCTGGCCGTCGACCAGGGCGACGTTGTTGATGCCGAAGGTCTCCTCCATCGGCGTCAGCTTGTAGAGCTGCTGGAGGATCGCCTCGGGGTTGAAGCCGTTCTTGATCTCGATGACCAGGCGCAGTCCGTGCGAGCGGTCGGTGAGGTCCTTCAGGTCCGCGATGCCCTGGACCTTCTTGGACTGCACCAACTCCTTGATCTTGGCGATCACCCGCTCCGGGCCGACGTTGTAGGGCAGTTCGGTGACCACGATGCCCTTGCGGCGCGCGGTGACCGACTCGACCGTCGCGGTCGCGCGGATCTTGAAGGTGCCGCGGCCCTTCTCGTACGCGTCCCGGACGCCGCCGAGGCCGACGATCCGACCGCCGGTGGGCAGGTCGGGGCCGGGCACGTGGCGCATCAGGTC
Source organism: Embleya sp. NPDC008237 (assembly GCF_042956465.1). NCBI lineage: Bacteria > Bacillati > Actinomycetota > Actinomycetes > Kitasatosporales > Streptomycetaceae > Embleya > Embleya sp. NPDC008237. Next base: position 715,960 of record NZ_JBIBGL010000001.1, read on the forward strand.
TTCGAGCGTGGCGGTGGGGTGCCGGATCAGGTGGCGCGCGGCGGCGACCACCTCGACCAGGTTGTGCGGCGGCATGTTGGTCGCCATGCCGACCGCGATCCCGGACGCGCCGTTGACGAGCAGGTTCGGGAACGCGGCGGGCAGGACGCCCGGTTCCTGTTCCTGGCCGTCGTAGTTGGGGCCGAAGTCGACGACGTCCTCGTCGATCGAGTCGACCATCAACATCGCGGCGGAGGACAGTCGGGACTCGGTGTATCGCATCGCGGCGGGCGGGTCGTCGCCGCCGAGGGAGCCGAAGTTCCCGTGGCCGTCGATCAGCGGCAGGCGCATCGAGAACGGCTGCGCCATCCGCACGAGGGTGTCGTAGATGGGGCCGTCACCGTGCGGGTGCAGCTTGCCCATCACCTCGCCCACGACACGGGCGCACTTGACGTACCCCCGGTCGGGACGCAGGCCCATCTCGGCGGCTTGGTACAGGATGCGGCGATGCACGGGCTTGAGCCCGTCGCGGGCGTCCGGTAGTGCCCGCGAGTAGATGACCGAGTAGGCGTACTCCAGGAAGGAGCCCTGCATCTCGTCGACGACATCGATGTCGAGGATGCGTTCCTCGAAGTCGTCCGGTGGCTGCGGACCGGAAGTTTTCATACTACGGCGGGCCATGCGCGGCGTTGCTCCTTTGCTTCTTCGGGCCGGCGCCGGGCCGTGTCTCCCGTGTCCGCCCGAGGGCGGCGCGGCCGGGGACGGCCCGCACGGCGTGCCCATTGTGACGCGCCGCTGCGACATGTGAGTGCATCGACCCGGGTGACACCGTGCTTGGGGGCCGTGCGAGGAGGGAAGGACAGCCCTTTGGCCCACGGTTGTGCCGCAGTCTCCGGCCGCCGTCCGAGCAGGAAAAAAGAAGGGTTTCGCGATGGACGACAAGCAGATTCGCGAACGCATCACCGACATGGTCGAGCAGGAGCGTGCCCTGCGGGACCAACTTGCGCAAGGCACGATCTCCGGTGACGAGGAGCATCGTCGGCTGTCCGAGGTGGAGGCCGAACTCGACCGGTGTTGGGACCTGCTGAGGCAGCGTCAGGCTTTGCGCGACGCGGGCGGGGACCCGGCGAGCGCGGCCGCGCGCCCGGCGCGCGAGGTCGAGGGCTACCAGCAGTAGGCGCGCTGCGGGCGCGCTTCGCCCACCGCGAACACCCTCGCGAGCGGGAGTCGATCGGGCACCGCGCGTCGTTAGGGTGAGGGTGGCCGCCGTCGCGGCGGTCACCCTCCAGGAGAGGACGGATGGGCTTATGGCAGGACCGGCGACTGCATCGTTGGGGTTCACCGCGACCACGCACACCCTCGGCAACGGGCTCCGCGTGGTGCTCTCGGAGGACCACGTCGACCCCGTGGCCGCCGTCTGCCTCTGGTACGACGTGGGCTCACGGCACGAACGGCCCGGGCGGACCGGGCTCGCGCACCTCTTCGAGCACCTGATGTTCCAGGGCTCGGCCAACGTGCACGGCAACGAGCACTTCGAGTTCGTGCAGTCCGCGGGCGGTTCGCTCAACGGCACCACGAGCTTCGAGCGCACGAACTACTTCGAGACGATGCCCGCGCACCAGCTGGAACTCGCGCTGTGGCTGGAGGCGGACCGGATGGGCGGGCTGCTCCGGGCGCTGACCGAGGAAAGCCTGGAGAACCAGCGCGACGTGGTCAAGAACGAGCGCCGCCAGCGCTACGACAACGTGCCCTACGGCACCGCGTGGGAGCGCCTGGTGGCGATGGCCTACCCCGAGGGCCACCCGTACCACCACATGCCGATCGGCTCGATGGCCGACCTGGACGCCACCTCGCTCGCGGACTGCCAGGCGTTCTTCCGGACCTACTACGCGCCGAACAACGCGGTGCTGGCGATCGTCGGCGACGTGGACCCCGAGCAGACCCTGGCCTGGGTGGAGAAGTACTTCGGCACGATCCCCGCGCACGACGGCAAGCCGGTGCCCGCGGACGGTGCGCTGCCCCCGGTCCTGGGCGCCGAGCTGCGCGAGGTCGTACGCGAGAACGTGCCCTCGCCCGCGCTGATGGCCGCCTACCGGATGCCGGCCGACGGCACCCGGGAGGCGGACGCCGCGGAGATCGCGCTGACCGTCCTGGGCGAGGGGGAGAGCTCGCGGCTGAACACCCGCCTGGTGCGGCACGACGAACTCGCGCTCTACGCGGGGGTCGGCCTGATGCGCCAGGCCGGAACCGCGTCGGTGGGCATGCTGGACGTGAAGGCGTCCGGTTCGGGTGCGGTGGAGGCGATCGACGCGGCGTTGACCGAGGAGTTCGCCAGGTTCGCCGCCGAGGGGCCGACCCCGGCCGAACTCGAGCGTGCGCAGGCCCAGTTGGAGCGCGCCTACCTGGACACGATGGCAACGGTGGGCAGCCGGGCCGACGAACTGTGCCGCTACGCGACGCTGTTCGGGGACGCGAACCTGGCGTTCACCGCGCTGGAGCGGTTGCTGGACATCACCGCCGAGGAGGTGCGGGCGGTCGCCGCCGAACGCCTGGTGCCGGACAACCGCGCGGTGCTGGTGTACGAACCGACGGACGAGCCGACCGACGACGACGCGGACGAGGACGAGGAGCAGGTCGCGTGACCCAGACCGGCGAGATGGTGTTCCACCCGCGCCCCGGCGCGGGCCCGGCCCGTGAGTGGACCTTCCCCGCGCCCGAGCGCTTCGTGCTCGGCAACGGCCTCGCGGTGCTGCGCGTGGACCGGCCCGGCCAGAAGGTGGTGGCCGTCGAGTTGGTGCTCGACTCGCCGCTGGCCGCCGAGCCGGCCGAGTGCGAGGGCGTGGCCACGATCATGGCGCGCGCGTTCACCGAGGGCACCGACAGGATGGGCGCCGAGGAGTTCGCCGCCGAACTGGAGCGCTGCGGCGCGACGATCGACACCGACGCCGATCACCCGGGCGTGCGGGTCGCACTCGACGTGCCGGCCTCGCGTCTGGAACGGGCGCTGGGGCTGCTCGCGGACGCGGTGCGGGCACCGGCCTTCCCCGCGGCCGAGGTGGACCGGCTGGTGCGCCAGCGGCAGGACGAGATCGTGCACGAGTTGGCCAGCCCGCCCCGGCGCGCCGCGCTCGCGCTCAGCGGCACGCTGTTCGACGCCTCGATGCGGTTGTCCCGACCGCGGGCCGGCTCCGCGGAGAGCGTCGCGCGGGTGGACCGCGCGGCCGTGTGGGACTTCTTCACCGCGCACGTGCGCCCGCAGACCGCGACCCTGGTCGTGGTGGGCGACTTCGCCGGCGTGGACGTCACCGACGTGCTGGAGCGCACGCTCGGCACCTGGACCGCGGCGACCGCCGAGCCCTCGCAGCCCGCACCCGTGCTCGCCGACGACCACGCCCGCGTACTGATCGTGCACCGACCGGGCAGCGTGCAGACGCAACTGCTGGTCGGGCGGATCGGACCCGGCCGCGAGGACGCCACGTGGCCGGCCCTGACGATCGGCACGTACTGCCTGGGCGGCACGCTCACCTCGCGACTGGACCGGGTGCTGCGCGAGGAGAAGGGCTACACCTACGGCGTGCGCGCGGCGAACCAATCGTTGCAGCAGGGCTCGCTGTTGGTGATCCAGGGTTCGGTGGAGACCGACGTCACCGGGCCGGCCGTCGCGGACCTGGTCACCGTGCTGCGCACGCTGGCCGCCGAGGGCCTGGTGGACGGCGAGCGGGACGCGGCGGTGCAGAGCATCGTGGGCGTCGCGCCGCTCAAGTACGTGACGCCGCGCGCGGTGTGCGACTCGCTGGCCGACATGGCCGCCGAGCGGCAGCCGGACGACTACCTGCCGCAGCTCTACCTGCGGCTGGCCGAGGTCGCGACCAAGGACGCCGCCGAGGCGGTGTCCGCCGGGTTCGATCCCGAGCACCTCGTGGTGGTCCTGGTGGGCGACGCGGACAAGATTCGCGAACCGCTCGAAGCACTCGAACTCGGACCGGTCACGGTCGTCGAATAGTCGTGATCCGGCGGTGGGCGGACGACAACGGTCGGCCCACCGCCAACCACGATCTCTTGGGGCACTTACGGTAGACCCATGACTCAGCCGTTGCCGGGCGCCGGGCCCGGAGAGACGACAGCCATCCCGCCGGTCGACAGACCCGACGGGACGGCAAGCGAACCCGACGTGACCCTTGGCATCGGACTGACCGCCGCGGACGTCGCGGAACGGGTCGCCAGAGGGGACGTCAACGACGTTCCCGTGCGGTCGAGCCGCTCGACGGCCGAGATCGTCAAGGCGAACGTCTTCACCCGGTTCAACGCCGTGATCGGTGTGCTGTGGCTGATCATCCTGTCCGTCGGGTCGGTCAAGGACGGCCTGTTCGGCTTCGTGATCATCGCCAACACCGGGATCGGCATCATCCAGGAGATGCGCGCCAAGCGCACCCTGGACCGGCTCGCGGTGATCGGCGAGTCCAAGCCGGTGGTGCGCCGGGACGGGAAGCCGGTGGCGCTGTCCCCCTCGGACCTCGTGCTCGACGACGTGATCGAGTTGGGCGCGGGCGACAAGGCCGCCGTGGACGGCGTGGTCGTCGAGGCGGACAACCTGGAGATCGACGAGTCGCTGCTCACCGGCGAGGCCGACCCGGTGATCAAGCGCCCGGGCGACCCGGTGATGTCCGGCAGCTTCGTGGTGGCCGGCAACGGCGCCTTCACCGCGACCCGGGTGGGTCGCGAGGCGTACGCCGCGCAGCTGATGGAGGAGGCCAGCAAGTTCACCCTGGTGGCCTCCGAACTGCGCAACGGCATCAGCACGATCCTCAAGTACGTCACCTGGATCCTGTTCCCGGCCTCGATCGCGCTGATCATCAGCCAGTATCGGCTGGAGGACACCACCTGGCGCGAGGCGGTCACCCGGATGATCGCGGGGATCGTGCCGATGGTCCCCGAGGGTCTGGTGCTGCTCACCTCGCTGGCCTTCGCGGTCGGTGTGGTGCGGCTGGGTCGCAAGCACTGCCTGGTCCAGGAACTGCCCGCGATCGAGGGCCTGGCCCGGGTCGACGTGGTCTGCCTGGACAAGACCGGCACGCTCACCGAGGGCGGCATGAACGTCGCCGAGGTGCGCGAACTGGCCGAGGGCCTGCCGGTGCGCGCCGCGCTCGGCGCGCTCGGTACCACCGAGCCCCGGCCGAACGCGAGCCTGGCCGCGATCATCGACGAGTGCCCGGCGCAGACCGGCTGGACGTCGGTGGAAAGCGTGCCGTTCTCCTCCGCCCGCAAGTACAGCGGCGCGACGTTCGAGGTGTCCGGCGCCCGCGCCACGTGGCTGATCGGCGCCCCCGAGGTGCTGGTGGACACGCGGGAGCACGGCGATCTGCTCACCGACGCCGAGCGACTGGGCGCACAGGGCCTGCGGGTGCTGCTGCTGGTCCGCACCGACGCCTCGCTCGCGGACACCGTCGATGCGCTCGTCGGCGGCCCGGACGGCGCCGAGGTGACGCCCGCCGCGCTGGTGGTGCTGGAGCAGCGGCTGCGCCACGACGCGGGCGCGACGCTGGACTACTTCGCCGACCAGGGCGTGGCGGCCAAGGTGATCTCCGGCGACAACGCGATCTCGGTCGGCGCGGTGGCCGCCAAGCTCGGCATCAAGGGCGCCGAACACCCGGTGGACGCCCGCACGCTGCCCACCGACCAGAACGAGCTCGCGGACGTGTTGGAGGCCAACACGGTCTTCGGCCGGGTCACCCCGCAGCAGAAGCGGGACATGGTCGCCGCCCTCCAGTCGCGCGGGCACAACGTGGCGATGACCGGCGACGGCGTCAACGACGTGCTCGCGCTCAAGGACGCCGACATCGGCGTGTCGATGGGTTCGGGCAGCGAGGCCACCAAGGGCGTCGCGCAGATCGTGCTCCTGGACAACAGCTTCGCCACGCTGCCGTCGGTGGTCGGCGAGGGCCGCCGGGTGATCGGCAACATCGAGCGGGTTTCCAACCTGTTCCTGACCAAGACCGCCTACTCGGTGCTCCTGGCCATCCTGGTCGTGATCGCCAACGTGCCCTACCCGTTCCTGCCCCGGCACCTGACGCTGCTGGCCTGGTTCACCATCGGCACACCGGCGTTCTTCCTGGCGCTGGCCCCGAACAAGGAGCGGGCGCGCCCCGGCTTCGTCAAGCGGGTGCTGCGCTACTCGGGCCCCTCCGGCGTGATCGCCGGTACCGCGACCTTCACCGCGTATCTGCTGGCCCGTGCGGACTACGGCGCGACGGACGCCACGCGTACGGCCGAGACGTCGATCGCGACGCTCACGCTGTTCCTGGTCGGCCTGTGGGTGCTGGCGATCATCGCCCGCCCGTACACGTGGTGGCGGATAGGCCTGGTGCTGGTGATGGGGGCCGGGTTCGCCACGGTGCTCTCGGTGCCGTGGTTGCAGGACTTCTTCGAACTCAAGCTGGTCGGCACGAAGATGCCGTGGACCGCGGTCGGAATTGCGGTCGTCGCGGGGATCCTGCTGGAGGTCGTCGCCTATTGGAACAAGCGGCGACTGGCGATCGAGGTCGCGGCCTAACGCCCTGCCGGATGGCCCCGATGGTTGTCGGGGCGTGGGCGCTCGCGGCGGTGGCGGGTGGGCCGGGTCGGCGGTTGTCGCGCCGACCCGGCCCACCCGTTGCGATTCGGTGCGGAGATCGGCGTCACGTCACGTCGGGCCGCCCGCTCCGGCCCGGCGGCCTCCGCCGCTACCTGCCGGCTCGGCGCCGCTCCGCCAGGGCCAGGCCCACGCCGATCAGCGCCGAGCCCCCGGCCAGGCCCGCGATGAAGGCCCGTCGGCCGCGAGGCAGTTGCTCGCGATGCCGGTACGTGATGAGGGTGTCGCCGAGATCGGCCGCCGAGGCCGCCAGCGCCCAGGTGCGGATCGGCTCGCCGCGGGCGGCCGCGAACATCGCGCCGGCGCCGAGTGCGAGGTCGCGCCCGCCGAGCGCGCGGGCGAACACGAGGGCCCCGGTGCGGTCCGCGTCGTCGCCGATCCACGGTCGGGAGACCCGCGGCGGGTCGAGCAGGGCGACCACGCCCAGCACGGCCCGGGCACCTGCCCAGCCGAAGGTCGCCGTGCGGATGAGGCCGTCGGGATCACGTAGCGTGCGCGTCACATCCGTCACGGTATCGTCCCCGCGGCACTTCAGCGGCCGGCAATTTCGTGCATTAGCCTCGCTCTGCCGTACACACGCACCGGCGACATCGCGGGATCGGCGCCATCGTGACGACCCGTCACGCATCCAGGGGGGTGGCGGCGTCCGGTCGCGCCACGGGGATGGAGAACCACGTTGTACCTGCGCAAGCCTGCCCTTCCGGGACTGTTGATCGCCGCTTCCGTCATCGCGCTCTCCAGCGGATGCGGCCTGGTCGACAAGGTCAAGGGCGACGACGACAAGAAGAAGGACCCGGCCACGGCCGCGCCCCAGGCGGGTGGATCGACCGGCGGGGCGACCGGCGCGCCGGCCACGCAGCCCGGCGGGGGCAAGGGCACCGCGCCCGCCACGGCGCCGGCCACGGACAAGCCCGGCGGTACGGGCAACCTCGACCCCAAGGCCTTCTGCAACCTGCTCACGCCCGCCGAACTCAAGGGTGTATTGGGCAGCGAGGTCACCCGCACCAAGAACGACGACACGCTGCGCACCTGCCGCTACTACGGACCGGGCGACTCGCCGGTGGTGACCCTCCAGTACTTCACCCGCAGCAGCAGGGCCGGTGACACGCCGGAGAGCGTCGTGGCCAAGAACGAAATGTCGAAGTACGGCAAGCCGATCACCGACCTCGGTGCGTTCCCCACGCTGTACGTGCCGGGCACCGGCAGCTACCCGGCGCCCAGTGTCCCCGAGATCTACTTCGCCAAGACACACGGCGACCTGATCGTCGACATGCACGTGAGCCTGGCACCCGCCGCGAAGGACCTGCCGCGCGGGCAGCACATCGCGATCGCCAAGCTGATCGCCGACAAGATCTGACCCGCCGCCCCGGGGCCGAGCCGGTGTCGGCTCGGCCCCGGGCCCGGCCTCGGCTCTCGACTCCTCGGCTCTCGGCGCCCGGGCCTCGGGTCTGCGGTCAGTTGCCCTTGAGTTCCGGGAAGTCCTCCTCGAACCACTCCAGAGCGCCCCGCCCGGCTAGGTCGCCGTCATGCAATTCGCGCTCCCGACCCCGCAGTTCGACCCGGCGGATCTTGCCCGAGATGGTCTTGGGCAACTCCGCGAACTCGATCCGGCGGACCCGCTTGTACGGTGAGAGCACGGCGCGGGCGTGCCGCAGGATGGACAGCGCGATCTCCCGGGTCGGCTCGTGCCCGGGCGCGAGCACCACGTACGCCTTCGGCACGGCCAGTCGCACCGGGTCCGGCGACGGCACCACCGCGGCCTCGGCCACCGCGTCGTGCTCGATCAGCACGCTCTCCAGCTCGAACGGCGAGATGCGGTAGTCGGACGCCTTGAACACGTCGTCGGAGCGGCCCACATAGGTGATGTAGCCGTCCGCGTCCCGGGTGCCGACGTCGCCCGTGTGGTAGAAGCCGTCGCGCATCGACTCGGCCGTGCGCTCCGGGTCGTCGAGGTATCCGGTCATCAGGCCCAGCGGGCGGGCGGCGAGGTCGAGGCAGATCTCGCCCTCGGCGTCGGTGCCGGTGACCACCTCGCCGGAGATCGGGTCGACCAGGGCCACCGTGTAGCCGGGCAGCGGCCGGCCCATCGAGCCCGGCCGGACCTCCTGCCCGGGTGCGTTGCCGATCTGCGCCGTGGTCTCGGTCTGCCCGAAGCCGTCCCGGATGGTCAACCCCCAGGCGGCCCGTACCTGTTCGATGACCTCCGGATTGAGCGGCTCGCCCGCGCCGATCACCTCGCGCAGCGCGGTCCGCCACGCGCCCAGGTCCTCCTGGACCAGCATCCGCCACACGGTCGGCGGCGCGCAGAACGAGGTCGCCCCGCAGCGCACCATCGTGTCCAACAACGGACGTGCGGCGAACCGCTCCTGACGCACGATCAAGATCGTGGCCCCGGCGTTCCAGGGAGCGAAGAAGTTGCTCCAGGCGTGCTTGGCCCAGCCGGGCGAGGAGATGTTCAGGTGCACGTCGCCCGGACGCAGGCCCAGCCAGTACATCGTGGACAGGTGCCCGATCGGATAGCTCGCCTGGGTGTGGCCCACCAGCTTGGGCTGCGCGGTGGTGCCGGAGGTGAAGTACAGCAGCAGCGGGTCGGTCGCGGCGGTCGGGCCGTCCGGTACGAACCCCGCGTGCGCGTCGTCGGGACCGTCGTGCGCGTCGGCGAACGAGAGCCAGCCCGGCGTCGGTTCGCCCACCACGATCCGGGTCCACGCGCCCGGCACCTCGGCGAAGCCCGGGGTCACCGCCGACTCGGCGATCACGTGCGCGACGTCGCCCCGGGTGACCCGGTCGGTCAGGTCGGCGGGCGCGAGCATCGTGGTGGCCGGGATGATCACCGCGCCGAGCTTCATCGCGGCCAGCATCGCCTCCCACAACTCGACCCGATTGCCGAGCACGAGCAGGACCCGGTCGCCGCGGCGCACGCCCCGCGCGCGCAACCAACCGGCGACCCGATCGGAGCGCCGGGCCAGTTCGTCGAAGGAGAGTTCGGTGTCGGTGCCGTCCTCGGCCACGATCCACAGCGCGGTCGTGTCGTTGCCGCGGGCGATCGCGTCGAACCAGTCGAGTGCCCAGTTGAATTCGGTGGGTTCGGGGCGCGGGAAGTCCCGGCACGCGGTGGGCTGGTCCTCGCGGTGTTCGAGCAGGAAGTCGCGCGCAGCGCGAAAAGCCTCGGTCGCACCCGTCGTCATCGCCGAATTCCTCCGTCTGTCGTGCGGATCGCCGTACCGCAGCATCGCGTCGTCGGTACCGGAACGCACCCTCGCATCACCCGTTCGAGCGGTCAACGACCGCGCGCGGGCTCCGCGCATTGACCGTCGCCGCGCCGGGCGGCAAGACTCCGGGAGCCACCACAAAAGCCACCAAAGTTGATCTTGATCCGACATTCGGGACCGTAATTGACAGACAGTACGGGGCGATCCGACCCGCGGGTGCTCGTCCTTGCCGACGACCTCACCGGTGCCAACGCCACCGCGGTGCGCTTCGCCCGGCGCGGGATGCGCACGCTGGTCACCGGTGGGCCGCCGCGGGCCTGCGTCAGTGCGCCGGACGTACTCGTGCTGGATCTGGCCACCCGCCACCTGCCCGCCGAGCAGGCCGCCCGCCGGGTGGTCGCGGGCGCCTCGGTGTTCCCGAACGCGCCGCTGGTGACCAAGCGGGTGGACAGCACCCTGCGCGGCAACCCGGGCGCGGAGACCGCCGCGCTGCTGCACGTGCTGGACGCCCGCCCGGGGCCGCCGGTGCGCGCACTCGTGGTGCCGGCCCATCCCGAGGCGGGCGGCACCACCGAAGGTGGCATCCAGCTCGTGCACGGCGTGCCGATCGCGGCCGGCGAGGTCGGCCGCGACCCGTTGTGCCCGGTGACGTCCTCGTGCGTGATCGAGGCCTTCGGCGTGATCGAGCGGCCGATCGTGCACGTCCCGCTGGACGTGGTGCGCGGTGATGCGTCCGGCCTGGCGCGGGCGCTGGGCGACCCGGGCGCCCGGGTGCTGGTCTGCGACGCGGTCACCGAGGCGGACGTGGAGACGCTCGCGCTGGCCGCCGCGGCCGCCGCGCTGGGCGGCGAAGTGCGCTGGCTGCCGGTGGATCCCGGGCCGTTCGGCGCGGCGCTGGTCGGCGCGTTGGGCGCGGTGCCCACCGGTGCGCCAGTGCTCGGCGTCGCGGGCAGTCTCAGCAGACTCAGCCGGGATCAGATCGCCGAAACCCAGCGCCGACTGGGTGCGCGCTGGCTGGACGTGGGCGATGCGCCCGATCCGGTTCGGGTCGCCGCCGACCTGGTGGCGCTGGCCCGCACCGGCGCGGCCCTGACCGGAGTCCGCACCCGGATCCCGGATCGGATCGACCCGGTGCGCGCCGCGCGGCTGCCGGTGCTGCTCGGCGAGGTGGTCAAACGCGCGCTGGCGGCCACGCCGTTCGCGGGGGTGTACGCGACGGGCGGGGACATCGCGGGCGCGGTGTGCACCGCGCTCGGTGCGGACGGACTCGCGGTGGAGACCGAGGTGCAGCCGCTGGTGGTGGCCGGTCGGCTGGTCGGCGGGCCGCACGACGGGTTGCCGTTCGCGGCGAAGGGCGGGCTGGTCGGGGACGCGCACGCGGCGGTGGCGTGCGTGCTGCACCTGCGGATGAGTGCCACCGTCCAGGCGAGCGCGCCGACGGCGATCGCGACCCGGGAGATCGTGCGGGATCGGTGAAGGACGACGGTGCGAACACGCTGTGCGCAGTGGAGTGACCGGCTCGATTCGTCGATGCTCAGGTGATGGTCAGGGCCTGGGCGATGCGGGCGGCCAGGGCGGCGTTGTTCAGGATGAGGGCGATGTTGGCGGTCAGGCTTGCGCCGGCGGTCTCGCGGTGGAAGAAGTCGAGGAGGAACGGGGTGACCGCCTTGCCGCCGATGCCCTCGTCGGTCAGCGCGGCCAGTGCCCCGTTCAGCACCCGGTCGTGCAACCGCGGGTCCAACTGGTCGGCCCGCGGCACCGGGTTGGCCACCACGAGGGCGTTGCGTGCCAGCCCGAGCGCCTCGTGCGCCCGCACGACGTCGGCCACCTCGTCCGCGGTGTCCACCCGCCACTCCAGCCGATGGCCGGAGTCGACCAGGTAGAACCCCGGAAACGTGTGGGTGCCGAAACCCACCACCGGCACGTTGAGCGACTCCAGACGCTCCAGCGTCGCGCCGACGTCCAGGATCGACTTGACCCCCGAGCAGACCACGACGAGGCCGCACCGGGTCAGCGCGACCAGGTCGGCCGATTCGTCCCAGCTCTCCCGTGCCTGCCGATGCACCCCGCCCAGACCGCCGGTGGCGAACACCCGGATGCCCGCCTGGTGAGCCAGGTGCGCCGTCGCCCCCACGGTGGTCGCGGCGTGCCCGCCCCGCGCGGCGACCAGGGCCAGATCCCGCATGCCCGCCTTGAGCACATCCGGACACGTGGCGACGAATTCGAGCGTCTCGGCGTCCAGCCCGATCGACGGACGGCCGTGCACGATCGCGATCGTCGCCGGGACCGCGCCCGCGGCCCGGACCCGGCCCTCGATCTCGCGCGCGATCCGCAGGTTGTCCGGGCGCGGCAGCCCGTGCGCGATGATCGTGCTCTCCAGGGCGACCACCGGTCGGCCCGCGGCGAGCGCGTCCGCGACCTCCGGCAGGATCCGCAAGCCGTTCACCGGTAGGACGCTACCGGGCGCGGGCGGCAGTGGTACGGCATATGCGCCGGGACGCGGCGGTTCGGCCTCGCCTCGGCGCTCGGATACTCCGATGATCATGGCAATCCGCCGTCCCGTCGCGACCCGCGGTCAGCGCCGCGGCTGATACAGCACGGCGGCCCAGCCGTCCGGCCCGGTCACCCGCACCCGCACCTCGTGCGGCCCCTCGACCGGCTCGCCCACACCGAACCCGCTCTCGCGCAGCGGCACCAGGGCCGCGTCGAGGTCGGCGACCTTGACCATCACCGAGGCCGCCTCGCCCTCGCGGTCGGTGCCGGCCAGCGCCAGCCGGCCGCCGTTCACGTCGAACTGGGCCCAGCGCTCCCCGTCGACGAAGGTCGGTTCCGCGCCGAGTACCGCGGTCATGAACCGCACCGCCGCGGCCATGTCGGCGACGGGGAAAGCGGCGGACAGGCCCTGAGCGGACATGGGTTACCTCCTGCGACGAGACCGGGCACGGTATCTGATGGTCTATCAGGTGCGGCGGACACCCACCGAATCGGGGCGGCCGGAAAGCACCGGTGATGCGCCTCAGGGGTTAGCCTCGCAAACGTGGAGCCCACCGACACGGCAGACGTGCCACCGAAGCCCCCCGAACACTGGGAGGCCGACGTCGTGCTGCGCGACGGCGCCACCGCCCACGTCCGCCCGGTCGGCCCGGACGACGCCGGCCGCCTCGTCGAGTTCTACGCGCGCGTCTCGGCCGAGTCGAAGTATCTGCGCTTCTTCACGCCCTACCCCCGACTGTCCGACCGCGACGTGCGCCACTTCACCACGCACGACTGGGTGGACCGGGTCGGCCTGGGCCTGTTCGTCGGCGACGAGTTGGTCGCGATCGTGCGCTACGACCGGATCGGCCCGGACGGGCGCGCGGTGCGCACCGGCCCGCAGGGCCGCTCCTCCACCGCCGAGGTGGCCTTCCTGGTCCAGGACGACCAACAGGGCCGCGGCGTCGCGTCGGTCCTGCTCGAACACATCGCCGCGGTCGCCCGCGAGCGCGGCATCCGCCGCTTCGTGGCCGACGTACTGCCCTCGAACCGCCGGATGGTCACGGTGTTCACCGAGGCCGGCTACACCCAGCAGTCCGCGTTCGAGGACGGCGTGGTCCGGCTCACCCTGGAACTCGCGCCCACCGAGACCTCGCTCGGCGTCATGCTCGGGCGCGAACACCGGGCCGAGTCGCGCTCGATCGCCCGGCTGCTCACCCCGCGCTCGGTCGCGGTGATCGGCGCGAGCCGGCACGAGGGCACGGTCGGCAACACGCTCCTGGCCAACCTGCGTGCGGGCGAGTTCACCGGCGACCTGTACGCGGTCAACCCGAGGGCCGGCAGCGAGCCGATCGACGGCGTGCCGACCTATGCCTCGGTGCTGGACATCCCCGGGGGAGTGGACCTGGCGCTGGTGGCGGTCCCCGCGGACGCGGTGCGCCAGGTGGTCGAACAGTGCGGGCGCAAGGGCGTGCACGGCCTGGTCGTGGTGTCCTCCGGCTTCGCCGAGACCGGTCCCGAGGGCCGGGAGCGGCAGCGGCGCCTGGTCCGCGCCGCGCGCCGGCGCGGCATGCGGGTGATCGGACCGAACTGCCTGGGCGTGCTCAACACCGACCCGGAGCTGCTGGTCAACGCCAGCCTGTCGCCCCGGATGCCACGCCGCGGCCGGGTGGGCATGTTCGCCCAGTCGGGCGCACTGGGCATCGCCATCCTGGAGTCCACCGTGAGCCGGGGGATCGGGCTCTCCACGTTCGTGTCCGCGGGCAACCGCGCCGACGTCTCCGGCAACGACCTGCTGCAGTACTGGGAGGACGACCCGGCCACCGACGTGGTGTTGCTGCACCTGGAGTCGATCGGCAACCCGCGCAAGTTCACCCGGCTCGCCCGACGGGTCTCCCGGGCCAAGCCGGTGGTCGCGGTCAAGTCCGGACGACACACCCAGGGCGTACCGCTCGGGCACGTCACCCGCACCCTGACCCTGCCCGACTCGGCGGTCGACGCATTGTTCCGGCAGGCGGGCGTGATCCGGGTGCCCACCGTCGCCGAGCTGTTCGACGTGGGCCAACTGCTCGCCTACCAACCGCTGCCCGCCGGCGACCGGATCGCGATCATCGGCAACTCCGACTCGCTGGGCCTGCTCACCCAGGACGCGTGCGCCAGTGCGGGCCTGAAGCCGCGGCGCCCGGTCGACCTGACCACGTCCGCGACCGCCGACGACTTCCGCGACGCGCTCGCCGAGGCACTGGCCTCCGCCGAGACGGACGCGGTGATCACCGTGTTCATCCCACCGCTGACCACGTCGGGCGACGAGGTGGCGAGCGCGATCGCGGAGATGGCCGGGCGCGCGGCACGGATCGGCAAGCCGCTGCTGACCACCTATCTCGCGCACGAGGGGCTGCCCACCCAACTGCGCCGACTGGACGCGGACGGCGTGCCGGCGCTCGGCTCGGTGCCCTCCTACCCGGCCCCGGAGAACGCGGTCCGCGCGCTCGCCGAGGTGGTGCGCTACGCCGCGTGGCGCCGGCGGCCCACCGGCTCGGTGCCCGAACATCCCGAGGTGCGCACCGATCAGGCCCGCGCGCTGGTCCGGGCCCGGCTCGGCGCGGCGGACGCGGTGGGCCTGTCCCCGGCGGACGCCGCCGAGCTGCTGGACTGCTACGGCATCAGGCTGCTGCCCGCGGTGCGGGTGGACAGCGAGGATGCGGCCATCCGCGCGGCGACCGAACTGGGCTACCCGGTCGCGCTCAAGACGATCGCCGAACATCTGCGACACCGGGTGGACGTGGACGGAGTGCGGCTGGACATCGGCGCCGAGGCCGGACTGCGCCGGGTGTTCCGGGAGATGACCACCCGACTGGGCGGCCCGGACCAGGCCCGACTGGTGGTGCAGCCGATGGCGCCGCACGGGATCGCGACCGTGCTCGGGCTGACCTACGACGAATCCTTCGGCGCGGTGCTCTCGTTCGGGCTGGCCGGCCCCGCCACCGAACTTCTGGGCGACGTGGCCCACCGGTTGGTGCCGGCCACCGATCAGGACGTGGCGGACCTGGTCCGCGAAGTCCGGGCGGCGCCGATGTTGTTCGGCTACCGCGGCGCACGGCCCGTGGACGTGCCCGCGCTGGAGGACATCCTGCTGCGGCTGTCCCGGCTGGCCGACGACCTGCCGCAGGTGACGTCCATCGCGCTGAACCCGGTGGTGGTGGCGGCCGAGGGCGCACACGTACTGGGCGCGCAGATCCGCCTGTCCCGCCCGCCGGCCCGCACCGACCTGGGCCCCAGGTCGCTGTCCCGTCCGTAACCGGTGATCGCGCCGTACCGCCCGGGTGCGGGCGGAATCCGCCGCGGTGCGCGCCGGCGCCGGGCCGTGCCCGTACACATATGCGGAACCGCCGCCGTACTCACATGCCACCCCGAGCTGTGGCACCTACGTACGGCGGCGGCTCCAGGCCGGATCCGCTCCGCGGCATGCCCCTCCGCGCCTACCCTCCACATGGCTGCGCATTTCATGCCGTTCGACGCTTTCCGGACCGAGCCGCCCCGCGCCGGTCGTTTCCCCGAGTGTCCCCGGCGGTGAGGCGGTGTCACTCGTTCCCCCGCCCGGGGGCACGAGTGTCGCGAGAGATCCACCGGTGCCACCGTGTCGACGGCGCGTCCCTGTTGCCCCGGTCGGGCCTCTCGAGGGATCAGTCAACCCCGCCGAGCCGTGCACCGGGAGGGCGCACGGAAGGCGCACGGTGGCGATCCGTAGAGGACACACCAACAGTGCGCATCCACCTCACCCGTTCGGTCCTGTCATTACGTCGACAAACCGTCACCATTTGGCAACGGCAGGTGCGCAACCCGACCTTCGCACGGGGCGGATGGCGCACGTGTGCCCTCGGAGATGCCAGGATGGGGGTATGGCTAAGACCACCACCTCGACCCAGGGGCTGCGCACGGCCATCGAGCGCAGCGGTTACTACCCGAGCCTCGTTGCCGACGCGGTCGAGTCCACGATCGGCACCGAGCCGGTCGACGCTTTCCTGGTGCACCAGGAGACCACGTTCGATTCCAATGAGGTCCGCCGCCACATCACCGTTCTGGTGCTCACACCAGGCCGTTTTCTGGTCAGCCACACCGATGAACACGCACCGGACGACACCTCGCCCACTCCGTACGCGACGACGTCCACCGAGACGGTGCGGATCGACCGCCTGGAGTCGGTCGTGGTCAGTCGCGTCGTGGGCAACCCCGCCGAGTACGTCCAGGGAGCCCCGCCGCGCGAAGCCGTGCTCACCATCGGCTGGGGTGCGGTCGGTCGGATCGACCTCGAACCGGCCGGTTGCGCCGACCCGAACTGTGAGGTCGACCACGGCTACACCGGTTCGCTGACCGCCGACGACCTCTCGCTGCGGGTCAGTGAAGCCGCCGACGGCCCCGAAGCGGTCGAGCGCACCCTGACCTTCGCCCGTGCGCTGTCCGAGGCAGTGGCCGGCATCAACCAGTGAGTGCTTCCGTCTGGTTCGACGAACAACCCCCGGTCCCGCTGCCTCGCTACGGGACCGGGGCGCTGTCCGACCTGCTGCCGTCGATAGCCGCCTCCCTCGGTATGCCGGGGGAGGCGAACACACTCAATCTCGCGCCCGCGCGCGCCGCGTGCGTGTTCCTGATCGACGGCCTGGGCTGGGACCTGCTGCGGGCACACCCGCTGGAGGCGCCGTATCTGCACTCGCTCCTGGGCACCTCGTTCGCGGGCAGCGGCAGGCCGCTGACGGCCGGCTTCCCGGCGACCACCGCGACCAGCCTCGCGTCGTTCGGCACCGGGCTCACCCCCGGCGTGCACGGACTGGTCGGCTACGCCGTGGCGGTGCCGGGCGAGAACCGCCTGATGAACCAGCTGCGCTGGGCCGACGACATCCGCCCGCGGGACTGGCAGCCGTACCCGAGCCTGCTGGAGCGGGCCGCCGCCGCCGGGATCACCGTCGCGCAGGTCAACGACGTCATCTTCGAGCACACCCCGCTGACCAAGGCGGTGCTCGGCGGCGGTCGCTACGTGGGCGCCGAGTTCGGCGAGCCCAGGGTCAAGGGCGTGCACCGGCAACTCGCCCGACCGGGCCCCGTGCTCGTGTACACCTACGCCAGCGAACTCGACCGCTGCGGCCACGGCATGGGCGTCGACTCGCCCGAGTGGCGCGCCGAACTGCGGCGGATCGACGGCGTCGTGCGGGCGATGGCCGAGGGCCTGCCCGCGGATTCGGTCCTGTACGTGACCGCCGACCACGGCATGGTCGACGTGGCTCCCGAGCGGCGCGTCGACGTGGACGGCGACCCCGGTCTGTCCGCCGGTGTCGCCCTCCTCGGCGGCGAGTCCCGGGCGCGGCACGTCTATACCCGTCCGGGCGCGACCAAGGACGTGCACGCGATCTGGGACGACATGCTCGGGGACCAGATGTGGGTGCTCACCCGCGACGAGGCGATCGAGGCGGGCTGGTTCGGGCCGGTCGTCGAGGACCGGGTGCGGGCGCGCATCGGCGACATCGTCGCGGCGGCCTTCGGCGACATCGCGGTGGTGGCCTCCCGTCGCGAACCGGGCGAATCGCGACTCACCGGCGTGCACGGGTCGATGACCTCGGCGGAACAGCTGATTCCGCTTCTGGAGGTGCGCGGCTGAAGCGTGCGCCGAGGACCGGTGAACACCTCCGGTCGCGGCGGGCGGTCCCGTTCACGCCGAAGGGACGGTCTCCGTGCGGAGACCGTCCCTTCGGCACGAACCGAGGCCGGTTCAGGCCTGGTTGCGCTTCTTGGACGCCACGAGCGTGGCAACGCCCGCGGCGGCGGCGAGCAGCAGGACGATCTTGAACAGCTTGCCCATGGAAAAGGATCCCCTCGATGGTCGAACGAAGATGCGTCTCCCGACCGGCAAGGTCGCGGGCGACGCGCCCCATGTGTACGTAGGCGCACGGGAACCCGCCGATCCCGGACCCCGTTTCCGGACGGGAGCCCGTCAAGCTCGACTCTACGTCACCCGTTTGGCTCAAGGGTGGAGTGGTTTCCGGTCGGAGTGGCGGGCCCTGCGCGGGGCGCCGGCCGCGGATTCGCGCCAGGCGGGCTATTGCGGATCATTCGGATTCGACGCCACCGCGATCACGTTGAACACCGCGCCCTGCGCATCCTGCACCGCGGCCACCCGGCCGTACGGCGACTCCTCCGGGCCGCGCAGCACCTTGCCGCCCAGGGTGTCCACCCGGTCCACGGTCTCGTCCGCGTCGCGCACCGCGAAGTACGTCGCCCAGTGCGGCGGCGGGCCGTTCCGCACGCCCGCCACGCCGCCGCGCAGCTCGCCGCCGACATGGAACGTCGCGTAGTCGAAGTCGGCGTCGGACATGTCCTCGTAGGTGAAGTCGAACACCGCTGTGTAGAACTCCTTGGCCCGCGCGCTCTCCGGCGTGTACAGCTCGTTCCACACCACCGCGCCGGGCTCGTTGACCACACCCGCGCCCTTGTGGTCGCCCGCCTGCCACACGCCGAACACGCCGCCGGTCGAGTCGGCGGCCACCGCCATCCGGCCGAACGTCAGCACGTCCGTCGGCGGCACGAGCACCGTGCCGCCGGCCGCGCGGACCCGGTCGATCACCGCATCCGCGTCGTCCGCCGCCAGGTAGGTGGTCCACGCGACGGGCCCCTCCTGTCCGGGCATGCGCCCCATCAGGCCGGCGACCGGGCGACCGCCGAGCGTGCAGGTCGTGTAGTGGCCCACGTCGGCCTGCCCGATCTCCCCCTCCCAGCCGAACAGACCACGATAGAAGGCCAGTCCGGCCTCGACGTCGGGCACGCCCAGATCCACCCAGCACGGCACGCCGGTGGGATACCGCGAGGTCCACTCGCTCATCACTGCCTCCTCGGGCAGATGCCGACAATTCGGGACGATCCGAAACCGATGCTGCCACCAGGGTCGGACATGTGCGCGTCGGTGGCCGCCGCACGAGGCAGGATGCGGGTATGAGTTCCCTGATCAAGGCGGCCGACCTGGCCGCCGCCCTGGAGAGTTCGTCGCCGCCGCTGGTGCTCGACGTCACCTGGCAGCTCGGCGGTCCGCCCGGAATCGACTCCTACCGGATCGCCCACGTACCCGGCGCCCGCTTCGTCGACCTCGCCACGGAGTTGTCCGGACCGCACACCCCCACCGGCGCCGGGGGCCGGCATCCGATGCCGGAGCCGGCCGCGTTCGGCACGGCGATGCGTCGCCTGGGGGTCTCCCCGGAGACCGACGTGGTCGTCTACGACGCGGGCCAGAGTGTCGCCGCGGCGCGTGCGTGGTGGCTGCTGCGCTACTTCGGCCACGACCGGGTGCGGGTGCTCGACGGCGGCTTCGGGGCCTGGACGAACGCGAACCTGCCGGTCACCGACGTGGTGCCGGGGCCCGCCGAGCCCGGCACGTTCGTCCCGCGTCCGGGCGGGATGTCACGGCTGGACGCGGACGAGACCGCGGCGCTGGTGGCCGCCGGCGGCGTGCTGCTGGACGCCCGCGCCGGTGAGCGCTTCCGCGGCGAGACCGAGCCGATCGACGCCAAGGCCGGGCACATCCCCGGCGCGATCAGCGCGCCCGCGACCGAGTACACGCACGCCGACGGCCGGTTCCGCGAACCCGCCGAGCTCAAGGAGTACTTCGCCGCTCGGGGCGCGGTGCACGGTGCGCGGGTCGCCGCGTACTGCGGCTCCGGCGCGACCGCCGCGCACGAGGTGCTCGCGCTGTCCCTGATCGGCGTCCACGCCGCGCTGTACGCCGGATCCTGGAGCGACTGGATCACCGACCCGGACCGCCCGGTGGCCACCGGCGAGTAGCGGGTCCCGCGCCCGTTCGTGGCCGGCAACGAAAGAGCCGAGGGCCCCGTCCGGGCCCTCGGCTCTTCGCGTATCCGTATTCGTCGATCACTCGCGGCGTTTGCGCCTGCTGCCGAACACGATCTCGTCCCAACTGGGCACGGTCGCCCGGCGGCCCGGACGCACGCCGTCCGCCTCGGCCTGCCGGTCGGTGCTGCCGACCAGGCGCTCGCGATGCGGGCCGACCACGCCGCGCGGCACCAGGACGTTCTCGTACGCGCTGCCCGCGCCCGCCGCCGCAGCGGGGGCCTGGGTCTCCTCTTCCTCGATCGGTTCGGCGCGCTCGGGGCGCTCCGGCCGCTCCACGCGTTCGATCCGCTCGCCGCGTTCGACGCGTTCGATCCGCTCCGGGCGTTCGGCGCGCTCGGAGCGCTCGATGCTGCCCACCCGCGGGCGCTCGGCCAGCGCGGTCACGTCGATGCGCATCGGACCGGGGGAGACCGACTGGGTCTGCGGTTCGCCGCGCAGCCCCGGGACCGCGTCCAGCAGGCTGGTGATCGCGTCGTCGTCGCTCTCGCGCGGGATGGTGGCCAGGCGCGGCCGAAACGGGAACGGGGTCTCGGACGCCGCCGGGTGTTCGCCGATCAGCGAACGGGCCTCGTCGTCGTTCGTGGTGACCAGCCGCCGGGGCGGATCGAAGCTCCAACTCGCGGAGCGCATCTCGCCGTCGGCGCGGTAGAGCAGCAGGATCTCCCAGCTGCCGTCGTCACGTCGCCACGAATCCCACTGCACGGACTCGGAGTCCGCGCCGCGCAGGTGCAGGCGTTCGGTGACGATCTCGCCGAGCAGCGGACCGGTGGTCTCGCCCTGACGACGGATGGGCGTCTTGCGGGCGCGCTCGGCCATGAAGGCGCGTTCGGCGAGCACCGGACCCTCGAAACGCCGCACGCGGTCGACCGGGATGCCGGCGAGTTGTGCGACCTCCTCCGCGGTGGCACCGGCCCTTATCCGGGCCTGGATGTCACGCGGACGCAGTTGGCTTTCGACTTCGATCTCGATCTGGCCGAGCCTGGCGCGGTCGCCCCTGACGGCGGCACGGAGCCGTTCGTCGATGGGCAACATGTACTCAGTGCCGTCGGCAGCCTTCAGCACCAACCGTGTGCCGTCGTTGCTGACGGCCACGACACGCAGTTCGGGCATGGGGACCTCCCGGGTGGTGCCTGCCGACGTCACCTGCGTCGTTGCTCCCGCTACGAGTGTGACCTGCCCAGCCTCGGCATGGCCACAACCTGACCGAGTTGTCCGGCGTGTCGGATTTATTACCTGACTGGCCGAATTGCCTTGGTTACACCATTTCGGGTCGATACCGGGGCGGCGCCCCACCCTGACCTCTGCGGTCGGTCGCCTCCCCACTTCGCGCACAGGTCTTTCCGGAACCTCGCGTGAACAGTACTCCATTCGGGGGCTCTACCGGGACACACCGCGCCGCATCGGCGCGTCCCGTTCGGACGAGTCGTTTTCGGCCGTCCGGGGTGATGTCGATCACAAGATTGGGCCGATCGGAACGATGTGGATGGGCTGTTCGGTCGTAACCAGGGTGAAGTCCTGTTTTTCATGATTAACCACCGTCCGAGTTCGGACGGGCAAGGAAAGTGATGCCGGAAAGGGCCGAGAATGAACGTCGCCGGATCGATGTCAACGCGGTGCAGGTCGTGGGCAGTGCCCTGGCGGCCATCTCCTCGGCGTTCCTGCTCTCCACGCTCGGCGTCGCCGGGACCGTGATCGGCGCCGCGCTCGCGAGTGTGGTCGCCACGGTCGGGAGCGCGGTCTACGTGCACCTGTTCCGGCGCACCGGCGAGCAACTGCGCGACGTGCGGGCGACGCTGAGCCCGCCGCACGAGGGCGGGCCGAGCCCGGACCCCGCCGCGGTGCCGAATCGGCCCACCGGCGTGGCCGAACGACGGCAGGCGTTCGACGAGACGGTGCTGCTGCCGGTCGGCGACTACGAGCGCCTCGATCCGGACGCGGGTGCGCCGGGCGGAGCGTCCCGGGCCGACGCCGCCCGGACCCAGGCCCCGCCCGGCGACGTCGGCGACCGGCGGGTGTGGCTCGGCCGATCGTTGGTGGGAGCCGTGCTCGTGTTCGTCGTGGCGATGGGCGTCGTGACGCTCGCCGAGACCGCGATCGGGCGCTCGTTCGCCAGCCTGTTCGGCCACGGTGACGGCGGCGGCTCGACCATCTCGCGGATCGTCGACGATCGGCCCGCCCGGCACGACCCGCCCAAGCCCCCGACCGGGTCGACCCCGAACCCGACCGGCACAGGTACATCGACGCCCACCCGCGGCCCGGACACCGGGGACAAGGGCACGTCGGGCGAGCA
Source organism: Embleya sp. NPDC008237 (assembly GCF_042956465.1). NCBI lineage: Bacteria > Bacillati > Actinomycetota > Actinomycetes > Kitasatosporales > Streptomycetaceae > Embleya > Embleya sp. NPDC008237. Next base: position 738,431 of record NZ_JBIBGL010000001.1, read on the forward strand.
CGGCGGCGACGGCGCGACCTCGGTGCCCTCGACCACCCCGACCACCCGCCCGAGCAACACCCCCACACCCGACCCGACCGGCTCCCGGCCGCCGGCCACGGCCCCGCCCGCGACCACGCCGCCCGGCGGCGCGGCGAACGGCGGAGCGGGCAACGGCGGAGCGGCGGCGGGCAACGACGCCGGCGGCACCGGTCAGGGCGCGGCGAAGTCCGACCCGAAGTCGAACGCCGGCTCCGGGTCGTAACGCGGTCGGCTGGCGTCGCGGCTCAGTCGCCCAGCACCCGACGCAGATAGTCGTTGCCGAAGCGGCGCTCCGGATCCACCCGGTTCCGGAGCGCCGTGAAGTCGGCGAACCTCGGGTAGAGCTTGGCGAAGTAATCCGCGTCGCGGGTGTGCATCTTGCCCCAGTGCGGGCGCCCGCCGTGCCCGACCATGATTTTCTCGACCTCGGTGAAGTACCGCTCGTGCGGCGTGCCCTTGTACATGTGCACCGCGATGTAGGCGGTGTCGCGGCCGTACGCCGTGGACATCCACAGATCGTCCGCCGGAGCCACCCGCACCTCGACCGGGAAGCTGATCGGCAGACCGGCGGCCTCGACGAACGCGCGCACCTCGGCCAGCGCCGACGTCGCCGCCTCGCGCGGCAGGGCGTACTCCATCTCGATGAAGCGCACCCGGCGCGGACTGGTGAACACCTTGTGCGAGGTGTCCGAGTAGGTCCGCGCCGACAACGCGCGGCTGGACAACCGCGCGATCGAGGGCACCGTCCTGGGCGCCAGCCTGCCCACCCGGCAGGCGAGCGAGAACACGCCGTTGGACAACAACTCGTCGTCCAACAGGAAACGTGCCTTCGAAAGCGGCTTCGCCGGTCCCTCGATCCGGTTGTTGCGCTTCACGTTGCAGTTGTCCGTGTGCGGAAACCAATAGAACTCGAAATGCTCGTTGTCGGCGCACAGCGCATCGAAGTCCGCCAGCACCGCGTCGAACTTCATCGGCTCCTCGCGCGCCTCCAACAGGAAGCTCGGCTCCACCGCGAACGTCAGCGCGGTCACGATGCCCAGCGCGCCCAGGCCCACCCGGGCGCCCGCGAACAGTTCCGCGTTCTCGGTCGGCGAGCACGTGGTGATCTCGCCGTCCGCCAGCACGATCTCCATGCCCCGGATCTGCGCGGCCAACGAGCCGGACGCCCGCCCGGTGCCGTGCGTGCCGGTCGAGGTGGCGCCCGCCAGGCTCTGCACCGCGATGTCGCCCATGTTGGCGAGCGCCAGGCCGTAGCCGGTGAGCAGCGTGTTGAAGTCGCTCAGTCGCATCCCGGACCCGACCGTGACGGTGCCCGCCGCACGGTCGAGCGCGTGCACCTCGGTCAGCCCCTCCGGCCGGATCTGCACCCCGTCGGTGACCGCGACCGACGTGAAGGAGTGCCCCGCGCCGACGGCCTTGACCGCGAGACCCTGCCCCGCGGCCCGCCGCACGGCGGCCGAGATCTCCTCGGCGGACCTCGGGGTCAGCACCGAGTGCGGCCGGGCGGACTGGTTCCCGGCCCAGTTCCGCCAGGCGGGGGGCGTCTTGGAGACGGCGGGGGTGGCGCTGCTCAACGGGTTCCTCCTGGGGTCGCCGTGGGATCAGCCGGACATTACTCGCCGGTCATCGGACCGGGAAGGGGTCGCGCACGGTTGCGCCGCAACTCACGCCGTGCGGGCGGGGGTGTCGGGCACCGCGGGGCCGGCGATGCGAGGATCACAGGCATGCACGCGACCCGGGCCCTCGACCCCACTCCGTTCGACGCCCTCCTGGTGCTCTCCTTCGGCGGCCCGGAGGCCCCCGACGAGGTGCTCCCGTTCCTGGAGAACGTGACCGCGGGACGCGGGGTGCCCCGCGAACGCCTCCAGGAGGCCGCCGGCCACTACGCGCACTTCGGCGGGGCCAGCCCGATCAACGCGCACAACCGCGCCCTGATCGCCGCGGTCGAGGCCGACTTCGCCGCGCACGACGTGCGGCTGCCGGTGTACTGGGGCAACCGCAACTGGCGCCCGTATCTGGCGGACACCGTGCGGCGGATGGCCGACGACGGGATCCGCCGCGCCGCGGTCCTGGTGACCAGCGCCTACGCGTCCTACTCGGGGTGCGCGCAGTATCACGAGAACCTGCTCGAAGCCCGAGCCGAAGTCGGCGATCACGCCCCCCGGTTCGACAAGCTGCGGCACTTCTTCAACCACCCCGGCTTCGTCGAGCCGCTGGTGGACCACGTGGTGGCCGCGCTGGCCGAACTGCCCGAGCCGGTACGGGACGGCGCCCGACTGGTGATGGTCACCCACTCGATCCCCACGGTCACCGCACGCACCGCGGGCCCGGCAGGCGGTGGCTACGTCGCACAACACCGGGAGACCGCCCGCCTGGTCGCCGAGGGCGTCGCACGGGTGCTCGGGCGCGAGCACGACTGGGACCTGGTGTACTCCAGCCGCAGCGGCCCGCCGCAGGTGCCGTGGCTGGAGCCGGACGTCAACGACCACCTCGTGGAACTGGGCGGCAATGACGAGGTGCCGGCGGTGGTGCTGGTGCCGATCGGGTTCCTGTCCGACCACATGGAGGTGGTCTACGACCTGGACGTGGAGGCCGCCGCGACCGCCGCGCGGATCGGGCTGCCGGTGAGCCGGGCCGCGACCACCGGCGCCGACCCCAGGTTCGCCGGCGCGGTGCGCGAACTGGTGCTGGAACGCGCCGCCGCGGTGCGCGGCGAGACGCCCGCGCGCTGTGCGCTCGGTGCGCTCGGCGCCGCGCACGACGTGTGCCCGGTCGGTTGTTGCCCCGACCCGCGGGCGCTGCGCGCGGACCCGGAGGCGGCCGCCCGGGCGCCCCGCGGGGCGGCCCTGCTGGGATAGTTCCGCCGGCAGGATGGACCCATGACGATCGACACCGCGGAACTCCTGGCCATCGCTCGCGATGCGGCCCGGCACACCGGCGGCTTCCTGTTGCACGAGCGTCCCGCCGACCTCGGCGTCGCGGCGACCAAGAGCAGCCCCACCGACGTGGTCACCGAGATGGACACGGCCGCGGAGAAGCTGATCATCGAACGCATCCGCGCACACCGACCGGACGACGGCTTCCTCGGCGAGGAGGGCGACGCGAGTGCGGGCAGCAGCGGCGTGCGCTGGGTGATCGACCCGATCGACGGCACCGTGAACTACCTGTACGACCTGCCCGGCTGGTGCGTGTCGATCGCCGCCGAGACGGTGGAGGGCACCCTGCTGGGGGTGGTCGAGGTGCCGGTGGTCGGCGAGACCTTCCACGCCGTGCGCGGCGGCGGCGCCTACCGCAACGGCAGGCCGATCCACTGCCGCCCCGCGACCCCCTCGGCCCGGGCGCTGGTGGCGACCGGATTCGGGTACACCGTCGAGCGGCGCACCCGGCAGGCCGCGGTGATCGGCGCGCTGCTGCCGCGCGTGCGCGACGTGCGGCGGGGCGGTTCGGCCGCGATCGACCTGTGCTCGGTGGCCGCGGGCCGGGTGGACGCCTACTACGAGCGCGGCCTGAACCCCTGGGACGTCGCGGCGGGCGCGCTGATCGCCCGCGAGGCCGGCGCCGAGGTGATCGAGGACCTGTGGCCCGAGCCCGACGGGTCGAGCCTGTGCCTGGCCGCGCCGGCCGGGCTGCGCGCCGAGTTCGAGGCCGCCCTGGCCGCTCTGCACGCGTAGATCCGGAGCATGCGCGAGGCCCGGATCCTTCGATCCGGGCCTCGTGACCCTCGCCCCGACAGCCGAACCCCCGGCGTCCGCTCGGGGACCTCGCCGGGGGAAAGAAACCGGTGCGCCTGTGGTTCGGGTGGTGTCGCGGTGGGTCAGGCGCTCTCGGGAAGCACCCGCACGCCGTGCTCCGATGCCATCCGCAGGAGGTCGTCCAACTCGGACTGTTCGACCTCGACGAGGAAATCGTCGCCGGTGTCGCACGCCTGCTTCAGTGCCTGTTCGGTCTCACGTATGCGTCGCAGTACGCCGGCCGTGAATTCGTCCATAAGGCCGCCCCAATGTCACTCGTCGTCGCCGGTTTCGGTTGTCCTACCCCCCGTGCGTCGCCGGGGAAACCACCGATCCCGGCCTTTGGCGACGCCCGATCCAGGGGTCTGACCAGGGGACTTTCCTGCCCAACGGCGCAGTGTCGGACTTTCCGGGGCGTACCGGAATCCTTCCCTCCCTCGGGGGGTGCCGTAACGTCCGAGACCCGACCGACTCGACGGCCCCGTCCCGCCCGCCCGGACCGCCGGTCGGCTTACCGGGGCTTTACCGGGGTGCGGGGGAAGATGGACAACGGATGCATCCCCTTTCTTCGAGCAGGAGGCACAGCCGGTGCGGGTTCTCGTAGTCGAGGACGAGCAGCTCCTGGCGGACGCGGTCGCGACCGGGTTGCGCCGGGAAGCGATGGCCGTCGACGTCGTGTACGACGGGGAGGCGGCGCTGGAGCGGATCGCCGTCAACGACTACGACGTGGTGGTGCTCGACCGGGATCTGCCGATCGTGCACGGCGACGACGTGTGCCGGGCGGTGGTGGAGACCGGTATTCCGATGCGGGTGCTGATGCTCACCGCGGCCGGCGACGTCAGCGATCGAGTCGAGGGTCTGGAGTTGGGGGCGGACGACTATCTGCCCAAGCCGTTCGCCTTCAGCGAGCTGATCGCCCGGGTGCGCGCGCTCGGGCGGCGGGCCGTCTCCCCGCTGCCGCCGGTGCTGGAGCGGGCCGGTATCCGGCTCGACCCGAACCGGCGCGAGGTGCTGCGCGAGGGCGTCCCGGTGCACCTTTCGCCCAAGGAGTTCGCGGTGCTGGACGTGCTGATGCGCGCCGACGGGGCCGTGGTCTCGGCCGAGCAACTGCTCGAGAAGGCCTGGGACGAGAACACCGATCCGTTCACCAACGTCGTCCGGGTCACCGTCATGACGCTGCGCCGCAAGCTCGGCGAGCCGCCCGTCATCCTGACGGTGCCCGGCGCCGGATACCGCATTTGAGGACCGCCATGAACGACAGCTCTCGGGCCGTCCCGGCGGAAGCCGGAAGTACCGCAGCCGGCTCCGCGAAGCCGGCCGCAGGCGCCTCGACCGCGCCCGCGAAGCCGGGTCCGGCACCTGCGAAGCCGGCCCCGGCGCCGGCCGGGCCGGGTCCGGCACCCACGACGCCCGCCCCGGCGCCGGGGAAGCCTGCCGCGGCCCCCGCGAAGCCGGGCCCGGCGCCCAAGCCCGGTCCACCGCCACGCCCGGGCCGGCCGCCCCAGCCGCCGCGTCCCAGTGGGCCGCCGGGCGCACCGCCCAAGCCCAATCGCGAGCCCGCCCGCGACCTCGTCCGCGACCCGCAGCGCCCGACCGCGGGCGGCCGGCGACTGATCCTGGGCCGGGACGCCGACGACGCGGCGGAGATGTCCCGGCTGTCACGGATGGCCCCCTCGCAGCTGCCCGCGCTGCTGCGCTCCACCATCAAGATGCGACTGACCGCGCTGTACGGCGGAATGTTCCTGATCGCCGGGGTGCTGCTGCTCGGTACCGTCTACCTGCTCGTACGGCAGAGCCTGACCGAGGGCCGGCTGAATCTCAGCCTGGCGCCGAACACGTTGATGACCATCAACGGCGTGCCGATGACGCCCGAGCAGTTCGAGCAGTGGCAGACCATCCAGCAGATCCACCAGCGCGACGCCGCGCTGAACTCGCTGCTCCAGCAGTCGCTGCTGGCGCTGCTGCTGCTGTCGGTGATCGCCTTCGGGTTCGGGTACGTGATGGCGGGCCGGGTGTTGCGCCCACTGGAGCGGATCACCTCGATCGCCCGCGAGGTGGCCGGATCCAACCTGCACCGGCGGATCGACCTGGACGGGCCGGACGACGAGTTCAAGGAGCTCGCGGACACCTTCGACGACATGCTCGACCGGCTGGATCGTTCGCTGGAGTCGCAACGCAAGTTCGTCGCGAACGCGTCGCACGAGTTGCGCACGCCGCTGGCGATCAACCGCACCCTGCTGGAGGTCGCGCTCGGCGATCCGGAGGCGTCCGTCGAGCTCAAGCAACTCGGCAAGACCCTGCTGGCCACCAACGAGCGCAGCGAGGGCCTGATCGAGGGCCTGCTGCTGCTGGCCCGCAGCGACAACGAGCTGACCGAGCGCAAGCCGGTGGATCTGGCCGAGGTGGCCCGCCGTGCGGTGGACCAGACCGGCGCGGAAGCCGCCGAGCGCAAGGTGACCCTGCACGACGAGCTCGGTCCCGCCGTGCTCCAGGGCAACGGCGTGCTGTTGGAGCGGGTCGCGATGAACCTGATCCAGAACGCGGTGCGCTACAACCGGCCCGACGGCACGGTCGACATCTCCACCGAGTCCACCGCGGGTGTCGCGGTGCTCACCGTGGTCAACACCGGGCCGGTGGTGCCCGGCTACGAGGTGGACAACATGTTCGAGCCGTTCCGGCGGCTGCGCACGGAGCGGATCGCCAGCGACAAGGGCGTGGGGCTCGGGTTGTCCATCGTGCGCTCGATCGTGCGCGCGCACGGCGGCTGGATCGAGGTCGAGCCGCACGAAGAGGGAGGCCTGATGATGCGGATCGGCTTCCCGGCGGGCTGATCGACGGCGGCGGCCGGCCCGGTGCGGACGGCCGCCGCGGCCCGATTTCGTCGTACGTACGTACGAGAGTCGTGGATCACATTTCCGTCTTGGGGTGGAACCAACCTACGCTGTCGTAAGTTACGGAATCGTAGGGACGCGTCGTGCGGGCGATGCACAGCGTTGTCCTCCGTGTCTGCCGCTGTACGACGTTGTCTGCCTATGCCCTGGAGAGCCGATGAACCTTCTCGCCCCCGCCCCGACCGGTGAGCACCTGCTTCGCGAGTTGGAGCAGGTCGTCGCCGTCGAGCTGGACCGCCACCTCTCGGTGGCCAAGGAGTGGTTCCCGCACGAGTACGTGCCGTGGAGCGCCGGTCGCGACTTCGACGGCGTGCTCGGCGGTGAGGCGTGGAGCCCGGAGGAGTCCGGCCTCACCGACGTCGGCCGGATAGCGCTGACGCTGAACCTGCTGACCGAGGACAACCTGCCCAGCTACCACTACGAGATCGCGGCGATGTTCGGCCGCGACGGCGCGTGGGGCACCTGGGTGCACCGCTGGACCGCGGAGGAGGGCCGGCACGGCATCGCGATCCGCGACTACCTGATGGCCGCCCGCGCGGTGGACCCGGTCGCGCTGGAGCGCTCGCGGATGGAACACATGGAGGCCGGCTATCAGGGCGACCACATGGACAATCCGCTGCACGTGATCGCCTACGTGACCTTCCAGGAGCTGGCCACCCGGGTCTCGCACCGCAACTCGGGCCGCACGTGTGGCGACCCGATCGCCGAGCAGCTGCTCGCGAAGGTGGCCACGGACGAGAACCTGCACATGGTCTTCTACCGCAACCTGCTCAAGGCGGCCTTCGAGATCGCCCCGGACCAGGCGATGCGCGCGGTCACCGAGATGGTCACCGACTTCCGGATGCCCGGGCACGGGATCAGCGGCTTCGAGCGCGCGGCGGCCAAGCTCGCGGTGGGCGGCGTGTACAACCTGCCGATCCACCAGAACGACGTGATCCTGCCGGTGCTGCGCAACCTCAAGATCATGGAGCGCACGGACCTGGGCCCGGAGGGCGAGAAGGCCCGTGAGGAGCTCGCGCTGTTCCTCGGCGGCCTGGACTCCCAGGTCGTGCGCTTCGAGGAGCGCCGGCTCGCTCTGGAGGCCCGCAAGGCGGCCAACCGCCGCTGAGCGGGACCCCCGCCCGAACCTGCCCGGGCCCGCCGCCCCCTCGGGGACGGCGGGCCCGGGCACGTGCGCGCCGGCTCAGCGCTTGCGGGCGGACCCGCCGAGCGACTCCCGGAAGCCGACCTTGCCGCCCATCCGCAACACCGCGCCCTCGTACATCCGGGCCGCGAGCCGGACCAGGCCCACCAGTGCGAGCAGCGCGATCGCGAGGGCGGCCAGGTTCTCCGCCACGGAGACCTCGTCCGCCGCGGTCAGGACCGGTTGCAGCATCGCCGAGAACGGCGGCACATACGCCAGCACCTGGGCGAGCGTGCCGCCCTTCTGGCCGAGGAAGACGGCGGCCAGGAACGAGGCGATCAGCAGCGAGGTCATCGGCGTGATGACGTTCTGCAGGTCCTCCTGGCGCGAGACCCGGGCTGCGGCGGCGGCGAACATGCACGCGTAGATCGCGTAGCCCACCACGAACCACAGCAGCACCAGCGCCACCGGATAGACCATGTCGCCGGTCGGCTCGATCGTGCCCAGCGCGGACGCGGCGACCAGCCCGACCACCGCGGTGACCAGCATCTGGAGCAGGCCCAGCAGGCCGATCCCGAGGATCTTGCCGGTCAGCAGCGCGCGGGCGGGCACGGTCGCGAGCAGGATCTCCACGATCCGGCTGGACTTCTCCTCGACCACACCGCTCGCCACCCACATGCAGAACAGCATGAGCATGCCGTAGAGCACGAGGGTGCCGATGAAGGCGATGCCCTTGCGCGCGTCGCGCTGGTCGGCGTCCGGATCCAGGGTGGTCCGGGGCATCGGCGCGATCGCCGAGGCCTGGTTCACCGCGCCCGGGTCGATGCCCGCCGCGTGCAGGCGCAGGTCCCGCTCCACGGTGGCCCATGAGCTCTGCAGGACGGCCGCCAGCGGGTCGGCCAGCTCGCTGTCCACCAGGATCCGGCCATCGTCCACGACCGCGTCCAGCTTTCCGTCCGCGAGCGCCTTCTCGGCCGCCGCGCGGTCGGCGACGGAGCCGACCCGCACGTCCACGTCCAGCAGCGTCGCCTGCCGCTGCGCGGTCTGCGCCAGTTGCGTCTGCTGCGGGCCGAGGAAGGCCACGTCGTACTTGTCCGAGCCGCCGCCGAGCGCGGCCGGGATGGCCACCGACGCGAGCAGGATCGCCAACATCACCCCGACCGAGATCTGAAAGCCCCGGTCCCGGATGCGCTCGGTGAACTCGCGGCGCGCGACCAGGCGCACGGCGGACCAAAACGTGCTGCCGCCGGTGCTCACGCGCCGACCTCCGTCCCGTTGACGACCTCGCGGAAGAGTTCGGCGAGCGAGGGGGTCGCGGGCGCGAAGGCCAGCACCCGGCCCGCCGCCCGGGCCGCGTCGAGCAGCACCTGCTCGCTCGTCCCGGCAAGCAGTTCGACCAGCACCGTGTCGTCCTGCGCGGAGAGCATCTTCAGCCCGGTGACCTCCTCCGCCCAGTCCGTCGGTGCCTGGGCGAGCCGCACCCGGTAGCGCACGGCGCGGTCGTCCCCGCGCAGCTCGGCGACGGTGCCGACGGCGTGCATGCGTCCGTTGTTGATGATCCCCACCGCGTCGCACAGCGACTCGACCAGTTCCAGCTGATGGCTGGAGAAGACCACCGAGGCACCCGCGGCGGTGCGCTCGCGCAGCACGCCGGCCATCACGTCCACACCGACCGGGTCGAGGCCGGAGAACGGCTCGTCCAAAACCAGCAGCTCCGGCTCGTGCACGAGCGCGGCGGCCAGCTGGACCCGCTGCTGATTGCCCAACGAGAGGGTCTCCAGCCGGTCCGCGGGCCCGCCCGCGACCTGGAGCCGGTCCAGCCAGCGCTCGGCCGACTCGTGCGCCCGGACGCGGGTCATCCCGTGCAGCTCGGCCAGGTAGACCAGCTGATCCCGGATGCGCATCTTCGGATACAGGCCACGCTCTTCGGGCATGTAGCCCCAGCGTCGCCGCACGCCGCGGTCCACCGGCGCACCGCGCCAGCGGATCTCGCCCGCGTCCGGCGCCAACACGCCCAGCGCAATGCGCATGGTCGTGGTCTTGCCGGCACCGTTGGTGCCGACGAAACCAAACATTTGGCCCGGTTGTACGGTCAGTGAGAGGTCGTCGAGGACGACCTTTTCACCGAACCGTTTGTCCAGGCCGGCCAACTCGAGCACAACACTCCCCGTGTGATTCCCAGCCCCCGTGTCGCACTTATATACGGGGCCGAACGGGGCCTTCAAACCGCAGCGGACGTGTGCGATCCGACACACCCCGGCGGCCCCGGGACCACGCGCCGGTCAGTCGATCCGCCGCAGATCCCGACGGAAACGGCGACCGTTCTCGACGTAACTGCGCACCGCCTCCGCGAACGCGCCCGGCGGAACGGCGTTCTCACGAATCTTCGCCGGCACCCCCAGCGCCATCGCGTAGGACGGCACCTCGATCCGATTTCCGACCACCGCACCCGCTCCCACCAGGGCACCTGTGCGCACCACGGCCTGATGCATGACCACCGCGCCGTTGCCGACCAGGCAACGATCCTCGATCACGCAGCCCTCCAAATGCACAATGTGACCGATCACGCACTCGTCGCCCACTACCGTCGGCCACGGCGCCGTCGTATGCAGTACACACCCGTCCTGGACCGACGTGCGCTCGCCGATCACGATCCGGCCGTGATCGGCGCGCAGTACGGCCCCCGGCCACACCGTAGAATCCGCGCCGATCTCCACGCTGCCGATCACGACCGCATCCGGGTGCACATAAGCATCGGGGTGCACCTTGGGTATTTGATCACCCAGCGCGTAGACCGTCACGATTCCTCCTGGTTGTGCAGGGCGGTACGGGGTTACAGTGGCCCCCCATCCAACCAAGTCACCTCTTTGGGGGTTCGGTTGGGTGTCGATTGCGTAACGAGCCTTGATGTAAGGCAAAATCTGCGCTTCGGGTCGGGCACAACTCCGGCCCCTCGCGCGTTACGTGCGCTGAAGGCATCGTCCACGAAGGTCCTCGGGCGATGTCGCACGATTGAGCACCGCAGATCCACCCGGAGGGGGAGAGGTACATGGCAACCGACTACGACACCCCGCGTAAGACCGATGACGACATCAACGAAGACAGCATCGAGGAACTGAAGGCTCGGCGCGTGGACAAGTCGGCCGGTTCGGTCGACGTCGACGAGTTCGAGCAGGCCGAGTCTCTCGAGCTTCCCGGTGCGGACCTCTCCAATGAGGAGCTGTCCGTCCGGGTCGTCCCGAAGCAGGCCGACGAATTCACGTGCTCCAGCTGCTTCCTGGTGCACCACCGCAGCCAGCTGGCCAAGGAGAAGGACGGCCAGGCGATCTGCAGCGACTGCGCCTGATCGTGTGCGGTCGAGGACGACCGGCGATGAACGGCAACCCTGCACACGCCATACGGGTATCGGCAGGAGTTGGACCGTGGACGTTCGCCGAGCGTCCTTGAACGCGAGAACACGATACGAAGGCGTGGGAAGTGATGAAGCCGCACGCATGACGTACGAAGTCGAACGTCCGCCGACGCACCGGCGGGCGTTCTTGACTGTCCGGTGGCCGGTTCGGCGCCGGACGATCGGCTCACCCCCGGCTCGCGCGAGCCGGGATCGAGCCCGTCCGCGACGCGGTCAGGCGCGGGCGCGCAGCGCGGCCACGACGTCGACCAGACGTTGCGGGTTGCGCGAGGACAGATAGAGATAGGGCGTGGGGTCGGCCGGATCGGTGACCTCGATCCTCGCCGCTCCCGGGATGTACGCGCGCAGCAGCATGAACGCGCGCGGATCCGCGTTCTCCATCCGCAGCGAGCGGGCCTGCTCGGGGTCGAGCGCGACGCCCGCACCGAGCGCGGTCAGCGGAATCGTGGCCCGACCCGCCGACAGCTCGGTCTCGGTCACGGTGATCCGTGCCGCGCCGTAGGCGGCGGTGCCCCACGCCGTCAGGGCGCCCAGGGCCAGCGCGAGCACGAAGGCCGCCGCGATCCCGAAGGCCAGGCCCACCAGCCCGCCCGAGACGGCCATCAGGACGGTCAGGGCCCACCAGGAGGCCGGCACGCCGAGTCGTTCGCTGTACGCCTGCATGGCACCAGCCTGTCATGCGCGGCCGACGCGGGTCAGCGCGGGCCGTGTCGCCGGGTCAATCGGGCCAGGGTGCGGGTGACCCGCTCCGGAGGCGTACGCAGCCCGGTCGCGACCCCTTTGGCGTAATCCGCGAGAGCGGTGGGCGCCACCAGATCGAGCAGCGCACCGGCCCGGGCGTCGTTGCCCACCAGATAGCGCGGTCGCGGTCGCGGCACGCTCAGCGCGACGCGCACCGCGTGCGCGACCGGCGCCGGCCCGGGCAGCGCCTTGGCCCGGCGCACCAGGTCGTCGGCGAGGTCGTAGGAGTCGTTGTAGGCCGACGTCTTGCGCGGTGGCAGCCGGGACATGCCGCGCTCCCGGATGTCGGTACCGAAGCTGCCGGGCTCGATCAGCACGACCTTGACACCGAACCCGGCGGTCTCGATCCGCAGCGCGTCGGTGATCGCGGCCAGCCCGTGCTTGCTCGCGCAGTACCAGCCCAGGAACGGGTTCGAGACCCGGCCGGAGAGGGAGGAGATGTTGACGATCCGCCCGTCCCGGCGCCGGCGCATCTGCGGCAGCACCAGGCGGGCGATGCGCGCGGGCGCGATCAGGTTGGTCTCCAACTGGGCGCGGATCTGCTCGTCGTCCACGTCCTCGATCGCGCCCGGCTGCGCGATCCCGGCGTTGTTGACCACGGCCCACGGGCCACCGGCGGTCATCTGGGCGATCTCGGTGAAGGCCCGCACCGTCGACGTGGCGTCGGCGACGTCGAGCAGGACCGTGCGCACGCCCACCTCGGCGCGCTCGGCGGCTTCGCGCAGGCGCTCGGCCCGCTCCCGGGTCCTGGCCGTGCCGATCACGTCGAAGCCGGATCCCGCCAGCTCCAGGGCGATGGCAAGGCCGATCCCACCGGTCGCCCCGGTGACGACCACGCTCTTGGTCATGCGCTTCCTTCCGTCCCGCGCCCCTTTCGGGCCGCGGCGCCGGCGGCTCCCAAGCCGCTGCGCGGGTGTCGGTCGGAACGACGGTAGTGTCCTTCGGCGTGAGTCGACCAACATCCCTGACCCCGCCTCCGGAAGCGGTGGTGCCCCAGCCCCACCCGGACGCGCCTTCTCCCGGTACCGAGCTGGGCGAGCACTACAGCGACTGCTTCGGCTGCGGCGAGGCCGCCCCCGGCGGGCTGCGCATTCGCGCGCGCGCCGGCGAGGGCGTGTCCGTGGACGCCGAGTTCAGCGTCACCACGCTGCATCAAGGAGCCCCGGGCCTGGCCCACGGCGGGCTGCTGACCTGCGCGTTCGACGAGGCGCTCGGCGCGATCGGGTACATGCTGCACACCACGGCGGTGACCGGGCACCTGGAGACGAACTTCCGCCGCCCGGTCCCGGTGGGGTCCACGCTGTACATCCACGCGTGGTGCGAGGCGGTGGCCGGCCGCAAGATCTACTCGCGCGCGGTGGGCCGGCTCGACGCCCCGGACGGTCCGATCGCGGTCGAGGCGGCGGCGCTGTTCGTGAGCGTGGGACTCGAGCACTTCGTCGACAATGGACGTGCGGAAGACGTACAACGCGTCATGGACAATCCCGACCTGATGAAGGCGGCCCGAGCGTTCGAGGTGAACCCGTGAGCACGAGTGTGGACATCCTGGTGCGCCGGCTCGACCCGGAACTTCCGCTGCCCGCATACGAGCACCCGGGCGACGCCGGCGCGGACCTGGTGACCGCGCAGGACGCCGAGATCGCCCCAGGTGAGCGCATGGTGCTGCCCACGGGCATCGCGATCGCGCTCCCGGACGGCTATGCCGCGTTCGTGCATCCGCGCTCCGGACTCGCCGCGCGGTGCGGAGTATCCCTGGTGAACGCCCCAGGCACCGTCGATGCGGGATACCGTGGCGAAATCAAGGTTGTCGTGGTCAACCACGACCTGCGTACGCCGGTCGTTTTTCGTCGCGGCGACCGAATCGCCCAACTCGTGATCCAACGGGTCGAGCGAGCGGGGTTCCACGAGGTCGCCGAGTTGCCCGGTTCCGGGCGCGGCGAAGGCGGCTTCGGATCCACCGGCGGGCACGCCGCGATCGGCGTTTCGAACGCCGTGGCGGCGGGCAGCGCGGGCATCGTGCAAGACTCGGCTTCCGACAGGGAAGGACTGTGACGTGTTCGGTCGTCGCCGACGCAGCGAAAAGGATGATCTGCCCGTCGAGGAGCACGAAGACCTCGACGGCATCATCGAGGACGAGGGCGATGCCGACGAGGCGTCGAGCGACGGGGCCGCGACGGGCTCCGACGACTCGGACCTCGACGAGCTGAGCCGACCGATCCCGCCCGCGCCCCGGCCGGACGGTCCGTGGGACTTCGACGAACTCGAGGACCCGCACGAGGACCGCATCGACCTCGGCGGGATGCTCATCCCGAGCGACCCCCGGATGGAGTTGCGGGTCGAGGTCTCCAACGACCTGATCATCGCCGCCACCGTGGTGCTCGAGGACAGCGGTCTGCAACTGCAGGCGTTCGCCGCCCCGCGCAACGAGAGCATCTGGCACGAGGTGCGCGCCGAGATCGCCTCCGGGATCACCCAGCAGGGTGGCATCGTGGACGAGCAGGACGCCGGCCTCGGCTGGGAACTGCGGGCCCAGGTTCCGGTGCAGCTTCCGGACGGCACGCAGGGCCACCAGCTGGTGCGCTTCGTCGGCTGCGACGGGCCGCGCTGGTTCCTGCGCGGAGTGATCTCCGGTCGAGCCGCGGTGGACCCCACCGTGGGCGCCGACCTGGAGACCATGTTCCGCGACACCGTCGTGGTGCGCGGCAACGAGCCGATGGCGCCGCGCGACCCGATCCTGCTGCGCCTGCCGGAGAACGCCCAGGTCGACCCGAACAGCGGGCTCGCGGTGCCGCCGCAGGGCGCCGAGGAGGACCGCTTCGCGGGCGACCTGGACCCGTTCCAGCGCGGCCCGGAGATCACCGAGGTCCGGTAACAGCGAAGGACCCCAGAACACCGAAGCCCGGTTTCGCCGAAAGGCGGGACCGGGCTTCGTGCGTGTCCGCACCGGATTTCGCGGGGGCGTGGGAGGCGGGCGGCGGCCGATGTGCGGGTCCGATTCCGGCGTGCTTCGAATCTTGATGTCAAGGGCGCATCAAGAAGGCATACGGGCGCGTCAGGACGCCGCCAACGCTTTCGGTTTTGCCCGATTAATGGTGATTTTTGATGGCTTGGAAGTGCTATCAATGTCCTCGTTACGGGCGATCAAGCGCCTGTCCGTCCCAAGGAGCATGCGCGATGGCTGATCTGGCCTTCGTATTCCTGACGATCGCGTTCTTCGCGCTGGTCGTCCTGATCGCCAAGGGGGTGGCGAAGCTGTGAACGCAGACGGCATCGTCGGCCTGAGCGTTGCCATCGCCCTGCTCGGCTATCTGGTCCTGGCCCTGATCTTCCCCGAGAGGTTCTAGGTGAGCGTCACGCTCGCGGGGATACTTCAGCTGTCCCTGCTGATAGCCGTCCTGGCCGCGGTCCATCGCCCGTTCGGCGACTACATGGCCCGCGTGTACTCCGGCGACAGGCACATGCGCGGTGAGCGCGTCCTGTACAAGCTGATCGGCGCCGATCCGAACGCCGAGCAGCGCTGGACCGTCTACCTGCGCAGTGTGCTCGGATTCTCGTTGTTCTCGCTGCTGGGTCTGTACGCCCTGCAGCGGTTCCAGGACCGCCTCCCGTTCGACCTCGGGATGAAGCCGATCACCCCGGACCAGGCGTTCAACACCGCCGCGTCGTTCACCGCGAACACGAACTGGCAGTCGTACTCCGGCGAGACCGCGATGGGCCACACGGTTCAGATGGTCGGTCTGACCGTGCAGAACTTCGTGTCGGCCGCGGTGGGCATGGCGGTCGCGATCGCGCTGGTGCGCGGGTTCGTTCGGGTCCGCTCGGGCGAGATCGGCAACTTCTGGGTGGACCTGGTGCGCGGCACCGTGCGCATCCTGCTGCCGATCGCGATCATCGGCACGATCGTGCTGGTCGCGTCCGGCACGATCCAGAACCTGGCCGACCCGCAGACCGTGCGGACACTCTCCGGCGGGTCGCAGACCATCCCCGGTGGCCCGGTGGCCTCGCAGGAGGTGATCAAGGAGCTGGGCACCAACGGCGGCGGCTTCTTCAACGCCAACTCGGCCCACCCGTTCGAGAACCCCAACGCGTTCACCAACGTGTTCGAGATCTTCCTGATCCTGGTGATCCCGTTCTCGATGCCGCGCGCCTTCGGCCGCCTCGTCGGCAACCTCAAGCAGGGCTACGCGATCCTCGCCGCGATGTTCGTGATCTGGTTCGTCGCCGTCCTGCTGATGTGGTGGACCGAGGCGCACGGCAACGGCACGGCCCCGGAACTGGCCGGCGGCGCGATGGAGGGCAAGGAACAGCGGTTCGGCATCCCCGGTTCGTCGCTCTTCGCGGTGTCCACCACGATGACCTCCACCGGCGCGGTCAACTCGTTCCACTCGTCCTTCACCGGACTGGGCGGCGGGATCACGATGCTGGGCATGATGCTCGGCGAGATCACGCCGGGCGGGGTCGGCTCGGGCCTGTACGGGATCCTGATCATGGCGATCCTGGCGGTCTTCGTGGCCGGTCTGATGGTCGGTCGCACGCCCGAGTACCTGGGCAAGAAGATCGGCGCCGGCGAGATGAAGCTGGTCGCGATGTACATCCTGGTGGTGCCCGCCACCATCCTGACCTTCACCGGCATCGCCATCGCGCTGCCCGGTGAACAGGCCGCGATCCTCAACTCCGATTCGCCGCACGGCATCTCCGAAGTGCTCTACGCGTTCACGTCGGGCGCCAACAACAACGGCAGCGCGTTCGCCGGGCTCGGTGCGAACACCGAGTTCTACAACACGATGATCGGATTGGCCATGCTGATCGGCCGGTTCGTGCCGATCTGCCTCGTGCTCGCCCTCGCCGGTCGACTCGCCGAGCAGAAGAGCGTTCCGGACACGGCGGGCACCCTGCACACGCATCGCCCCCTGTTCGTGGGCCAACTCGTCGGCGTGATCGTGATCATCACCGGCCTGACCTTCTTCCCCGCCCTGGCTCTCGGGCCGCTTGCCGAGGGATTGGCATGACAGACACCGCAATACGCCCCACCGCAGAACACATCGAGTCGCCCACCGGCCCCGGTCGGGTCTCGGCCGGCCTGTTCGAACCCCGGCAGCTGCTCAAGTCGTTGCCCGGAGCCCTGCTCAAGCTCGACCCCCGGGGCATGGTCCGCACGCCGGTCATGTTCGTGGTCGAGATCGGGTCGGTCGTCACCACCGTCATGGCGATCAAGGACCCGAGCGTCTTCGCCTGGGTGGTCACCGTCTGGCTGTGGCTGACCGTGGTCTTCGCCAACCTGGCCGAGGCCGTCGCCGAAGGGCGCGGCAAGGCCCAGGCGGACACGCTGCGCAAGGCCAAGACCGACACCGTCGCCCGGCGCGTGGTCGGCGGCACCGAGGAGCGGGTCGCGGCCACCGAGTTGGCCATCGGCGACCTCGTGGTGTGCGAGGCCGGCGACGTCATCCCCGGTGACGGCGACGTCGTGGACGGCGTGGCCAGCGTGGACGAGTCGGCGATCACCGGCGAGTCCGCGCCGGTGATCCGCGAGTCGGGCGGCGACCGGTCCGCGGTGACCGGCGGTACGAAGGTGCTGTCCGACCGGATCGTCGTGAAGATCACCACCGAGCCCGGCAAGACCTTCATCGACCGGATGATCGCCCTGGTCGAGGGCGCCGCCCGGCAGAAGACGCCGAACGAGATCGCGCTGGACATCCTGCTCGCGTCGCTGACCATCGTCTTCCTGTTCGCGGTCGTCACGCTGCAGCCGATCGCGATGTACGCACACGCCGAGCAGTCGATGATCATCCTGGTCGCGCTGCTGGTCTGCCTGATCCCCACCACGATCGGGGCGCTGTTGTCGGCGATCGGCATCGCCGGCATGGACCGACTGGTGCAGCGCAACGTGCTGGCCATGTCGGGGCGCGCGGTGGAGGCGGCGGGCGACGTGTCCACCCTGCTGCTGGACAAGACCGGCACGATCACCCTGGGCAACCGGCAGGCGAGCGAGTTCGTCCCGGTGGACGGGGTGAGCGGAGCCGAGTTGGCCGACGCCGCGCAGTTGTCCTCACTCGCGGACGAGACGCCCGAGGGCCGCTCGATCGTGGTGCTGGCCAAGGAGCGGTACGGGCTGCGCGAACGCCGGCCGGGCGAGCTCGCGCACGCCGAGTGGATCGCGTTCACCGCGCAGACCCGGATGTCGGGCGTGGACCTGAGCGACGACAAGGGCGCGCGGATGGTGCGCAAGGGCGCCGCCTCCGCGATCAACGCGTGGGTGTGCGAGCGCGGCGGCGTGGTCCCGGCCCGGTCCGGCGAACTGGTCGACGCCATCTCCGCCGCCGGCGGCACGCCGCTGCTGGTCGCGGTCGAGGACGTGGACGGCGCCCGGATCCTGGGCGTGATCCACCTCAAGGACGTGGTCAAGGAGGGCATGCGGGAGCGGTTCGACGAACTGCGCCGGATGGGCATCCGCACGGTGATGATCACCGGTGACAACCCGCTGACCGCCAAGGCGATCGCGGACGAGGCCGGCGTCGACGACTTCCTCGCCGAGGCCACTCCCGAGGACAAGCTCGCGCTGATCAAGCGCGAGCAGGCGGGCGGCAAGCTGGTCGCGATGACCGGCGACGGCACCAACGACGCACCCGCACTGGCCCAGGCCGACGTGGGCGTGGCGATGAACACCGGCACCTCGGCGGCCAAAGAGGCCGGGAACATGGTCGACCTCGACTCCGACCCGACCAAGCTGATCGAGATCGTCGAGATCGGCAAGCAGTTGCTGATCACCCGCGGCGCGCTCACCACGTTCTCGATCGCCAACGACGTCGCGAAGTACTTCGCGATCATCCCGGCGATGTTCGCGAGCATCAAGGGCGCCGAGGCACTCGCCCCGCTGGACAAGCTCAACATCATGCACCTGGCCACCCCCGAGTCGGCGATCGTCTCGGCGGTCGTCTTCAACGCCCTGATCATCGTCGCGCTGATCCCGCTGGCCCTGCGCGGCGTGCGGTACCGGCCGATGTCGGCCGACAAGCTGCTCGGTCGCAACCTGCGGATCTACGGTCTCGGCGGCCTGATCGCCCCCTTCGTCGGGATCAAGCTCATCGACCTGCTCGTCTCGCTCATCCCCGGAATCGGCTGATTCAGATGGCAACCAACTTCGGTACCCGTATTCGCGTCCTGGGCGCGGCCTTGAGGGCCTTCCTCGTGCTCACCGTGCTCCTGGGCGTCCTCTACCCGCTGTCCATGACCGGGGTCGCGCAGGCGTTCTTCAAGGACAACGCCGACGGCTCGATGGTCGGCGTCGACGGCGAGGACGTCGGCTCCGGCCTGATCGGCCAGTCCTTCGACCTGGTCGACGCGCAAGGCAACCCGCGCAGGTTCGACGCCGACGGCCGCGAGGTGATCGCCACGGCGGACGGCGAGGGCTACACCTACCTCCAGGGCGGCGGCGCGCTCACCGCCGAGCAGGCCGCAGGCGTCGGCACGCTGCCGGACCCCAAGTGGTTCCAGCCGCGTCCGTCGGCCGCGAATTACGACGGCCTCGGCTCGGGGGCGTCCAATTACGGCCCCGAGAACCCGACCTTCGTCAAGCTCATCGCCGACCGCAAGGCACAGGTCGCCGAGTTCAACGGCGTGAGCGAGGACCGGGTCCCGGTGGACGCGGTCACCGCGAGCGGATCCGGCCTGGACCCGCACATCTCCAAGGCGTACGCGCTGCTCCAGGTGGAGCGGGTGGCCAAGGAACGCGGCGGCCTGAACGTGGCCGAGGTGCGCGCACTGGTGAACAAGCACGTGGACGATCGCAACGCCGGGTTTCTCGGCCAGGAGCGCGTGAACGTGCTGAAACTCAACATCGCGCTCGCCAGGCTCGCCGGCTGACCCCGGCGGTCGTGGTGGACAGGGAGTCGGGGAGTGCCGGTGTCGGTACTCCCCGGCCCGAGGCACAGAATGGGTGACATGGCACGCGGCAAGCTCCGGATCTATCTCGGTGCGGCGCCCGGCGTCGGCAAGACCTACGCGATGTTGGGCGAGGGACAACGTCGGCGCAGGCGCGGCAGCGACGTCGTGGTCGGTTTCGTGGAGTGCCACGGCCGGCCCACCACCGAGGAGGCACTCGAAGGCCTGGAGGTCGTCGCCCGACGGGACATGATCCACCGAGGCGGCTCGTTCACCGAGATGGACGTGGACGCCGTCCTCGCCCGGCGGCCCAGAATCGCCCTCGTGGACGAACTCGCGCACACCAATGTGCCCGGTTCGCGCAACGAGAAGCGCTGGCAGGACATCGAGGAACTCCTCGACGCCGGGATCGACGTGATCTCGACGGTGAACGTGCAACACCTCGAATCGCTCAACGACGTGGTCGAGTCGATCACCGGCGTTCCACAGCGCGAGACCGTGCCCGACGAGGTGGCCCGCCGGGCCGACCAGATCGAACTGGTCGACATGGCCCCGGAGGCGCTGCGCCGGCGCATGGCGCACGGCAACGTGTACGCGCCGGAAAAGGTCGACGCGGCCCTGTCCAACTACTTCCGGGTCGGCAACCTGACCGCACTGCGCGAACTCGCGCTGCTGTGGACCGCGGACCGGGTGGACGAATACCTCCAGCAGTACCGCAGCGAGCACCGGATCGACGCCACCTGGCCGGCCCGGGAGCGGATCGTGGTCGGGCTCACCGGCGGCCCGGAGGGCGAAACGCTCCTGCGTCGGGCCGCTCGGATAGCGACTCGCGGCTCCGGCGGCGAACTGCTCGCGGTGTACGTCTCGCGCAGCGACGGCCTCACCGGCGCCTCCCCGGAGTCGCTGGCCAGGCAGCGCGCGCTGGTCGAGTCGCTCGGCGGCACCTTCCACTCGGTGGTCGGCGAGAACGTGCCCACCGCGCTGCTGTCCTTCGCGCGCGGGGTGAACGCGACGCAGATAGTGCTCGGCAGCAGCCGGCGCAAGCCCTGGCAGTACCTGTTCGGCCCGGGCGTGGGCGCCACCGTCGCCGCGCAGTCCGGCGACATCGACACGCACATCGTCACCCACGAGCACGCGGGCGTGGGACGGGTGCTGCGCCCGACGCGCTCCCCGCTGGGGCGCGGCCGGCGGATCGCGTCGTGGGCGGTGACCGTGATCGGCCCGGTCGCGCTCACCTACACCCTGGACGCGACCCGCGACAGCCACGGCCTGTCCACCGAGATGTTGTTGTTCCTGACGGTCACCGTCGCGGTCGCGCTGCTCGGCGGGTTGTGGGCGTCGGTGCTCACCGCCGTGGTGTCCTCGTTCCTGCTGAACTACTACTTCACGCCGCCGCTGCACAACCTGACCATCGACGACCCGGAGAACATGCTCGCGCTGGGCATCTTCGTGCTGGTCGCGCTGTCGGTGGCCTCGGTGGTGGACCTGGCGGCCAGACGTACGCATCAGGCCGCGCGAAGTCAGGCCGAGGCGCAGACGCTGAGCTTCCTGGCGGGCAGTGTGCTGCGCGGCGAGCAGGCGCTGCCGGCGCTGCTCGACCGGGTGCGCGAGACGTTCGGGATGGAGTCGGTGGCACTGCTCCAGCGCGAGGAGCACCACAGCCCGTGGTTGTGCGTGGGCAGCGTGGGGCCGCATCCGGCGGTTCGGCCCGAGGACGCCGACGTGGACGTGCCGGTGTCCGACTCGTTGGCGCTGGCGTTGTCGGGGCGGGTGCTGCCCGCCGAGGACCGCCGGGTGCTCGGTGCGTTCGCCGCGCAGGCCGCGGTGGTGCTGGAGCGCCGGCAGTTGCTGGCCGAGGCGTCCCAGGCGCGCCGGCTCAAGGAGGGCAACCGGATCAGGACCGCGCTGCTGGCCGCGGTCTCGCACGACCTGCGCACGCCGCTGGCCACGATCAAGGCCAGTGTGTCCAGCCTGCGGGCGGAGGACGTGAGTTGGTCGGAGGAGGACGAGGCCGAGTTGTTGGCGGCGATCGAGTTCGGCGCGGACCGGCTGGACACGCTGATCGGGAACCTGCTGGACATGAGCCGGTTGCAGACCGGGACGGTGACCCCGCTGATGGGCGACATCGGCTTGGACGAGGTGGTGCCGGGCGCGTTGGCCGGCGTCGCCGAGGACCGGGTGGCGCTGGACATCCCCGAGACGCTGCCCGCGGTGTGCGCGGACGCGGGTCTGTTGGAGCGGGTGCTCGCCAACGTGATCGAGAACGCGGTCAAGCACAACCCGCCGGGCCGCCGGGTGCACGTGTCGGCGGGCGCGCTGAGGGATCGGGTCGAGCTGCGGGTGGCCGACCGCGGGCCCGGCGTGCCGGACGAGTCCAAGGAGCGGATCTTCGAGCCGTTCCAGCGCTTGGGCGACGCCCCGAAGGGCAATGGGGTGGGACTCGGGCTGGCGGTCGCGCGCGGCTTCGCCGAAGCCATGGACGGCTCGCTGACGGCCGAGGACACCCCCGGCGGAGGACTGACGATGGTGCTGGCGTTGCGGACGGCCGGGCTCGCGGGCGCGGGCGAAGCCGAGGGGCGAACCCCCGCGGGCGAGGAGCGGACCACTTGGGAGGAACAGCGATGACACGGGTCCTGGTCGTCGACGACGAGCCACAGATCGTGCGGGCCCTGGCCATCAACCTCAAGGCCCGAGGCTATGACGTGGACACCGCGGGGGACGGCACCGCCGCGCTGACCGCCGCCGCCGATCGGCATCCGGACGTGGTGCTGCTCGACCTGGGTCTGCCGGACATCGACGGGGTCGAGGTGATCAAGGGACTGCGCGGCTGGACCAGGATCCCGATCATCGTGTTGTCCGCGCGGCACGCGTCGGCGGAGAAGGTCGCGGCGCTGGACGCGGGCGCGGACGACTACGTGACCAAGCCGTTCGGGATGGACGAGTTGCTCGCCCGGCTGCGGGCGGCGGTGCGGCGCGCGGTGCCCGAGGAGGAGGCGCCGGTCGTGGTCACCGAGTCGTTCACGGTGGATCTCGCGGCCAAACGGGTCTCCCGGGACGGCGCCGACGTGCGGCTCACCCCGACCGAGTGGCACCTGTTGGAGGTGCTGGTGCGGCACGCCGGTCGGCTGGTCAGCCAGCGCGCGCTGTTGCAGGAGGTGTGGGGGCCGCAGTACGGGACGGAGACGAACTACCTGCGCGTCTACATGGCCCAGTTGCGTCGCAAGCTGGAGCACGACCCCTCGCACCCTCGGCATCTGCTGACCGAGCCGGGGATGGGTTATCGCTTCGAGGGATAGTGCGCGGCCCCGCCCGGTCCGGCGACGGCCCGCCCGACCGGGCGCTTTCGGGCAGCGGAGGGCCGTCGGATAGGCGGTACCCTTGCCGGCATGAGTGGTAGCGCAGCCGGGGTGGAGCGTCGGTCCGGGCGATTGCGGCGGATGCTGGATCGGTGGACGTCCACGCATGAGGAATTGCACGCCGAGGAGCTGCTGCACGACACCCAGCGGCTCGGCTGCACCAAGATCGTGGACGTGGTCGAGCGCGACCTGATCACGGTCGGGGGCACGCTGCGGACGGTGACCTTCCGGCCGCGGGCGGGGGTGCCCGCGCTCGAGGCCGAGCTGTACGACGGATCGGCCGCGCTGTCGGTGGTCTGGCTCGGTCGACGGCGGATAGCCGGGATCGAGCCGGGGCGGCAATTGGTCGCCCACGGGCGGGTGAGCACCACTGCGGGCCGCCCTGTCCTGTTCAACCCCAGGTACGAGCTGCGCCCCGTCGGCCGAGAGTGAACGAGTGACCGCCCACATGGAAAAACCCGCGTCCGATGCGGCCGGCGAGCAGCCGGCCCCCACCGACAGCGCGGCCTCGATGATCGCCGCCTTCGGCGGTGTGCGCGGCATGATCGACATGACCGTGCCGGGGCTGGTCTTCGTGATCGCCTTCACGATCAGCCACTCCACCTGGACCTCGGCGATGACCGCCGGCGGCGTCGCGCTGGCGTTCGCCATCGTGCGGATCGCGCGCCGGGAGACCCTGCAACACGCGCTCGGCGGCTTCCTGGGCGTCGCGCTGGCCGGCTGGATCGCGGTCAAGTCCGGCAAGGCCGAGAACTTCTACGCGTTCGGGATGTTCCTCTCCGGCGGGTACGCGCTCGCCTACCTGATCTCGATCCTGGTGCGCTGGCCGATCATCGGTGTCGTGCTCGGCCCGGCGCTGGGCGAGAACTTCACATGGCGACAGAACCCCGGCCGGTACGCGGCGTACCGCAAGGCCACCTGGGTCTGGTTCGTCATGTTCGTGCTGCGCATCGTGATCCAGATCCCGATCTACTGGACCGGCAACGTCACCGCCCTGGGCATCGCGAAGGTCGCCCTGGGCGTGCCGCCGTTCCTGGTGGTCTGCTACATCACCTGGCTGATCATGTCCAAGGCGCCGCCGCCGGTGAAGCCGGACGACGAGGACGCCACGACCGGCTCGGCGGTGGGCGAGGGTGCGCCGCTCGTCGAGCAGCGGGACGAGCGACGGGAAGGCCGCGTCGCGGATTGAGTGGCGGACCGGCTCGGGTCGACGCGGGGCCGGGACGGCTCCGGCCGGGTCGGGTCGGCCGTGGTGGCGATCGGTGCGGGCGGGCCGGGCGGGCCGGGCGGTGGGTGCCCCGGCTCGCCTTGGGGTGATCCGCCGGCCGCGGGGTTCGCGTCGTCGGGCGTGGCAGACGATTTTTGCCGTACCGTCCCCGGCTGTTGCGGGGTTTCGAGACGATCAGCCGAGTGACCCCCAAGTGATCATCCGGGTGACTCGCCACGGTCGGTTCCGGAGAATTTGGGCCATGTGCGGTCCAATCGGCCATTCCCGCATGATCCCGTAACCGTGCGATTAGCGTCCCCGTTAGACCTCCAGTGGACGAAGGAGGCGGGGACGGTGGCCGGAAACGGTGACCTCATCGCATTGGTAGCGGAAGCCGGTCTCTCCCGGCGTGAACTGGCCCGTTGGGTCAACGCGGTCGCCGAGCGACGCGGGCTGCACCTCGGGTGCAGTCACACCTCGGTGGCCCGTTGGCTGGAAGGCGCACAGCCGCGCTGGCCGATTCCGGAGCTGTTGGCCGAGGCTCTCGGCCGGCGCCTGGGAAGCGAACTCACGGTCGCGGACCTGGGGCTGCACGACCGGCGGCCACCGAACCCCGACCCCTTCGACGGGCTGAAAGTCGCCCGGACCGCGGCCGAAGTCAGACACGCCGTGGCCGAATTGTCGGAGAGAGACATGAACCGCCGTACCTTCCTCGCCAACACGGCCTTCGGCGTGGGGGCGTTCGCCGCTCCCGCGCTGTTCTGGTCGACCGCGTCCCGGGCCGAGGGTGAGCCCGAGAAGCTCGCCTCGCGCGGCCCCACCACCGTGCGCGACGCGGACGTCCTTCGCATCCACCAGACCGTCCTGGCCTTTCGCCGACTCGACCGGGCACAGGGCGGCGGGGATCTGCGGGACACCGTCGTCAACCACCTCAACGGCGTCGCCCGCACCAAGCTGGCCGGCTCCTACGGGGAGGAGGTGGGTCGCCGGCTGTTCCGCGCGGTCGCCGAACTCACCGAACTGGCAGGCTGGTTGTCCTTCGATTCCGGCCGGCACGCGCTCGCCCAGCGTTACCACATCCAGGCGCTGCGGCTGGCGCAGGCGGCCGACGACCCGGCGTACGGGGCGTACGTGATGGCCAACATGGCCTGCCAGTCGGTGTACCTGGGGCACGGTTGGGAGGCGGTGCAACTGGCCCGGGCCGCCGAACAGGGCGCCGGCGCCAAGCTGGGCCCGCGGGCGCGGGCGATCGTGGCCGCGATGGAGGCGCGCGGGCACGCGGCGCTGGGCGATCGACGCGCGTGCGAACGGGCGATGGGAATCGCCGAACGGCACCTGGACGCAGCCGGAACGATCGAGGACGAGCCGTCCTGGTGCAACTACTTCGACGAATCCGAGCTGCAACACGAGTTCGCGCACAGCCATCGCGACCTCGGCCTGCCGGACAAGATCCACGACTTCGCGGGCGAGTCGATCAAATTGCGCCGGGCCGGCGCGTCCCGCCGGTGTGCGCAGGACACCACCTTCATGGCCGCGGCCCACCTGGCCCAGGGCGACCTGGACGCGGCCTGCGGCAAGGCCACCGAGGCGCTGCGGATCGCGGGCAACCTCTCGTCCGCCCAGTGCGACGACTTCCTCGCGGACTTCCGCAGGCGGCTGCGCCTCTACGACAAGGAGCCGATCGCGCGCGCGTTCAACGAGGAGGCGGACCAGGTCATGGGTGACCTGGCCGCCGCCTGAGCGTTCGCTCCACCGGAGCCGCCGGTCGACCCGACGCCGGCTCTCGCGGTTGCGTCGTCGTCTCGTGCGGTCCCGTCGTTTCTTCCGGTCCCGTCGTCGATCGGGCCTTCGGCCTCGTCGTCGGTCAGGCCGACAGCAGCTCTTCCAGTTCCTCTTCGCGATGCGGCGCCGCGACGAACAGCAGTTCGTCGCCGGCCTCGAGCGAGTCGTCCTTGCCGGGAACCAGCACCCGGCCCTCGCGGATGATCGTCACGAGCGCCGTGTCCTCGGGCCACGCCACGTCACCGACGCGCGTGCCGACGAGGGCGGCGTCGCCCGGGAGGGTCAGCTCGACCAGGTTGGCGTCGCCCTGGCTGAACCGCATCAGGCGGACCAGGTCGCCGACGCTGACCGCCTCCTCCACCAGTGCCGACATCAGTCGCGGCGTGGACACCGCGACGTCCACGCCCCACGCCTCGTTGAACAGCCACTCGTTCTTCGGGTTGTTCACCCGGGCGACCACACGCGGCACCCCGTACTCGGTCTTGGCCAGCAGCGAGACGACCAGGTTGACCTTGTCGTCACCGGTGGCCGCGATCACCACGTTGCAGCGCTGCAGCGCGGCCTCGTCGAGCGAGGAGATCTCACACGCGTCGGCGAGCAGCCACTCGGCCTGCGGCACGCTGTCCACCTTGATGGCGTCCGGTGCCTTGTCGACGAGCAGGACCTCGTGGCCGTTCTCCAACAACTCGGCCGCGATGGAGCGACCCACCGCACCCGCGCCCGCGATTGCGACCCGCATCAGCTCTCCTCCGGCGCTTTTTCGAAGGCCGCCTCGACGGCGGCCACATCCGCCTGGTGCATGACCACATGCACGAGGTCGCCCTCCTGGATCACGGTCTCGGAGGTGGGCAGGATGCCTTCGCCCAAACGGGTGACGAAGGCGACGCGGGCGCCGGATGCCTGTTCGAGCCGGGTGACCCGGTGGCCCACCCACGCCGAGTTCACGTGCACCTCGGCCAGCTGCACGCTCCCGGACGGGTCGCGCCACAGCGGCTCCGCGCCGCTGGGCAGCAACCGGCGCAACATCTGGTCCGCGGTCCAGCGCACGGTGGCCACCGTCGGGATGCCCAGGCGTTCGTAGACCTCGGCTCGCCGCGGGTCGTAGATCCGCGCGGCGACGTTCTCCACGCCGAAGGTCTCACGGGCCACCCGCGCCGCGATGATGTTGGAGTTGTCGCCGCTGCTGACCGCCGCGAATGCGCCGGCCTCTTCTATACCGGCCTCGCGCAGGGTGTCCTGGTCGAAGCCGATGCCCTTGATCCGGCGGCCGGAGAAGTGCGACCCCAACCGGCGGAACGCGGACGGATCGCGGTCGATGACCGCCACCGAATGCCCCAGTTCCTCGAGCGTCTGGGCCAGCGTGGAACCCACGCGCCCGCAGCCCATGATGACGATGTGCACGGCCGTCCTTCCGGATTTGGTCCGTTGTGCCCGGTCTGATGCTCGTTTGTGGTGTTACCAGGGTGGCAGACCTCGCCGAGACGTTACACGTGGGCGCCATACGGCATGCCCCCGACCCGGGGAAAGTCGTTGGGCTTACGATCACCTGCGTGTCAAGACTGACCGATCTGTCCAAACGCATCCTTGTCGGCCGAGCCCTGCGCAGCGACAAGCTGTCCGAGACGCTCCTGCCGAAGCGCATCGCGCTGCCCATTTTCGCCTCCGACGCACTGTCCTCCGTCGCGTACGCGCCGGACGAGATCCTGCTCACCCTTTCCATGGCGGGAATGGCGACCTACCACTTCTCGTGGAAGGTCGGTCTGGCCGTCGTCGTGGTCATGCTGACCGTCGTAGCCTCCTACCGCCAGAACGTGCACGCCTACCCCAGCGGCGGCGGTGACTACGAGGTCGCGAGCGTCAACCTTGGGCCCAATGCCGGTTTGACGGTCGGTAGCGCGCTGCTGGTCGACTACGTGCTGACCGTGGCGGTGTCGGTCTCCTCGGGGGTGGCCAACATGGCCTCCGCGGTGCCCGCGCTGCAATCGCACAAGGTGCTGTTGGCCGTCGGCCTGGTGCTGTTGTTGATGGCGATGAACCTGCGCGGTGTCCGCGAGTCGGGCAAGCTCTTCGCGGTTCCCACCTACGCGTTCATGGCGGCCATCCTGGGGATGACGCTGTTCGGTCTGATCCGCGGCGCCGCCGGCGCCAACATGGAGGCCGAGAGCGCCGGATTCCACATCGAGGCCGAGGACAGCTTCAGCGGTTTCGCGCTCGTGTTCCTGCTGCTGCGCACCTTCTCCTCCGGTTGTGCGGCGCTCACCGGTGTCGAGGCGATCAGCAACGGCGTCCCGGCGTTTCGCAAGCCCAAGAGCAAGAACGCCGCCTCCACGCTGCTGCTGATGGGCACCATCTCGGTGACCATGCTGATGGGCATGCTGGCGCTGGCCAACATGACGAAGGTGCGGTTCGCGGAGAACCCGGCCAGTCAGATCCAGGGCGCGCCCGCCGACTACGAACAAAAGACGGTGGTGGCGCAGGTCGCCGACGCGGTCTTCGGCGGCACGTTCGCGTCGCCACTGTTCTACCTCGTGCTCGCGGTCACCGGCCTGATCCTGATCCTGGCCGCCAACACCGCGTTCAACGGCTTCCCGGTGCTCGGCTCGATCCTGGCCCAGGACCGCTACCTGCCCCGGCAACTGCACACACGCGGCGACCGGCTCGCGTTCAGCAACGGCATCATCATGCTGGCCGCGTTCGCGATCGTGCTGATCATCGCGTTCGACGCCGAACCCACCAAGCTGATCCAGCTCTACGTCGTCGGCGTCTTCGTGTCCTTCACGATGAGCCAGGCGGGCATGATCCGGCACTGGACCCGGCACCTGAAGACCGAGACCGACCCGGCCGCCCGCGGCCGGATGATGCGCAGCCGGGTGATCAACGCGTTCGGCCTGTTCATGACCGGCACGGTGCTCGTGATCGTGCTGGTGACCAAGTTCGCCCAGGGCGCCTGGATCGCGATAGCGGCGATGGCCGTGCTGTTCCTGCTGATGAAGCAGATCCGCCGGCACTACGACCGGGTCGCCGCCGAACTGGCCGCGGTCGAGATCGACGACACCAAACTGCCCTCGCGCGTGCACGCGATCGTGCTGGTGTCCAAGCTGCACAAGCCGTCCCTGCGGGCACTGGCGTACGCGCGGTACTCGCGGCCCAACGTGGTCGAGGCGGTCACCGTCAACGTCGACCCGGCCGAGACCGAGGCGCTGCGCCGGGAGTGGGACGAGCGCGGCATAGAGGTGCCGCTCAAGGTGCTCGACTCGCCGTACCGCGAGATCACCCGACCGGTGATCGAGTACGTGAAGTCGGTGCGCCGATCCAGCCCGCGCGACGTGGTGAACGTGTACATCCCCGAGTACGTGGTCGGGCGCTGGTACGAGCAGATCCTGCACAACCAGAGTGCGCTGCGGCTCAAGGGTCGGCTGTTGTTCACGCCGGGTGTCATGGTCACCTCGGTGCCGTGGCAGCTGGAGTCGTCCGAGCGGCTCAAGGAGCCCAAGGCGTGGATCGCGCCCGGGTCGGTGCGCCGCGGGCCGGCGCGGACGCCGCGGGGCGGGGACGGCAAGCGAGGGGCGGGGGAGCGGCCGGAAAGTCGGCCGGAGAATCGATCGGGTGGGCAGTCGTGAGCGTGCGGGTGCGTTGAGCGGCTGGTGCCATCCGGTGGGCGGGCGGTATCGGTTGATCGGCGGTGCGCGGCGGTGCGCGGCGGTGGGTGTGTGGACGGCGTGTCACGACGGTGGGCGCGGCTTCTTCGGGTAGGGACTACCCTGGATGCGCGCCCACCTCCGTGAGGCGCTTTCTTTGTGTCGCCGTGTCGTCCCCGGGCGTCGCCGTCGGGCGCCGCCGGCCGAGGGACCACCGAAACCTGTCGATGTTGTACGAGCTGTACGAGGAGTGCCGTGCCTGTCGGATCGACCACCCCCGAATCGGACCAGTCCCTGCGGGGTGAGCGGTACGAGGTCGAGATCGGCCCGGTCGCTCACGGCGGGCACTGCGTGGCCCGCCACGAGGGCCGCGTCATCTTCGTCCGGCACGGGCTCCCGGGCGAGCGGGCCGTCGTGGAGATCACCGACGGTGGGCCCACCTCGCGCTTCCTGCGCGGCGACGTGGTCGAGGTGCTGGCCGCTTCCCCGGACCGGATCACCCCCGCGTGCCCGGTGGCCGGCCCCGGCATGTGCGGTGGCTGCGACTGGCAGCACGCCACGCCCGCGGCGCAGCGCCGGCTCAAGGCGGACGTGGTGGCCGAGCAGTTGTTGCGGCTCGGCAAGGTCGACGTGCACGTCGAGGTCGAGGCCGTGG
This sequence comes from Embleya sp. NPDC008237, assembly GCF_042956465.1. Classification (NCBI taxonomy): domain Bacteria; kingdom Bacillati; phylum Actinomycetota; class Actinomycetes; order Kitasatosporales; family Streptomycetaceae; genus Embleya; species Embleya sp. NPDC008237. The sequence goes on from NZ_JBIBGL010000001.1 coordinate 768,866, forward strand.
ACAGCCCGCCCGGGATGGCCGAGGGCCTCGGCTGGCGCACCCGCGTGCAGTTCACCGTGGACCCGGCCACCGGCCGCGCGGGGCTGCGCAAGCACCGCTCGCACGACGTGCAGCCGATCGACTCCTGCCCGATCGCGGCGCCCGGCGTCGAGGAACTGGGCATCGAGGCGCACGAGTGGCCCGGCGTGGCCTCGGTCGAGGCGGTCTCCGCGACCGGCTCGCTGGACCGCGCGGTCACCGTGGTGCCCGCCGAGGGCGCGGACGGTCGGATGCCGATCGTCGAGCTGAACCGCGCGGTGTCGGTGTTCCGGGCCGACGACAAGGGCCGGGTCCGCAAGGTGCACGGCCGACCGGCGGTGCGCGAGGTGGCCGCGGGACGCACCTGGAAGGTCTCGGCGGGCGGCTTCTGGCAGGTGCACCCGGCCGCGGCCGACGTGCTCGTGCAGGCCGTCGTGGAAGGGCTGGAGCCGCGACCGGGCGACCTGGCGCTCGACCTGTACTGCGGGGTCGGCCTGTTCGCGGGCGCGATCTCCGAGCGGCTGGCGGACAGCGACACGATCATCGGGATCGAGAGCTCCAAGCATGCCGTCGAGGACGCGATCCACAACCTTCGGGACGTGCCGGGCGCGCGCTTCGAGACCGGCACGGTGGAGAAGGTGTTGAGCAGGGCCGGGTTCCTGCGCCGCGCCGACATCGTGGTGCTCGACCCGCCGCGCGCGGGTGCGGGCAAGGCGGTCGTCGAGCGGATCGCGCGACTGACCCCGCGTCGGGTCGCGTACGTGGCGTGCGACCCGGCGGCACTGGCGCGGGACGTGGCCTATTTCGCGGGCTTCGGGTTCAAGCTGCGGTCGGTGCGGTCGTTCGACCTCTTCCCGAACACGCATCACGTGGAGTCGGTGGCGATCCTGGAGCCGGCGCCTCGGGCGGCGCGACCTCGGCGGTAGCGGTGTCGAGGGGGCTGGTGGTGCGTCGGTATGTCGAGCGCGTCGAGCCCCCCGTCGGGTACCCGGAGAGCGTCGTGTGTGTCGCGCTGCGTGCGTTGCGCTGAGGGTTCGCGCGGTGCGTGGGCGCCCTGGTGCGTGTGGCGCGTGGTCGGCGCTTGAAGCGGCCGCCCCGATCAAGGTCGGGGCGGCCGTTGCGTGTTGCGAGTGGTGGCGACGGCGGCCGTGTCCGAGCGCGTGTGCGATCGCCACCCGCAGCCGCCGGCCGGTCGGCACGGCGGTTCGCCGACCGATCCGGTGTGGGCCGGGATCGGTACCAGGCATGCGGTCGCGATCGGACCCGCCGTCGCCCATACTGCGCCGTCCCGGGTGCGGGCCGATGGGTAGCCGGTCGGGGACAGGCTGAACCGGGCGGCGGTCGGTGGCCGGCGCGAGGATGCCGGCGGACTCGACCCGGCCGCCCGGGGGCGGGTACGAGCGGGGATTGGCATTTTGAACGGATACGCCGGTAGCACCGGCCCGCCGGCGGACCCTGCGCGCACCGGGTGTGCAACTCCTGTGGGCCGGAAGGGACTTGGAGCCGGGGCGCGATGTCGGAAGATGTGTCGGCGCTGGTCCGGCTGTTCGGACCGGGCGCCCGGGTGCCCCTGTGGCTCCATGGTGGCGGCCCAGGGGCACGCGCTCGGGGTGTGGGTGTCGAGGTGCTCGGGCGCGGTACCGGTCACGTCGGGTGCGGGGGTGTTTGTGGGTCGGTCCACCAGGCTTCGGCCGAGTGGGTGGCGTAGCGGCTGCCGGGGCGGGGGCGGGGGCGGGTCGATGTGGATGGGGTGGTGGGGGCGCCGCCGGTGGTGGGTGCGGTGGGGGTGGTGGGCGTGGTGGGCGTGGTCACCCACGTGGGTGACATGGGGGTGAGGGAGGCGCCGTCCCGGGCGGCGCCGCCGAGGAGGTCGGGGACGGGCCCGGCGGCGTGCGTGGCGTGCGCGGCGTCGTGGGTGGCCGCCGGGTGATCGCCGATACCGCCGTCGCCGCGTAGGCCGGGGGCGACCCGAATGCCGGTCACCGGGGCGATCGGGGCCGAGGGCGGTGGAGCCGGGCGGCGTACGCGAGGGCCGATCCCGGCCGGCTGCACCCGGCGCGGTTCGCGGGACAGCGGGGTGCCCACGACTGCGGGTGCCGGCGGCGCGGGCGAGGGCGCGCAGGCGACCGCAGGCGGCGGGAGGAGAGCCGTTGCCGCCGGGGCGGCCGGGGGATCGGGTGGGAGCGGGGCCGGCGGGGTGGCGGCCATGCAGGTGGCCACCGGAGCGGACGGGGGCGGTGGCGCGGGCACTTCGGGTACGGCGAGCACGTCGCATGCCGGGGACACGGCAGGTGCCGCGGGTGCCGGAGGTGCCGGGAGCGCCGGGGTTTCGGGTGGTTCGCAGGACTCCGGCGAGGGTCGGTTCGGCGTGTCCGTCGCCGTGGGGACGACTTCGGGGGAGGCGGGATCGACGGGGCCGACCGGAGCGGCGGGCTCGGTCGTCGAGGCGGTGGCCGCGGTGCACGGGTGGGTCGGGTTCGGGATGCCGCCGGTCGTGGCCGGTTGCGTCGCTCCCGACGCGGCGTCGCCGCGCGGTGGCAGGGGCCGGCCGGACAGCCGCTCGCCGAGGTCGCGATATACGCCCTCCAGGCGCGCGGCGGCGGCCTGGGCGGCCGTGGGGTCGGTGGCACGCTCCTGGGCCTGGCGCAGGGCGCGGGCTGCCTCGTCGAGGTGCTCGTGCAGCGCGGCGCCCTGGGCGGCGAGCCGATCGGCGGCGTCGGCCAGCGCCTGACAGCGTGCGGTGAAGCGCTCGGCGCCGCCACCGGTCCAGATCTGCGCGCCGCGCCGGCCGGTCTCGGCGAGCGCGTCGCGCAACTCGCCCAGCCGGGCGGCGGCCAGCCGCCAGCCGTCGGCCGCCGCGCCGACCTCGCCGGGCCGGGCCGCGTGGATCGCCGCGTACGCGTCCACGGCGTCGGGGGCGCTCATCGCGTGGCCGCCGTACGCAGCAGGGTGCCCACCTCGGTTTCGGTGGCGGTGAACCGGTCGGCGGTGCGGCCGAGTTCGGTGCGGGTGGTGGCCAACTCGGTGCGGATCTGCGCCAGGAGCTCGACCATTCGGGCCGACGCGCGGTGGTGCCGGTCGGTCAACTCGGCGGCGCCCGGGAGCGCGCCCAGGGCGTCGGTGCCCAGCGCGGTGTCGGCCGCGACCCGGGCGGGCTCGGCGAAGCAGCCGCGCGCCAGGTAGTCGGTGCCGATGTTGTGCAAGCGCCGGACGAGTCCGTGCAGTTCGCCGGTATCGACCGCGTAGCCCGTCGTGCCTTCGCCGTCGGTGCGGGACATGCCACCACCCCCTGATGTGTGCTTGAGCCGTGTGCTCGTGCTGACTGCTGCCTGCTCGTGCGTGTGTTCCGGTGTTGCCTGTGCGCCTGGGTGCCGGTGGCCCTCGGGTGCCGGGCCGGCGGGAAATCGACGCCTCGTTCGGGAGTCGATCGAGACGCCCTCCCGGGAAACGATCAGGTTGGCACACGGTCACCCTGTGTGCCGGCTCCCTGTGGACAACCCGGAGCCACATCACCCCGAAGAGTGAAACCCCGCAAAAATCCGCTTGGTTGTCCACAGATTGTTCGATGGCGGGCGATTCGTCCGCCGCTCGGGCGCAACCTGGACACGTCGTGAACACACCGGACGGCACTCCGGGCGAGCCGGACAAGCACCACACGAGGGAGCGAGCATGCACACCATCGAGACCTTCGCCGAACTGGACGACGAGCTGGCCACCGTCGATTCCACGCCACGCGCGCTGGCCGCCGTCGCACTCGCGCTGCACACCGTGCAGGAGGTGGTGCACGCGTGGAGCGGCGAGCCGGATCGGGGCGGCTGCCTGTGTCGGGTCGCCGACGAACTCGGGGACGCCCGGGAGATCATCGGCCGGATCGTGGGCCCCGACGCCGACACGGTCGTTCCGCTGCCGGGCGGGGATCCGGCGGGTGTGCCGATCGCGGGCGCCGCCCGGGTGCTCGGGAGAGTGGCCAAGGTGCTCACCCTGCTGGCCCGGCAGGGGGTGGCGGACAACCCCTGCGGGGACTGGGCCCGGTTGGCGCCCGCCCAACGCCGGGCCTGTGCGGCCGCGTGGGCGATCGTCTTCCGCAACCTGGTTCGGCTGCGTGCGGCCGAGGAGACCGCGACCTGGTCGGGTCGACCGCATCGGCACGCCCCCGCGATCCCGCCGCGCCGGCGACGCGGCACGGCACACGTGCTGCCGTTTCCGGCGCGGCTCGCATGACCGACTCCCGCGTGGCGCAGGCGATCGGGTCCGGCGTGGTGCGAGTCCTCAAGAGAGGATGGGCACATGGATCTTCGTATTTTCACCGAACCCCAGCAGGGCGCGACCTACGACAGGCTCCTGAGCGTGGCCAGGGCCACCGAAGACCTCGGCTTCGGGGCCTTCTTCCGCTCGGACCACTATCTGCACATGAGCGGCGAGGGCCTACCCGGTCCCACCGACGCGTGGATCACCCTGGCCGGATTGGCCCGGGAGACCAAGCGCATCCGGCTGGGCACGCTGATGACGGCGGCGACGTTCCGCCTGCCCGGGGTGCTCGCGATCCAGGTCGCGCAGGTCGACGCGATGTCCGGCGGTCGGGTCGAACTGGGTCTCGGCGCCGGCTGGTTCGAGCAGGAGCACACCGCATACGGGATCCCGTTCCCGCGCGCGAAGTTCGGCCGACTGGAGGAGCAGTTGCAGATCCTGACCGGGCTTTGGGACACCCCGGTCGGCGACACCTTCGACTACGCCGGCCGCTACTACTCGCTGGCCGACTCGCCCGCACTGCCCAAGCCCGCCCAGCACCCGCACCCGCCGATCCTGATCGGCGGCTTCGGCGCCAAGCGCACGCCGGCGCTGGCCGCGCGCTTCGCGAACGAGTTCAACGTCCCGTTCGGATCGGCGCAGACGAGCGCGCAGCAGTTCGGCCGGGTGCGCGACGCGCTCGCCGAGCACGGCCGCAAGGCCGAGGACATGGTCTTCTCGAACGCGCTCGTGGCCTGCGTGGGCAAGGACGACACCGAGGTGGCCCGGCGCGCCGCGGTGATCGGCCGCGAAACCGCCGAACTCAAGGAGAACGGCCTGGCCGGCTCGCCCGCCGAAGTGGTCGACAAGATCGGCCGGTTCGCCGAGATCGGTTCGACCCGGATCTACTTCCAGATCCTCGACCTGCACGACCTGGACCACCTGGAGCTGATCGCCTCGGAGGTGATGCCCCAACTCGGCTGAGCCCACGGGCCGACCGGCCCGGAGCCGTCCGGGCAGGGGGAAAGGGCCCTGTCGCAGCCCGTGCGCTGCGACAGAGCCCCTCTCTCACCCCACCGCCCGGGTGGCCACTGCGGGCGGTCGCCTGGTGTGTTCCCTCGTCGTCAGACGGTCGCGGGCGTGTCCCCGTCGTCCTTGCCGAAGGTGCCGCTGCCGGCAAGCAGCGCGCTGCGGGTGCCACGTGCGCGGTACCACATGACGCCGCCGACCATCAGGAGCGCGCCACCGGCGGTGCCCAGCAGCCGCGGGTCCAGCAGGGCCCCGGTGTGCGCGAGAGCACCGCCGCCACCGCCGTTACCGCTTCCGGCGGAAGTCCCGGAACCGGTGCCGGCCGTGGTGCCCGTGGTCGTACCGGTGGTGGTTCCGGCGGTGTCGCCGGCGGTGGTGCCGGTCGTGCTTCCGGCGGTGTCACCGGCAGTGTCACCGGCGGTGGTTCCGGCCGTGGTGCCGGCGGTGGTTCCGGACGTCGTTCCGGTGGTGGTGCCCGTCGTCGTACCGGTCGTGGTGCCCGTGGTGGTGCCGGCCGTCGAGCCGTTGGTGGCCCCGGCGTGCGCGAGCTCGATTTTGAAGGGGAGTTCGACCTTGGGCCCGGTCTCGGACGTGGTGACCGTCAGGACGTAGTCGCCGTCGGTCCAGGGGGCCGCGTCCCGAGGGAAGATGGCGAGGGTGGCCGAGAACAACCCATGGGCATCCGTCGTGTCCGACCTCAACTCGACCGGGCCGAAGGACGTGTCGTTCTTCCTGGTGATCACGGCCTTGAACGGCGTGTTCGGGGGGAAGTTCGTCAGCGACAGGCTGTAGTTCACTACGACGCCGGTCGCATCCGGGATGCGAATCCCCGCGTCGAAGACCACACTCGGGGAAACCGTGGCGACGACGCTCCACGCGTTGCCCGTCATCCGCACGTCCGCGTGCGCGAGGTCGTCGACCAAAACGGCCGAGTTGTCGTCGAGGCACTGCACGCGGACGCGGTGGTCGCCCGGGAGTGCGTTGACGATGAGCTGGGCCGGCGGGGAGAGCACCGGCTTGCGGTTCTCGGGCAGCGTGATGGGGCTGAACGAGCCCAGTCGGACGTTGCCCCCACCGGGCAGGGTCCGCCAGAAGAGGGCCTTGGTCGCCCCGACGGGGCATGCCTTCGCCGAGGTGATGGTCACCTTCTGCGAAAGGTCGCCCGTGCCGGGACTGATCGTGAGGACGTCGCTGTCGGTCGGCGGGGTCGTGGTCGGTGGAGTGGTGGTCGGAGGCGTGGTGGTGGGCGGCGCGGCCACGCTCCACGTCTTGCCATCCGCTCCGTCGGCGGTGGTGATGTCGACCGAGGCCGGTTCGCTCAGCAATGTGCCGATGTCGTCGACGCACTGTGCGGTCAACGTGAAGGTGCCGGTGAGGTCGGTTCCCGCCAGGAACAACCGGATCGGCAAGGGGCGGTCGGGGATCCGGTCGGCGGGCAGCGGGTCACCGGTCTCCCCACCGATCAGACGCGGTGTGGCCAGAGTGCCTCCGGAGACCGTCCACCGGAAGTTGGTGGCCGGTGCCGCACACGGCACATTCGCCTTCATCGTGACCTTGGTGTCGATCTTTCCGGTGCCCGGAGCGACGATGATCGTCGGTGTCGGGGAGCCCGGGTCGGCCGCCGCCGCGAGCGTCGGCATCGCCGACATTACGAGCAGCCCGGCTCCGCACGACGCCAGCACTCGCGCGAGTCTTAGGCTCATCTGGTCAACTCCGTTGAGAAGAAAGGAAAACGGGGACGGATCGCACATGGGCCACCGGGACGAATCCCGGCGGCCCAAGGCGTTGTCACCGACGCCGCGTCACCACCACAGGCGGGACGAGTCGAGGGTGATCGCGACCGAGGTGGTCGCCTTCGAGTCCGTGCCGGAGAGCACGAGCGTGTAGGAACCGTCGGCCACGGTCGCCGGAAGCGTCAGCAGCGCGCCGCCCCAGGTGCCGTCGGGCGCGATCTGCGGCTGCAGCGAGACCGGGACGGAGACGCCGTCGCCGGCGCGCACGGCGCCGTCCACGCGCTCACCGGGCGCGAAGCCGCGGAACAGGACCAGACCGAAGCGCAGCGCGCCGAGCTTGCTCGGCAGCGCGCGGGCCTCGGGCGAAAGCGAGCTCCACACACCGCCGTTGATCCTCAGGTCGACCGACGCGGGCTCGGTGATGGTCAGCACACCGTCGGCGCCCGTCGTGTAGCACTGGGCGACGAGCTTGTGCGCGACGCCTTCCTGCGTGGCGGAGCCGAGCGGGAACAGCGCCCGCAGGCCGACGACCGCGGTGTCCGCGACCTTGTCGGCCGGCAGCGGGGTGCCCAGGAACGAGCCACCGAAGACGCGCTCGTTGGCGTTGGGCGAACGCACGACGAACCGGAACGCGGTCGCGTCGGGACCACACGGAACGCTCGCGCGAACGGTCGCCTTGCCGGTCGCGTCGGCCGGGCCGTACAACGGGCTCACCTTGACGGTGCCCTGCTCGGCGGTCGCGGACGAGGAGGGAGCGGCATCCGTGGCGATGGCCGGCACGGAGGCGATCGCGAGCGCGGCCGGAACCGCGACCGTGAGCGCGAGCAGACGACGGAGCTTCATGAAATGCCCTTCCGGGGTCAGTGGGTTCGAGCAAAACAGCACGCGGCGGCCTGCTGGGCATCCGCCGGGGAAACGTCGGGGGCTCGCGATGGCGGACGGATGAGCGATCCGCCACCGGAGGGTGAACACGAGGCGCGGGGACTTCGGAAGTGAAGTCGGAAGTGAAGTCGAGAGACCGATCACGACCTCGGCTCCGCGTCGTACGGTCGCGGATCCGGCTCGTGAAGCATCGATCGGGGAGCGAAGCCGAAAGTGCTTTCGATCGCTCGCTGTTGCGCAGCCGCCGCCCAGACGATGAAGTCGGCAACAGTGGCGTGATGGTCGCCGTCGCCGCAGTCGTGAACGTGATACACGGCGTGGTCACACGAGCCGTTGATCGGCGCGGTCGGATCGACACCGCCCATGCCGCGAGGCCACGCAGCGCCCCCGGGCCGTGTGCGCCACGACGCGCCGACTTGCCGGGGTCGAAACCACCGGCGCTCACGCCGGAATCGTGCGGGGGCGGGCCGTCCCGGGTCCCCCGACCCGAGACGGCCCGCCACCGATCACGTGATTCCGGGCAGGTCGGGCGGCGGTCAGACGACGAAACCGAAGGTGGTCCAGATCGCCTGCTGCGCCGGGGCCTTGGCCCAGTTGATGAACGCGATGGTGTCCGTGTCGCTCTCGGTGTCGGCCGGGTCGTACACGAAGTACACGTTGCGGTTGCCGACGAAGCCGCTCGCGTTCGGCGCCTTGCCGTCGATGCTGCGCGGGGTGAAGCCGTTGGTGTGGTTGGTCACGCCCGACGCGGGGTTGGTCTGCTCGCCGTACGCGGCCTGCGAGAAGGGGATGATCGCGTCGGTCGAGGTGATCTGCGGCGCGTCACCGCGGTTCTCCTGCGCGGTCTGGATCACGGTCGCGGCGCAGGCACCGTTGGCCGCCGAGGTCGGGTCGAAGCCACCGAGCACCTTGTCGATGAACTCCTGGCGGGTGCCGGAACCGGCCTGCGGAATGTGCTTTTGGATCGCACCCGACAGGCTCGGGTTGATCTGGCTCCAGTTGGTGATCGAGCAGTCGTAGATGCCGTGCAGCTGCGCCGAGGTCAGACCGGCGGGCGCGCCGACCTTCTTGGTCGCCCAGGTGACGGCGTCGCCGGCGACCCGGGTGAAGGTCAGCGTGGTCTCGGGGGTGCCGGCCTTCGGGCCACGCGAGGAGCGGACGAAGCTCAGGCAGTTGGCACTGGTGCCGGCGCGCTCGGCCAGCAGCGCGTTGATGCCGGCGCCCGAGCCGTTCGGCCACGGGTTCTTGCCGGTACCGTACTGGGTGTCACAGGCGGCCTTGCCGGTCGCCTGGCCACCGGCGGGGACGCCGGCGTTGACGGTTATCCAGTTGTTGCCACCCGGGTCGACGTTGGCGGCATAGTCCGAGGTGAGCGCCGCGGTGACGTTCTGCAGCGTGTCCGAACCGGCGTTGACGTAGGTGGCCGCGTTCGCCGAGGCGTTGGCGCCGACGACGAGCGCCATGGCGGCGGTCGCGGTGCCCAGTACGGTGGCGGTCTTGCGCATGCTGAAGACGCTGGACATTCGAAGTCTCAACTCTCTCTTGGCATTTGCTGGCCATCGACCGCAGTGGCCGACGCCGACAACGCTGCCGGCGGCTTGATCGTCGTGGGATGTCCGGCAGGGAAACGGGACCGGGCTGCGCGAGGCGTCGACGCGAACGGACCGCGCCTGTAACGGAAACCGGACACACCGGAACCTCTGCGGCACGGATACGACGCCTGCCGTACACCCTCGGCACCGGTTGTTTCCGTAGCGGACAGTTGCCGAGGCGCTGCGCTCTGGTTGTCTCCAGGCGAGGGGCATCCGGCTTGATCGCCGGGCGACATGACGAACGGTCAGGTCGGTTCGCCACCCGCTTCCAGGAGCCGAAAGCCATGGCACACCCGCCCGTGTTCGCACCCGAGTCGCCGGAACTCATCGATTCGCCCCGGCGGATCGCGGTACGTCGGACCAGGGCCGATCACGCGTTCCGCTGGACCACGCGCGGCGTGGCGATCCTGGTCCTGGGGTTGCTCGCCGCGATCGGTGGCTACCTGCTCTACCAGGGCAGCAGCGCGCTCGACCGGGCCGGCTGGGGATTCCTCACCGAGGACGTGTGGGAACCCAAGAGCGGCACCTTCGGCGTGCGCGGCCTGCTCACCGGCACGGTCCTCGTGGCCATCGTCGCGCTCGTCGTCGCGGTGCCGATCGCACTCACCGCCGCCCTGTACATCACCGAGTTCGCCCCCCGGCGTCTACGCGGGGTGCTCACCTCGATCGTCGACCTGATGGCCGCGGTGCCGAGCATCATCTACGGCATCTTCGGCTTCTTCGTGCTGCAACCCCAACTGATCCCGGTCAGCCGGTGGTTGGCCACCAACCTGGACTTCCTGCCGATCTTCGAGATCCGCACGATCGACGTGAAGGCCCGCTTCGTGGACAGCCAGTTCAGCTCCTCGCTGTTCATCTCCGGCGTCGTGGTGTCCACCATGGTCATCCCGATCTGCTGTTCGGTCAGCCGCGAGGTCTTCGGCCAGGCGCCGCCCGGTGAGAAGGAGGGCGCGCTCGCGCTCGGCGCCACCCGCTGGGGGGTGATCCGCGCGGTGGTCCTGCCGTTCGGACGCGGCGGCATGATCGGCGGCGTCATGCTCGGCCTGGGCCGAGCCCTGGGCGAGACCATCGCCGTCGCGATGATCATCTCGTTCAACACCGACTTCTCCTTCCGCATCCTCGACGGCCAGGGTTCGACGATCTCCTCGTTGATCGTCCTGAAATACGGCGAGGCCGACACCGAGTCGATCTCCGCGCTGATGGCCGCCGGCCTCGCGCTCTTCGTCCTCACCCTCGCCGTCAACACGGTCGCCGGCGTCCTTGTCGCCCGCTCGCGCAGCGGCAAGTCCACCGAGATCTGAACAACGACGCACAGCGGCCCCGGCTCCACCAGACCCACCACCGAGGGGATCCACGACGATGACCGTCACCGAGCCGATCGTTCGGCCCGGACCCGACGCGCCGCCGCCCGCGCCCGCGCCGCGACCACCGGAGGAAACCCGCGTGGCACTGCGCCGCGTGGCCCCCGACGACATCGGCGTCGCACTCGGCGCCGCGGTCGCCGGCGCGAGCCTCGCGTGGGTGCTGTACGGGCGGATCCTGCCGGTCGCCGGCTGGCAGGGCTACCTGATCACCGCCTACGCGAGCTTCCTGCTGCTGTACGCGATCGCCACCCGCATGCGCCTGGACAAAGTGGCCGCCAGTGACCGGGTGGCCGGTGCGGTGATCTCCACCGGCGCGGCCCTGATGGTCGGCACGGTGGTCACCGTCATCGGCTACGTCTTCGTCAAGGGCTTCGGCCGCATCCTGCACGCCGACTTCTTCACCGCCACCCAGCGGCACTTCAGTGCGCTCAGTGCCGACGGGGTCGCGGTCGGCGCCGCGCACGCCATCGTCGGCACGTTCGAACAAATGGGCATCGCGATCGTGCTGAGCGTTCCGCTCGGGGTGATCGCCGCCATCTACATGAACGAGGTTGGCGGCCGGTTCGCCGTGGTGGTGCGGGTGGTCGTGGAGGCGATGACCGCGATCCCCTCGGTGGTCGCGGGCCTGTTCGTCTACGCCTTCTTCGTCATCTCGCTCGGCCAGGGCTTCTGCGGCCTCGCCGCCGGCCTGGCACTGTCGGTGGAAATGATGCCGGTGGTCACGCGCGCCACCGAGGTGGTGTTGCGCCTGGTGCCCAACGGGCTGCGCGAGGCGTCGTTGGCCTTGGGCGCGGGGGAGTTCCGCACACTGTGGAACGTCGTACTGCCCACCGCCCGCAGCGGCCTGGTCACCGCCGTCATCCTCGGCTGCGCCCGCGTGGTCGGCGAGACCGCGCCCGTACTGCTGGTCGCGGGCGGCGGCGCGGGGATGAACTGGAACCCCTTCAGCGGTGTGCAGACCTCGCTGCCGTACTTCATCTGGGTGAACTACAAGTCGCCCAGCGACGAGCTCAACTCCCTCGCCTGGGGAGCCGGCGTGACCTTGCTGCTCATCGTCCTCGTGTTGTTCTCGCTCGCGCGCCTGATCGGCGGTCGCGCCCCCGGCGAGTCCGGTCGTCGCAAGCGGCGGCGCTCCACCGCCGTCGCCAAGTCCCTCACCCCGGAGCCCACTTCATGACCAGGATCACGCGCCTGCCCGGGCGCCTGCTACGGCTGGCGATCGTGTCCGCGCTTGCCGTCCCCCTGCTCGCCCTGCCGACCGGCACCGCCTCGGCCGCCGCCACCGGTATCCACGGCAGCGGCTCCACCTGGAGCTCGCCCGCGACCATGCAGTGGGCGGCCGACGTCGCCGCCCGCGGCCTCGCGGTCGACTACACACCCAACGGGTCCACGGCCGGCCGCACCGACTTCATGAACCACCTGGTGGACTTCGCGGTCTCCGAGATCCCGTTCCAGGGGAACTACGTCGACCGCACCGGCGCGGCAACCAACGAACTCGCGGCCCTGGCCAACTCGAACACCAAGTTCAAGTACCTGCCGATCGTCGCCGGCGGCACCTCGTTCATGTACAACCTGAAGATCCGCGGTCAGCAGGTCCGCAATCTCCAGCTGTCCCCGCGCACCATCGCCGGAATCTTCACCAACCGCATCAGGGTGTGGAACGACCAGGCGATCAAGGCCGACAACCCGGCGCTGTCACTGCCGGCGACCCCGATCACCCCGGTCGTGCGATCCGACGGCTCCGGCACCAGCGCCCAGTTCACCGCGTTCTTGACCAACCAGGTCAACGACGTCTGGCGACCGTTCTTCCCCGGCGGAATGACCTCGGAGTTCCCGGTCAAGGGCGCGACCAAGGCACAGGCCGGTTCCGAAGGCGTGGCCAACTACGTGGCGGCGGGGTACGGCGAAGGCGCGATCACCTACGTCGAGACCGCCTACGCCATCCAGCGTCAATTCCCGGTGGCCTCGATCAAGAACGCCGCCGGCGTCTACACCCAACCCACCTCGGACGCGGTGTCGATCGCGCTCACCAAGGCCCGGTTGAACCCGGACAGTACGCAGATCCTGGACGACGTCTACACCAACCCGGATCGGCGCGCCTACCCGATCTCCAGCTACAGCTACATGATCGTGCCGGCCGCCAAGCAGTTCTCCTTCGACGAGTCCAAGGGCGAAACACTCGGCAGGTTCATCAAGTACTTCCTGTGCGCCGGGCAGGGGCAGGCACCACGACTGGGCTACTCACCGCTGCCGCCCAAACTGGTGAGCTTCGGCTACGACGCCATCAAATCGATCCCCGGCGCACCGGACCCGGGCGCACTGCCGGCGAACCTGAACAAGCCGACCAAGGCGGAATACGACGCCTGCCCGAACCCGACCTTCGACCCGGCCTGGGTGCCGCCGGACCAGAAGAACCAGCAGCAGCAACAGCAACAGCAGAACCCCGCCGGCGGGGGGAACAACCAGAACAACGGGAACGGCAACGCAAACGGGGACGCGAACACCCCCAAGCCCGGTGACACGCCCGGTGCGGCCACCCCCGGTGGTCAAGGTCAGGACGGCGCGGGCGGCGCCACCCCCGACCAGGGCACCGGCGAAGTCTTGGCCGGCGGCGACAAGTCCGGCCCCGCCGGGCCGGTCAGCGCAGGGTCGGTGGAGGCCGGCGACTCGCCACCGCTGCCACCGGTGTGGTTCTACGCACTCACACTGGTCTGCCTGGCCGCGGCGGTGTTCGGTGCGCCGTTCCTGTACAGCCGCCTCGGCCGAGGGCGTGGTGGGCCCGATGTCGGTTGAGTCGGGTGGCCGGGAGATGTCCGGTCCGTGCGCCGCAGACGAACTTTCGAACACCGTGCCGGTTTCGGCTCCCCCGGCACCGCCGCGCCGCGCGAGGATCGGCGCGGGTCGTCCGCGCCGGGAGACGAACCCGAACGCGAGTGAGAGAAGTGGAGTTGCCGTGAGCGGCATCGAAGAATCCACCACTTCGCAAGGCCGGGCGCTGACCGTCGCCGGCGTCCTCGCGTTGTGCGTCGCGCTGCTCTCGGGATGGCTGAGCGTGGTCGCCGCCGGTTCGGCCGCCGCGGCCGAACCGCGCCCGACCGTGACCGTGTCGCAGAGTACGAACCTGGTGAACCAGCGAATCCTGGTCAAGTGGACCGGATTCACCCTGGCCGCCGACACCAACGCCGTGGTCGTGATGCAGTGCAAGGGCACCGCGCCCAAGGCCCGGGACTGCTGGGCTCCGCGCTGGACGCAAAACGGTGAGGAGGTCGGTCAGCCCGACGGCTCCTCGCCGGGAGCGGCCACCAAACAGACCGGACTGCCCACCGCCGCGGACGGATCCGGGCAGGTGTGGCTCCAGGTGCGGCCGGCCCTGCGGTTGACCGAACTGGGCTGCACCGACCGGCAACTGTGCTCGGTCGTGGCGTTCGTGATGCCCGCCGACGGAAGCACCGTCTCCGCGTTCCGGCCGAAGGCGAACATTCTTCTGGGCGAAGGCTTCGGGCCTTTGGACACCGACATGGATCTGGCGTTCGCCGCCGGACAGGCCGCGGTGACGCCACTGTCGTTCGTACCCGCGCCCAATGTCTGCCCCGGCATGGAGCACCCGGACCTCTCGGTCAACGGTGCCGGCGAGTTCACCCAGGCGGGCGCCTCCTGGGTGTTCGGGCTGTGCACCGCCCGAACGAACACCGTGAACATGACGGTGAGCGCCGGCTCCGGACCCAGCGGTCGTGAGGTCTTCCTCAGCGACGGAGTCGACATCGGCGTCACCCAGCAGCCCATCGGCGGCGCGCTGGATCAGGCCAGACCGGTGGCGCTGGCGGGCGTCCGGGACAAGGCCAAGACCGTCTACGCGCCCTTGACCAACGGCGCGTTGGCCTTCTCGTTCAATATCGACGACACCCGAACGCGGCTACCGATCACGTCGATGAACCTCACCCCTCGACTGATCGCGAAGCTGATCACCGGCGCCTACCAGGCCGCGCCGCACGGGCCGAACGCCATCGTGTATCTGGCCAACGACCCCGAATTCAAGGCCATCAACGAGGCCCGCAACTGGCCCCTGGACCTGCGCACGCCGATCCTGCGCGGCGTCCAGGACGACACGATCTGGGCGCTGACGTCGTGGCTCGCGTCCGATCCGGAGACCGTCACCTGGCTCTCCGGCACACCCGACGCCAACGGCGTCGTGTGCCCGCCGGACTGGCGGATCGGCAAGGCGAACTACCCGCTGGCGGTGTACACCAACCGGCTGGAGATGCTCACCAACACGAACGTGCCGCAGACCGTGTACGAGGACATCGTCAACCGGCTCGGCAACTCGATCCCGACCAACCGCACCATGACCGAGACCGGGCCCAAGGACATCGGCCAGGACAAGTACGGCTACCACAACGTCATGGCCATCACCTCGGTCGAGGCGGCCGCCCGCATGGGCACTCCGGTGGCCAAACTTCGCAACGCGGCGGGCAACTTCGTCGACCCGACCGACCCCGCGACCGTCCGCGCCGGCGTCGCCGCCGCCAAACCCGGGCCGGACGGGGTCACGCTCACCAACGACTACCGCAGCACCGTGGCCAACGCCTATCCGCTCACCATCACCAATGTGGCGATGGTCTCCACCGACAAGCTCACCGCCGCCAAAGCCGGCAAGATCGACGCCTTCCTCGCCTACGCGGCGACCGCCGGTCAGGTGCAGACCGGCAGCTTCCAGCCCGGTGCGCTCCCGCCCGGCTACGTCCCGCTCGGTGACGCGCAGAAGCAGCAGATCACCGACGCCCGCAAGAAGATCGCCGACGCGCCCAAGTGGACCGGCGAGACACCACCACCCACCACCGCACCGGTCGACCAAGGCGGCAACAACGCCGCCGGTTCGGCGGGGACGAGCACCGGGAACAACGGCGGCCCGAACACCCCGAGCCCGGCCGACCCCACCGGCGCCCCGACCACGGCGCCCTCGGCCTCGCCCTCCACCGCCCCCGTCGGCGCAGCCGCCCCGCCCGCCGACAAGGGCCCGTTCCCCCCGGTGGCCAACCTGATCAAGGACGCACTCGACGGCGACCCGTCCGCGGTCGTACTGCTGGTCCTGATGTGCGTCAGCGGCGCCGCGCTGATCGCCTGCCCGGTACTGCTCTCGCTCGGACACAAGCGCCGCACCGGCGGATGGCCACCACCGGTGGCCGCCGTCCTGCGCCTGATCGGTCGCCAGGGGGCCGCCGCATGACCGCCGACACCGTCGCCAAGGTGCCCGCGACCGCGCCGGCGCCCGCACCCGCGACCGAACAGGCACCCGCGAGCGCGCCCGCAGGCGCCGGCGGGCAACCGCCGGCGACCGCGGGCAAGACCCGCACGGGGCGCGCGGACCCGTACACGATCGCCGGCGCCTCGGTCGCCCTGCTCGCCCTGCTCATCGCGGGCTTCGTCGGCTACCTGTACGTCGTCTCCGACATCCAACAGGCCCGCGACCAGAGCATCCTGGCCGACCGGCTCTCCGACGAGCTCTACCGCGACATCGGCCCGCTCGGCGGCAACATCGCCAAGGGCAAGCCGGTCGCGATGTTGCGCATCCCCGCGATCGGCGTGCGCCAGGTCGTGGTCGAGGGCACCACCGCGGACTCGCTCGCCAAGGGACCCGGACACTTGCGCACCAGCGGCCTGCCCGGCCAGGGCGGGCACAGCGTGATCATGGGCCGCTCGCACACCTTCGGCGGCCCGTTCCGGGACCTCACCGAGCTGCGCGTCGGCCAACGCATCGAAGCCACCACCCAGCAGGGCGAGTTCACCTACAAGGTGATCGAGCGCCGGCACGTCGCCAACGGCAAGGACGACGTGCTCGCGCCCGGCCGGGAGAACCGGCTCGTACTGATCACCGCCGACTCGTGGATCCGCCCCGGCGGGCGCACCGTCGTCGTCGCCGAACTGCAGGGCGCCCCCAAGGCCCAGGAGGGTCGCCGTCCGCAAGGTCTACGCGCGGACGAGAAGGGCACCGGCGGCTACGCGGACGCCGGCGTGCGGCTGCTGCTGTGGGCACAGGCGTTCACGCTCGTGCTCGTCGTCCTGGTCTGGGCGCTGCGCCGCCATCCCGATCGCCGAGTCACGCTCCTGCTCGGCACCCCGGTCGTGCTCGCCGTCGTGTGGGCACTGTACGAATCCGCCGCTCGCGTACTCCCGGCGACGCTCTGACGCCGGTTCTCCTCCCGTCCCACTCCACACCCCGGAGGCTCCGCACGTGACCAGCCCGGACAGCGGTGCGACGACTCTCGCCCCCGCAGCCCAAACCCAGCCCTTACCGGCCCAATCCGTCGGCGGGCGTGGCTCGACGCTCACCGCGGAGGCCGTCAGCGCCTGGTTCGGCACCCACAAAGTGCTCGAACGCGTCGACCTCGTGATGGCGGCCAACTCCGTCACGGCCCTGATCGGACCGTCCGGCTGCGGCAAGTCCACCTTCCTGCGCATCCTCAACCGGATGCACGAGCTCGTGCCCAGCGCGCAACTCGCCGGCCGGGTCCTGCTCGACGGCGAGGACATCTACGACTCCACCCGCCGCCCGATCGAGACCCGGCGCCGGGTGGGGATGGTCTTCCAAAAGCCCAACCCGTTCCCGGCGATGTCCATCTACGACAACGTGGTCGCCGGCCTGAAGCTGACCGGCGTGCGCAACGCCGACAAGGACGCCGTCGTGGAGTCCTCACTGGTGCGGGCCGGCCTGTGGATGGAGGTGCGAAACAGGCTCAGGCAACCCGGCGGCGCGCTCTCCGGAGGCCAGCAGCAACGTCTGTGTATCGCCCGCTCACTGGCGGTCGACCCGGACGTGCTGCTCATGGACGAGCCGTGCTCGGCGCTCGACCCCACCTCCACGCGGCGGATCGAGGACACCATCGGCGAACTGCGCGACGACATCACCATCGTCATCGTCACCCACAACATGCAGCAGGCCCAACGCGTATCCGACCACTGTGCGTTCTTCCTCGCGGCGGAGAACACCCCCGGCCACATCGTCGAGGCCGGACCCACCACCGCGATCTTCGGCGCACCCCGCGACCCTCGGACGGCCGACTATGTCGCCGGTCGCTTCGGATGAGTCGCGGGCCCCGGACGGCACGCCGGAACGGCACGCGCGCTACGACGTCCACCTGGACGCCGAACAGCACGTGCGGTGGCGGCTCATCGCCCCGAACGGCCGCGTGCTCGCGCGGTCCGCTCGGGGCCATGTCACGGCGGGGGCCTGCCGTATCGAGCTGGACCGGCTGCGTCGCCGGGTGGTCGACCTCGTGCCCGTCATCGGACGGGCCACGGGCGCGCCGGGCTGGTTCTGGAGCGTGGCTCTCGAACCCAGCGCACCCGTCGCGTTGTCGGCCCGCACCTACGAGCGCCTGGAGAGCTGCCAGGTGTCCTACGAGAGATTCGTCCGCCTGCTGACCGTCACCGAGCCCGACGACTGGTGACCCGGGCCGCGCGCCCGCCGCGATCGCGACGATCGTGGCGGCGCGCCCCCGCAGTGGACTCTCCCGTCACGGGAGGGGGCACCGTGGTCGGTCGGAGGTGATGAGGATGTTCCTCGGCATCGGAGACTTCGCGCGCGCCACGGGCCTCACCGTCAAGGCGCTGCGCTGGTACGACGAACAGGGCGTGCTGGTGCCCGCGGACGTGGATCCGCACACGCGCTACCGCCGCTACACGGTCGGCCAACTCGAACAGGCGGGCCTGGTCCGCGCGCTGCGCACCGCGGGCGTACCGCTCGCGGCCATCCGCACCGCGATGCGTGAAGGCGGCTCCCCGCACGAGGCGCTGCGCGCGCGGCGGGAGGCGGTCGTGACCGAACGGGCGCGCGAGGACCGAGCCCTCGCGACGGCGGAGAGAGTGCTCGCGGGCGCAGGTCTCGACTACGACGTGCACCTGCGCACGAGCCCGTCTCGGGCCTGGGTCGGCGTGATCGAGTACGTCGTGTTGCCTGCGGACGCGGACCCGGTGATCGCGGACCCGGACGGTACCCCCGTGGACGCGGACGTCGCGATCGAGGCCGCCCTCCTCGACGTGTACGCGAGCCTGCACGCGGATGGCATCGCGCCCACCGGAGCGTTCTGGCTGGACCTGGGGCGACCCGCGGACGACGCCGGCGCCGAGGTCGGGCTGTGCGTGCCGCTCGCCGCGCCGGTACCCGAGGGCTGGTCGGTTCCCGGCCGACGGACGATCGCCGGCACGCGCCCGGCCGGCCGGGAACTGACCACCGAGCACGTGGTCACCGACGACGACCCCGACGACGGCACGGCCGTGCATCCGGCGTTCGCCGCGCTCGTGCGGGCCGCTGCCGAGCGGGACTTGTCGATCGACCTGGGCACCCTGCGGCAGCACTGCCCACGAGAGGTCGCGGGCAGCCCCGGGAGCGGGAAGCGGGTCCCGGGGAGCGGGACGGGGACCCGCACGGTGGTGGAACTGTCCGTCGACGTCGACGAGTGAGGGCACCGTCGAAGGGTGCACCGGCCGGCGTGCCGGAGGGCTTGCGGGTGGGCGCACCGGCGAGCGCGCCGTCGGAGGGCGTGCCGGCGGGTGCGCCAAGGGAGTATCGGGGGGGGCTTGCCGGAGGGATCGGCGGGCGTACCGGAGGAGGCGTCGGAGGGCGTGCCAAGGGAGTATCGGGGGGCTTGCCGGAGGAGGCGTCGGAGGGCGTGCCGGCGGGCGCACGTCGGTGAAAAGCGATCGTCGGCGACCGTGTGCCTGGCACATAATCGGCCTGGTGTTCCTGACCATCGCAACCACTCATCAGCCCGCCACCGACCTCGGCTTCCTGCTGCACAAGCATCCCGGGAAGGCGCAGCGGTTCTCCACGACCTACGGCGAGGCACACGTCTTCTACCCCGAGGCGGACGACGCGCGCTGCACCGCGGCACTCCTGCTCGACGTCGACCCGATCGCGCTCACGCGCGGGGTCAAGCGGGGCAAGGGTGCCAAGGGCTCGCCCGACCTGGCGCTCGCGCAGTACGTCAACGACCGGCCCTACGCCGCGTCGTCGCTGCTCGCGGTCGCGCTCGGCACGGTCTTTCGCACTGCGATGCAGGGCCGCTGCGATGCGCGCCCCGAACTTCCCGCGCTGCCGATGCCGTTGGAGATCGAGGTGCCCGCGCTGCCCGCGCGCGGTGGCGAGGAGATGGTCCGGCGGCTGTTCGAGCCGCTGGGATGGCAGGTGACGATCGAGCCGATTCCGCTGGACCCGCGCTTCCCGGCGTGGGGTGAATCGCGCTACGTACGGCTCGCGTTGACCGGCACGATGCCGCTCGCGGACGCGCTGCGGCAGCTGTACGTGCTGCTCCCGGTCCTGGACAACGCGAAGCACTACTGGGTCGCGCCCGACGAGGTGGACAAGCTGCTCCGCGCCGGCGAGGGCTGGCTGTCCGCGCACCCGGATCGCGACCTGATCGCGAGCCGCTACCTCTCGCGTCGCCCCACCCTCACCCGCAGCGCGATGGAGCGCCTCGCCGAGATCGACGAGACCGCCCCGGAGCACCTCGACAACGCGATACCGGACGACGGCGGCGAGGACGCGGAGACGGACGAAGACGCGAGTGCGGTCGCGGGCGCACGTGCGGGCGCAGGCGCAGGCGTGACGCCGGTGGGTGCGGACGCAGGTGCGGATGTGACGCCTGCGGCTGCGGGCGCGCCTGCGCGTGCGGCTGCGCCTGCGGGTGTGGCGCCGACGCATGCGGTGGGAGCGGTGGCGACCGAAGGTCTGTCGTCCGCGCCTGCGCCTGCGACCGGCGGGACTGCGGGTGCGCCGGCGACTGGGGGACCTGCGCCCGCGCCTGCGGCTGCGAGCGCGGTCGACGGCGCTGTGCCTGTGACCGCGGTCCTTGCGACCGCGCCGGCGACCGGCGACGGGGCGATCGCGGGTGCGGGTGCGGGTGCGGACGAGCGGCCGCCGACCCTCGCCAGGCAGCGGCGGGACGCGATCCTGGCGGCCCTGCGGGCGGCCGGGGCCGAGCGCGTGCTCGACCTGGGCTGTGGCGACGGCAAGTTGATCGGGGCGCTGCTTCGGGAGCCGCGTTTTCGCGAGATCGTCGGCGTCGACGTGTCCACCCGCGCGCTCACCATCGCCGAGCGCAAGCTCAAGCTCGCGCGGATGTCGGAGCGGCAGCGCGATCGGGTGCGGCTGATCCAGGGGGCACTGACCTACACCGACCAGCGGCTCGTCGGCTACGACGCGGCCGTGCTGTGCGAAGTGATCGAGCACCTGGACGAACCACGCCTGCCCGCCCTCGAATACGCCGTCCTCGGCTCGGCCCGACCGGCGACCGTCGTGGTCACCACACCCAACGTCGAGTACAACGTCCGCTACGCCTCCGAGGAAGTGGGCGGCGAAGGCCTCGCGGCCGGCGCCATGCGGCACGGTGACCACCGCTTCGAGTGGGACCGCGCCACGTTCCGCGCGTGGGCCGAACAGGCGGCGGCCAAGTACGGCTACGCGACCCGATTCGAACCGGTCGGCGAGGTCGACCCCGAGGTCGGCCCCTCGACCCAGATGGTCGTGTTCACCCGTACCGAGACCCACGACGCCGGCATCCCGCCCGCCCGCGACACATTCGCTTCCGCAACCATCCCCACCGCCGACGACGAAGGCACCGGAGCAACGGCATGACCCACGACGCGAGCACCCGCCGTGCATTGACCATGCCCGACCTGTGCCTGGTGGTCCTGATCGGTACCACCGGGGCGGGCAAGTCGACCTTCGCCCAAACCCACTTCAAGCCCACCCAGGTGCTGTCCTCCGACTACTTCCGCGGACTGGTCGCCGACGACGAGAATGACCAGTCCGCCTCCGGCGACGCGTTCGAACTGCTCCACCATGTCGCCCGGATGCGCCTGGCATCCGGCCGGCTGACCGTGGTGGACGCGACCAACGTGCAGCGCGAGGCCCGCGCGCAACTGGTCAAGGTCGCCCGCGACCACGACGTGTTTCCGGTCGCGATCGTGCTGGACATCCCCGAGGCCGAGTGCCAGGCGCGCAACTCCGCACGCCCGGACCGGATGCACCTGCCCCCGCACGTGATCCAGCGTCAGCACCGGGATCTGCGCCGATCGTTGCGCGGTCTGCAACGCGAGGGCTTTCGCAAGGTGCACGTACTCTCCGGCGTGGACGAGGTGGCACGCGCCGAGATCGTGCACGAGCGCCGATACAACGACCTGCGGCACCTGACCGGCCCGTTCGACGTGATCGGCGACATCCACGGCTGCCGCGCCGAGTTGGAATCACTGCTGGTCGAACTCGGCTACGGAATCACCCGCGACGAGGCGGGGCGGCCGGTCGACGCCGCACACCCCGAGGGCCGGACCGCCGTGTTCGTCGGCGACCTGGTCGACCGCGGACCGGACACCCCGGGCGTGCTGCGCCTGGTGATGGGCATGGTCGGCGCGGGGCACGCGCTGTGCGTACCGGGCAACCACGAGAACAAGCTGGTGCGCGCGCTCAAGGGCCGACAGGTCAAGGCCACCCACGGACTCGCCGAGTCGCTCGAACAACTGGCGGCGGAAAGCGAGGAGTTCCGCAGGGAGGTGGTCGACTTCTGCGAGTCCCTGGTCAGCCACTACCTGCTCGACGAGGGCAGGCTCGTGGTGTGCCACGCGGGGCTGCCGGAGAAGTACCACGGTCGGATGTCCGGGCGAGTGCGCAGTTTTGCGCTGTACGGCGACACCACCGGCGAGACCGACGAGTACGGCCTGCCGGTGCGCTACCCGTGGGCCGACGAGTACCGGGGCAAGGCGACCGTGGTCTACGGCCACACGCCCACGCCGCGCGCCGTGTGGGTGAACAACACGATCTGCCTGGACACCGGCGCGGTGTTCGGCGGCGACCTGACGGCGCTGCGCTGGCCCGAGCGCGAACTGGTCGCGGTGCGGGCCGAACAGGTCTGGTACGAGCCGATGCGACCGATGGCCTCGCAGGCCCCGGGTGGTCGCGACGGGCGCACCCTCGACCTGGGCGACGTGCTCGACCTGAGCCCCGGCGGGGTCGGTCGCCGGCATGTCGAGACGGCCGGCGCGGGCATGGTGACGGTACGCCAGGAGAACGCGGCGGCAGCGCTGGAGGTGATGAGCCGGTTCGCCATCGACCCGCGCTGGCTGGTCTACCTGCCGCCGACGATGGCGCCGTGCGCGACCAGCACGCTGCCGGGGCTGCTCGAACATCCGGCGCAGGCGTTTGCGCAGTTCCGGGCGGACGGGGTCGCCAAGGTGATCTGCGAGGAGAAGCACATGGGCTCGCGGGCGGTCGCCCTGGTGTGCCGGGACGAGGCCGCCGCGCGCGAGGCGTTCGGGGTGGACGAGGGGATGGGCGCAGGCGCGGTGTGGACGCGCACCGGGCGCGGCTTCTTCCCCGATCGGGCCACCACCGACGGCTTCCTGGACCGGCTGCGCGGAGCGATCGAGGCCGCGGGACTGTGGGCGGAGCTGGACACCGACTGGTTGCTGTTCGACGCCGAGTTGATGCCGTGGTCGGCCAAGGCGCAGGAGCTGCTGCGGCAGCAGTACGCCTCGGTGGGTGCGGCTGCGACCTCCGCGCTGCCGGTCGCCGGCGCCGCGCTGGCGCGTGCACTCGAACGCGGGATCGACGTCGGCGAGTTGGCCGACCGGATCAGGGGCCGCGAGGTCAACGCACACGCCTTCGTCGACGCGTACGGCCGGTACTGCTGGGAGACGGACGGCCTGGAGGGACTGCGCTTCGCACCGTTCCAGGTGCTCGCCGGGCGCGGCGGGTCCTACCTGGGCCGGGACCACGCATGGCATCTCGCGCTCGCCGACCGACTGGTGGCGGCCGACCCGTCGGGGCTGCTCGCGCCGACCGGCCGGCTGATCGTGGACGTCACCGACGACGAGCAGGTCACGGCCGGCGTCGAGTGGTGGACCGAGCTGACCGCCGCCGGCGGCGAGGGCATGGTGGTCAAGCCGCTCGCGGGCGAAGCCGCACGGGCGACGAACCGTCGGGTGCAACCGGGGGTCAAGTGCCGGGGCCCGGAATACCTGCGGATCATCTACGGCGCCGACTACACCGAACCGGTGAACCTGGAGCGGTTGCGCAATCGTGGTCTGGGCCACAAGCGCTCGATGGCGCTGCGTGAGCATGCGCTGGGCGCCGAGGCGCTGGACAGGTTGGCGGCCGGCGAGGCGCTGTGGCGCGTGCACGAGGCGGTTTTCGCCGTCCTGGCACTGGAATCGGAGCCGGTGGACCCCAGGCTCTGAGACCGCGTCACCTGTTCGCAGCAAGGGCGGTATCCGTGCCGGCGCGGATACCGCCCTTGCGCGGGTGATTGCCGGAAACTTTCGGGTATGTCGTTTCAGTGCCGTGTGCCGATCGAAGCGGGTCGAAGGTCCTGCGCCGATCGGTCCGAGCGTCGTCGCAGGTCGTGACCTGTGTCGGAGGTTCGCGCCCGGTCCCGGGTGCAGGATCCCCATGTGGTGGAAAACGGAGCCGATCCGCGGTGCCGGGCCCCCTCGACACACGGAGGAGCAGCGATGAGCCACGCGGTGGATCCCCAGGCCCCGCCGGCGGCGTCGCTCGCGGCGGAACCCGCGACGGGCGACGTCTCGCGAGGCACCCTCGGCCTCCCGCAGGCGACCGCGCTCGTGGTCGGCGGCGTCGTGGGCACCGGGATCTTCCTCTTGCCGGCCACCCTCGCCAAGTACGGCACGATCAGCATCCTCGCCTTCGGCCTGGTCACCGTCGGCGCCCTGGCGATCGCGGCGATCTTCGGCAGGTTGGGCGCACGCATCCCGGCAGCCGGTGGCCCCTACGCCTACGCCCGCCAGGCCTTCGGCGAATTCCCCGGCTTCCTGAACGCGTGGTCGTTCTGGATCACCGCCTGGGCCGGCAACGCCGGCATCGCGGTGGCCTGGGTCGGCTACGTGAACTACTTCCTGCACTGGGACTCCGAGCCGGGGAAGATCGCGATCGCCCTGGTCGGCCTGTGGATCCCGGCCCTGATCAACCTGTCCGGGGTCAAGAACATGGGCCTGTTCCAGGTCGTGACCACCGTGCTCAAGTTCGTTCCGCTGATGTTCGTGGCCATCGTCGGCCTGTTCTTCGTCAAGAGCGGCAACTTCGGCGAGTTCAACGCGAGCGGCAAGAGCTTCCTCGGCGCCCTACAGGTGTCCGCGGCACTGGTGGTGTTCGCCTACTCGGGTATCGAGGCCGCATCGGTGGCCGCCGAGAAGGTCAAGGACCCCGAACGCAACATCGGCAGGGCCTCGATCTACGGCACGCTCGCCTGCGCCGCGGTGTACATGCTCAGCACGATCGCGGTGATGGGCAATGTCCCGCACGCCGAACTCGTCGACTCCTCCGCCCCGTTCTCCGACGCGCTGAACAACATGTTCGGCGGCGGCCTCTGGGGCGGCATCATGGCCGCGATGGCAATCGTCTCGGGCATCGGCGCGCTCAACGGCTGGACCATGTTGTGCGCGGAGATGCCCTACGCGGCGGCCAAGGACGGCATGTTCCCGCGACCGTTCGCCTCGGTCAATCGGGCGGGCGTGCCCGCCTTCGGCATTCTGGTCGCCACGGCCTTGACCTCGGTCGTGGTCGCGGTGAACTACCTGTTCTCCGAGGACGCCTTCGAGACGATCCTGCTGTTGGCCACCGTCACCACCGTGATCCCCTACCTGTTCTCCGCGTCGGCGCAGTTGTTCTGGCTGGTCACCCGCGAGCGCCCGGTCAGCCGCGCGGCACTCGGCAAGGACCTCACCATCGCCGGCGTGGGCTTCCTGTTCACCCTGTGGATGGTCTACGGCGCGGGCTCGGACGCGGTGCTCAAGAGCCTGATCATGCTGCTGCTCGGCATCCCGGTCTACATCTGGGTCAAGGCCTCGCGCGGCGAATACGGCCCCGGCGGGAAGGAGGCCGGCCACGTCGCGGCCGAGGAGGACATCGCCGTGGACACGCGTGAGTAGCCCGGCGTGCGCTCGCGGCGCGCCTCGTACCCCGCGGCACCGGAAACACCATCCGCAGACGGAAGCAGAAGAACGGAAACGGCAGCGGCAGCGGAACCGGGCGGGAGCCGAGAAGCACCACCGCTACGGATTCGACAATGCCACCACCGAAACCAGACCCGGTCCCGATGGCCGGAAAAGCACATCGCAGTTCGCAACGGTCAGGAGGACCATTCCATGGGGTTCCACGTCGAGTCGGAGACCGGTCGCCTCAAGCAGGTGATCCTGCACCGCCCGGATCTGGAGATGAAGCGGCTGACCCCGACGAACAAGGACGAGCTCCTGTTCGACGACGTGTTGTGGGTCAAGCGGGCCCGCGAGGAGCACGACGGCTTCGCGGACGCGCTGCGTGATCGCGGCATTCGCGTGCACCTGTTCACCGATCTGCTGCGCGAGACGCTCGCCGGCGAGCCGGCCGCCAAGAAGATGGTCCTGGACCGGGTCTTCGACGAGCGCGAGTTCGGCCTGCTGGCGGTGGACGAACTGCGCGGCCTGTTCGAGGGCTTCGACGCCAATGAGCTGGTCCGCTACCTGGTCGGCGGCATCACCAAGCGCGAAGTGCTCGAATACATGCAGGAGCCGCACAGCGTCGCGTTCCACACCATGGACGTGGACGACTTCGTGCTCAAGCCGCTGCCCAACCACATCTTCACCCGGGACACCTCGTGCTGGGTCTACGACGGCGTCGCGGTGAACGCGATGATGATGCCCGCCCGCCGGCGCGAGACCGTGCACTTCGAGGCGATCTACAACTACCACCCGAACTTCGCCAAGGGCGACTTCAACGTATGGAACCCGGGCCAGAGCAGCTTCCCGGCGACGATGGAGGGGGGCGACGTCCTGGTCATCGGCAACGGCGCCGTCCTGGTCGGGATGAGCGAGCGGACCACCCCGCAGGGTGTCGAGGCGCTGGCCCGCGCGCTGTTCAAGCACGGTTCCGCGACGAAGGTTGTCGCGCTGAACATGCCGAAGAAGCGCGCCTTCATGCACCTCGACACGGTGATGACGATGCTCGACGGCGAGACGTTCACCAAGTACGCGGGCATGGGCATGCTGCCCTCGTACACGATCGAGCCGGGAGAGCACGAGAAGGAGCTCAAGGTCACCGACCACCCGGCCCACGACATGCACAAGGCGATCGCGGGCGCGCTGGATCTGTCCGACATCCGCGTCCTGACCGCGACCCAGGACGTGCGCTCGGCCGAACGCGAGCAGTGGGACGACGGCTGCAACGTGCTGGCGGTGGAGCCCGGCGTGGTGTTCGCCTACGAGCGCAACGTGACCACGAACACCTACCTGCGCAAGAACGGCATCGAGGTGGTCACCATCCGCGGCAGCGAACTCGGCCGGGGCCGTGGCGGACCGCGCTGCATGAGCTGTCCGGTGGAGCGCGAGGCCGTCTAACCTGGCGGTTTGCCGATTCGGGTGACCCCTCGTCCGAGTCTGCGACCGATGCGTTGTGTGATTCGTCGTGCGACGTCTCACCCGATTGTTTCGTCGACTTTTCGATCCCGTCCGAAGAGAAGCCTGGAGCCATGGCCTTCAATCTGCGTCACCGCAACTTCCTCAAGGAATTGGACTTCACCCCCAAGGAGTTCAATCACCTGCTCGACCTCGCCGCGGATCTGAAGGCCGCCAAGTACGCGGGCATCGAGCAAAAGCGCCTCGTCGGCAAGAACATCGCGCTGATCTTCGAAAAGACCTCCACCCGCACCCGGTGCGCGTTCGAGGTCGCCGCGTACGACCAGGGCGCGGGCGTGACCTACCTCGACCCGGGCGGCTCGCAGATCGGGCACAAGGAGTCGATGAAGGACACCGCGCGCGTGCTCGGACGGATGTACGACGGCATCGAGTACCGCGGCAGCAAGCAGGAGTACGTCGAGGAACTCGGCAAGTACGCGGGTGTGCCGGTGTGGAACGGGCTGACCGACGAGTGGCACCCCACCCAGATGCTCGCGGACATGCTCACCATGCGTGAACACTCCGACAAGCCGCTGCACCAGGTCTCGTTCGCCTACCTGGGCGACGCCCGCAACAACATGGGCAACTCGCTGCTGATCACCGCTGCGATGCTGGGCATGGACGTGCGCATGGTCGCGCCCGAGGAGCTGTGGAACGACCCGGAGATCGTCGACAAGGCCAAGGAGATCGCGGTCGCGACCGGCGCCCGGATCACCCACACCGTCGATGTCGCACAGGGCGTCAAGGGCGTGGACTTCCTCTACACCGACGTGTGGGTGTCCATGGGCGAGCCCAAGGAGGTCTGGGACACCCGGATCGCGCAACTCAAGGCGTACCAGGTCAACATGGACGTGGTGAAGGCGACCGGCAACCCCAAGGTCAAGTTCATGCACTGTCTCCCGGCCTTCCACGACCGCAACACCAAGGTGGGGCAGGACATCTTCGAGAAGACCGGCATGGAGGCGCTCGAAGTCACCGACGAGGTCTTCGAATCGCACTTCTCGATCGTCTTCGACGAGGCCGAGAACCGCCTGCACACGATCAAGGCGGTCATGGTCGCCACGCTCGGCGACTAGAGCACGGTACGAGGACCGGCGCGGCCCGGGCACCGGACCACCGGTACCCGGGCCGCTCGTGGTTACGGAACACCCCATTCATCCTGATCTGCCGCGACGTTGTGATCGGCCGCCGGTCGTTCGGATCGCCGCCCGGACCGAAGGGATCCACCATGCGCGTCGTCGTCGCCCTCGGCGGAAATGCGATGCTTCAGCGCGGGGACAAGCCCGACGCCGACATCCAACTGCACAACATCCAAAAAGCGGTCAAATCGTTGGCCCCGCTGGCCCGCGAACACGAACTCGTGGTCACCCACGGCAACGGCCCCCAGGTCGGCGTGCTCGCCCTCCAGTCCGCCGCCGACCAGTCGCTCAGCCAGCCCTACCCGTTCGACGTGTTGGGCGCGATGACGCAGGGCATGATCGGCTACTGGCTGCTCCAGTCGCTGCAAAACGCGCTGCCGGGCCGGCAGGTGTGCTCACTGATCAACCAGACCCTGGTCTCCACCGCCGACCCCGCATTCCAGAACCCGACCAAGTTCGTCGGGCCGGTCTACGAGGAGGACGAGGCCAAGCGGCTGGCCGAGGAGCGCGGTTGGATCGTCAAGCCGGACGGCAAGTGGTGGCGCCGGGTGGTGCCCTCGCCCAAACCCGCCCGCGTGGTGGAGACCCGTCTGATTCGGCAACTGCTCGCCTCCGGGGCCGTCGCGGTGTGCGCGGGCGGCGGAGGTGTACCGGTGGTCCGCAACGAACTCGGCCAACTCACCGGCGTCGAGGCCGTGGTGGACAAGGACCTGACCGCGGCGCTGCTGGCCGAGGCCCTGGACGCGGACGTGTTGATGCTGCTCACGGACGTCCCCCGCGTGGTGCGCGGATTCGGACAACCCGACGCGCAGGAGATCACCAACGCCACCCCCATGCAACTGCGCGCCGGTGACTTCCCGGCCGGTTCGATGGGCCCCAAGGTCGACGCGATCTGCCGATTCGTCGAGATGACCGGCGACATGGCCGCGATCGGCGCGCTCGACCAGGCCGCCGAGATCCTGCGGGGCAACGCCGGCACGATCGTCACGCCGAGCGGCAAGTATCCGGAGACCAGCCTGTTGTAGGGGACGACCGGGCGACACACGGGGCCGCGAGTGCGGTCTGCGGATGCGGGTCCTCGGGTGCGGTCCTCGGTCGCGGGCGCCGGTCGACCGGTGTGGGGGCGATGCGGATCGTGGCGGACGCACCTGCGGGCGCACATTCGTCGACGATCTTTTCGAGCGCGGATCGGCAAAGGGTCTGGTCCGATCGGCCCGTGTCCTGTGACCATGTCGAGCATGGCCGTCTCCGTGATGCCTGCCGCCGACACACTCGCCCGAACGCTGCTCGCCGCCCGCGGCGCCGAGTGGGGGGACTGGTCCGTCGAAGCCCTGCAGGAGAGCGCCGGGCGGCTCGGCTGGGAGACTCGCCGGGACGAGGACGGGTATGTGGCCATCGAGACCGGCATACCCGGACTGCTGTGCCGGGGGGATTCCGGCGAGCGCACCGACGGCGCCCCGTGCATACGCTTCACCGCTCCGTTGCCGGTCCGGGCGGACCCGCCGCCGCCGATGCCCGGGTTCCAGGGCCCGTCCGTGCCCGGCCAATACCCCTACGGCGGCGGCGCCTGGGGCACCGTGCCCTACGTCCGCGACCGCGGGCGGGAGTTGGACGCCGCGCACACCAGGCTCGGCGCGGCACTGACCGCGACCCTGGGCCCGGCGCCCTGGCGGGGCGGGCCCGCCGCGTGGCTGCGCTGGCGATCGCGCCGAACCACCCTGCGGCTCTCCCGGGACGACGCGAACGAGGCGCTCGTCATGGAGTTGTTCCCCACGCGCGCCGGCGAGGCGTTCGAACGGCGCGGCTTCGAACGGGCCGGTTCACTGGCCGAACTGCCCTACATCTGGTGTGTCAGCCGCCCCGACATGAGCCTGACCGAACTGTTCCTGCCGTTCGGGCCGGACCCACGCGACTGGGCGGACTTCCGCGATGCGCTGCCGCGCGTACTGTCCTCGCTGGTGGTGGACATGCCGCTGGTCGGCTGGGTGGAACCGGTCCTGCTGGTGCTGGGCGACGTCGCCGAACCCGCGCACACGGCCGAGATCCGCGTCGGGCAGGACCGCCTCGAACTGGGCAACGTGCCCGGCAACGGGCGCCAGGTGTGGCTGCGCCCCGGCGCCGAACACGCCGTCGCGGCGGCCGAGTCGATCCTGGAGGCGTTCGCGTTCTGGGGCATCGACGGCGTACGCCGGCTGCGCACCCGAGCATGGACGTCCGGCGGCTACGTCGACCTGCCCGGCATCGGAGTACGCCCCGAGGGGACACACCCGGACGACGCGTGACGACGACGCGCGACGCGCGGCCCGCGGGGCGGACGCCCATGCCCGCGCCGGCGACCGTCGGCGCATGCGCATGCGCCCGCAACCGTGCTGCGCCTGCGCTTGCGACCGCGGCCGGGCACGCGCCCGCGACCACCTCCGGCGCACGTTCGCGGTCGCGAGCGCGACCGCGCCTGCGACCGCACTCGTACCCCCGTCATGGCCCTGCGCAGGGCGCGTTCGTCAGTCCTTGGTGCCCGCTCGCCACTGCAGGCCCCAGCCGTACGCCTGGTCGACCTTCTGCTGGTTCCCCTTGATGTAGCGCACCTCGCGCTGGATGGTCAGATCCCCGCCCTGGTTCTGGACGAGCGCGATCGCGCACGAGCGAGCCGCGCCGCCGGTCTCGTCGAGCCGGATCTCCAATTCGGGGCCGGTCGCCGGGGTCAGCGTCACCACCGCCTGCGCGTCGTCGAACGTCACACCCTTGTAGATGAACGCGAAGATCAGCAGGCGCTTGAAGCTGCTCTTGTGGTCGAGGTTGATGAACAGGTTCTCCCCGGCGGTGTTCGCGCCGGTGCGGTCGTCGCCGTCCAGGAACACGTACGGCGGCTTGTCCGGCGAACCGAACATGTTGCCGAGCGCCTGCACGATGCCCTTGGTTCCGTCGTTCAGCTCCCACAGGCAGCACAGGTCGAGGTCGGTCGGCCCCATCAACCGCTTGAGCATGCCGCGCCCGGGAGCGGCCTGAACCCAGTTCAGGTTCACCCGCATGCGGCTGCCGGTGATGCCCTCCTTGCTGAGCGACACCATCGGTGAGGCCTTGGTCAGCGTCACCTTGCTCAACCGCACGGGCGGCCTGCCCGGTGCGCTCGCCGGCGGCGGGGTGGCCGGCGGACGCGCCGGCTCGGGCTTGCGGACATTCAGCCGAGGCGCCGGCGGTGGGGTCGACGCCGGAGGCGGGGGCGGCGCGGGCGCCTGCACCCGAGGAGGCGCGGGCGGCGGGGGCGGGGCCGTCACCGAGATGCCGAAGTCGGTGGCGAGCCCCTCCAGCCCGGTCGAGTAGCCCTGCCCGATGGCTCGGAACTTCCAGGCCCCACCACGGCGATACAACTCGCCCGCGAGCATCGCGGTCTCCACCGTCGCATCCGCGATGTCGAACCGGACCAGGTCCACCTCGGCCCCGGGATCGCTCACCAACAGGTGCAGGTCACGGATACCCGCGAAGGTGCCGCTGTGCGCCGAGGCCGCGAGCACCACCCGATCCACGCTTGCCGGAATCGACCCCAGATCGATCTCCAGCGCGTCCCGCGACCACGTCCCCTCGTCCTTGCCGACGTGGCGAACCGCGCCGGAGGGATGGGTCGGCTGGTTGTAGAACACGAAGTCCGCGTCGCCCGAGACGCGACCCGACGCACCCAACAACAGCGCCGACGCGTCCAGGCCGGGCGTACTCGGCCCCGGTCGCCAGACGAAGACCGCGCGCACCTTCGCTGCGGCCACCGGCGTGTTCTGTCCCTTGCCCAACTGCTGCACCATGCGCACGATCGTCACACGAGTGGGCTGATCGGTTCATCCTTTGCGGCGAAAAAATCAGGTGCCCACTCGTACGGGTCAGTAAAACCGGGGTGAAACGTACCCGCTCGTCCGCTACTCTTGCTCGCCTTGCCCGGGGTGTTGCGGGCCGGGGCCGGCGTTCGACACGCATCAGGCTCGGCGCAACGAAACCAAGAGTGAGCATCCCCACACCTCCGACCGAGGTCACTTCGGTATGCCCGGAGTCGCGTGTCCCGTCGGCCTCGCCGACGCCGCACGCTGCCCGGGGAAAGGGATTTCACCATGACGTTCGCTTTCGCGCGCCCCCCGCGGGTCGACCACCCGCCGGACCGGCGAGCCCGGCTGTACCGCTTCGGCGCGCTCTTCGGCGCGGGTTTCCGCCGCTGGTCCACCTACCGGCAGGCCGCCCTCGCCGGCCTGTTCACCAACACCGTCTTCGGTGTGATGATCTACTCCCTGATGCGCGCCCTCGCCGAGGACGGACGCCGGCCCGGCGGCTACGACGCCGCCCAACTCGCCACCTACGTCTGGGTCGGGCAGGGCATTCTCAGCGTCGTACACGCCTGGTCCTGGAACGAACTCGCCGACCGCGTGCGCAGCGGTGATGTGACCTGCGACCTGCTGCGCCCGATCGACCCGTTCGAGGCATTTCTGGCCGCCGACCTGGGCCGGGCCGCCTACGCGGTGCTCGCCCGAATGCTGGTACCCGTGCTCGTCGGCGCGCTGATGTTCACCATGTACATCCCACAACGCCCCTACACGATGCCGCTGTTCGTGCTCTCGCTGATCCTGGGCACGATTCTCAGCTTCGCCCTGCGCTATCTCGTCAACCTCGGCGCGTTCTGGCTCCTCGACGATCGCGGCCTGGGCGCCATGTGGATGCTGGCCTCCGGCGTGCTGGCCGGATCCTTCTTTCCGCTGCGCTTCCTGCCCGACTGGGCCCAGGCAGTGCTGTGGTTCGGCACACCCTTCCCCGGCCTGTTCCAGATCCCGCTCGACGTCGTGGTCGAACGCCCGGGACCCGCCCAGCAGATCGGCAGTGTCGTACTGCAACTGGTCTGGGTCGCGATCCTGGTGCCCCTCGTCCTGCGCGTGCAGCGAGCCGCGACCGACAAGCTGGTGATCCAGGGTGGCTGAGCCGAGTGTGCTCCAGGCGTACGTGCGCCTGGTGCAGGCCCAGATCCGCAGCCAGACCCAGTACCGCACATCATTCTGCGTCGACGTCGCGTCCTCCGCGCTGAGCACACTCGTCGAGGCCGCGGTGGTCCTGGTGGTGTTCCGGGTCTCGCCGACGGTGGGCGGGTTCGGACTGCGCGAGGTGCTCGTGATGTCCGCGCTCGCGGTGTTCGCCTTCGACCTCGCGGACCTGATCGTCGGCAACGTCGAACGACTGTCGCTGTACGTGCGCAAGGGCATGCTCGACGCGGTCCTGGTCCGCCCCTTGCGCGTGCTGCCGCAACTGCTCTCCACCGACTTCGCGTTGCGCCGAATCGGCCGGGTCGCGCAGTCGTGGGTGCTGCTCGTGGTCGTCCTCGTGTACGCCGATCTGCATTGGACGCCGGCCCGCGTCCTGATGCTCGTACTGACCCCGGTCGCGGGCTGTGCGCTGTTCGCCGCGGTGTTCGTATTGGGCGCCTGCGTCGCGTTCTGGTTCGTCGAATCCGGCGAGATCGCCAACGCGTTCACGTACGGCGGCAGGGAGTTCGCCCGCTACCCGGCGACGATCTACCCGGGGCTGCTGCGCCGGGTGTTCGGCTACGGGGTCGGCCTCGCGCTGGTCGGATATCACCCCGCGCTGTTCCTGACGGGGCACGCGGATCCACTCGGCGGGCCGGACTGGCTCGCCTGGCTTTCCCCGGCCGTCGCGGCATGCGCGTGGCTGATCGCGCTGCTGATATGGCGGACGGGGATTCGGCACTACAGGAGTACGGGATCGTGACCGCGACCGAGACCATGACCACGATCGGCACCGAGACCGAGACGATGATCGAAGTGCGCGACCTGCGCAAGGAGTTCACCGTCCGGCGCAAGGTCGGCCGAATCCGCCGGGAATCCCGCACGGTGGCCGCTGTGGACGGCGTCGCGTTGAGCATCGCGCGAGGCGAGACGGTCGGCTACATCGGACCCAACGGGGCAGGCAAATCGACCACGCTCAAAATGATGACCGGCATCCTGACGCCTACCTCCGGACACGTGCGGGTCTGCGGCCTGGAACCGGTGCCCTGTCGACGCCGGCTGGCCCGTCGGATCGGGGTGGTCTTCGGCCAGCGCTCGCAGCTGTGGTGGGATCTGCCCCTGCGGGAGTCGTTCCGGTTGCTGGGATTCGTCTATGCCGTGCCGCGCGCCGAGCATCAGGCCCGGCTCCGGCGGTGTCGGGCGATGCTCGAACTGGACGAGTTCATGGACACGCCCGTGCGCCAACTCTCGCTCGGGCAGCGCATGCGCGGCGAGATCACGGCCGCGCTCCTGCACGGCCCGGACGTGTTGTTCCTGGACGAGCCGACGATCGGACTCGACGTGGTGAGCAAGCAGTCGCTGCGCGCCTTCCTGGCCGAGATCGGCACGCGCGGGGACGTGACGACCGTGCTGACGACACACGACCTCGCCGACATCGAGCACCTGTGCCGGCGGCTGATCGTGATCGACCGCGGGCAGGTCGTGCACGACGGGACGCTGGAGGCCCTGCACGCACGCTACGGCTCGCGCCGGCGAGTGGTCGTCGACCTGGACGAGGCGCGTGCGCTGGACGTGCACACGCCCGGGATCACGATCGAGGCGACCGAGGCGGACGGCAGACGGATCACCTTCGCCTTGGACGGCGTGCCGGCGGGGGAACTGATCGCCAGGATCGCGCGCGATGGGGGACTGCGGGACGTGTCCGTGCGGGAGCCCACGATCGAGGAGGTGGTCGCGCGGCTGTACCGGGGATGAGGGGACGGCATCGTTGATGCCGCCGTGGCCCGGGCCGGCCGGCGGCCCGGGGATCGAGCCGTTGGTGGTTGGCCGGTGGCCGGTCGTAGTCGGCGGGTTGTGGATTGCGGGCTTCGGTCGTGATCCGATCGGGCTCCCGCGCCGAGCCGTGGACGACCCGCGCGTCCGGCGTCGCGGTGGGCACCCGGTTTGAGGGATTGCCCCCTGCGGGAGGGCGGCGTCTCGGGAGAGAGTCTTCCCGAGGGGGACGGGACATGACGCGCAGTCGGGATGAGGTCGTCGGTGCCGCGTTGTCGCGGTGGGCGGCCGGACGTTTTCCATTGCCGGCCGATCCGGGACATCGCTGGTACCTCGCTCGCGAGGGCGCCGTCGCGGCCTTGGCCGGGGCCGCGACGACGCTGCGGGCGGCGGAACCCGATGCGGCGGTGGCCGGGTGGGTGGGCGACGCCGACCCGGACCAGATACGGGTACTCGCCGCTGCGTCTGCCCGTCCTCCCGCCCTGGTCGTGGTGGGGGCGGCCGGCACCGGCAAGACCAGGACCGCCGCGATGGTGATCCGGCGCGAGCAGGACGCAGGCGGGCGCGTGTTGGTCGTGACACGGCAGCGGTACGGGGCGCGGCGGTTGTGGGCGGAACTCGCGCGGTCCGGGGTGACGAGTGGCCTTGCAGGTATGGGTGCGGGTGCGGGCGGTGACGATGCGACCCGTGCGGGTGTGGGGGCGGGGGACGGGCTCGGCGCCGGGTCGGATGGTGATGCGGACGGGCCGTTGTTGGACCGGCATCTGCGTTCGATGGTCGAGCCGTATGGGGCCTGGGGATCGACCCTGGGCGGGATTCAGGATCACCTCATCGGACGGCCGCCCTGGACCGGGCCGGTGCTCGATCGGCAGGCTGCGTCCGTGCTCGACCCGGACGAGGCCGGTCGGCTCGGTCGCGAACTCGAACGGTTCGCACACGCGGGTGGGCTGCGCGATGCGGCCTGGCACGGTGTTCGGATCGACACACCCGAGCAGGCCCGGACCACCGTCGGCGAGATCGCCGAACTGCGCTCCCGCTTTCGGGAGATCCGAGCCGGCGCGGCCGGGGCGCGGCTGCACGCCGATCGGCCCGAACCGCGCGACCTCGCCGAGTGGACCGCGTGCCTGGTGCTCGTCAAGCGGCTGCGCCAGTTCTCGATCGCCGTCGACCCGGAAATCCTCGCGGGGCCGTACTCGATGCGACAACTGCTCGCGGCCACCCGCTGGTACGGCCGACCCGCGGCGCGCCGCTATCTGCGCGACCGCACCCGTTTCCCGGCCGACCGGGCCGCCATGCGGCTCACCCTGGTCGAGGCGCGGACCCTGCACGGGCTCTTCCGAGCGCAGTCCGGAGGGGTGCCGGAAGCGGCGTCCCTGCGGGGGATGGTCCTGGCGTGGGCCGATTCGGAACGCGAACGGCAGGCACTGGCGGGCTACGCCACATCGTTGTTCCCGATCCTGAACCTGCCGGTGGACACCTCGCTGCCCGAGATCGGCGCGCGCCTCGATCGGCTGGCCGAATCAATCTCGGCGGACGGAGCGTCCTGGGAGCGCCTCGCGGATCGCTGTCGGTCGTACCGCGATCTCGCGACCGCCGGCCTCGGGCCCCTGGTGGCGGATCTGACGGCGCGCGGCGTGTCGCCGGGGCGGGTCGCGGACGAGTACGAGCGATTCCTGTACACGTCGCTGGCCCACGCCTGCACCGGCGGCGAGCCCGGCGCAGTGGTGGGCCTGCAGGCGCACGCGCATCGGTATCGGACGCGGGCGGCTGCGACTGCGGCCGCTGCCGCCGGGCCGGGCCCGGGTGCGGGGACGCGGCGGCGCCCGTCGGATGTGTCGGCGGACGCAAACGTGAGGGTGATGTCGCCTCGCGATGTTCGGCGATTGCCGGACACGGCGTACTTCGACCTGGTGGTGATCGACGATGCCGGGCTCGTGAGCGAACGCGACGTGATCCCGGCTTTGTTGCGGGCGGGGCGCGTCGTGTTGTTCGGGGACCCGACGGGGCCGGGACTCGGTGATCCCGACGGGCCGGGCGAGCCCGGTGATGCCGGCTCCGAAGGCGACCTGCGCTCTGCACTCGCGTCGGTGAGCCGGTTCGTCGAGCCGGTGCGGATCGCATACATACACCGCCCTCTCGATGAACGCCTTGCAATACCGGGCGTGCTGCCGGCGGCACGGCTTCCGGGCGTGCGGGGCGAGGAGGCGGCGGTACGGCACATCGTGACCGGCGCCCACGACCTGGCGGGAGTGGTTGCCACGGCCCGGTCGTACCGGGCGCGGTATCCCGAGGAAACCCTTGCGATCGTCACCCTGGGTGGGTCGCAGGCGCGACGCATTCGGTCCGCACTGTCGACGGGGCGCGCCGACGAGGAGTTCGCGGTGGAGCGGGCGGCGGTCCTGCACGGGGGCGAATGGGACACCGTGCTCCTCAGCGTCGGGGCGAAACGGGATGCCGAAGGACGCCTGATCCATCGATTCGGTGCGGCCACCATGCCCGGCGGGGACGCACTCGTGGCCTCGGCGGTCTCACGGGCACGCCGGCGACTGGTCGTGATGACCACGTTCGAGGAGGCCGAACTCGATTCGGCACGGCTGCGGGCGCCGGGGGCTCGGCTGTTGCGAACGGTGCTGCGACACGCGGCAACCGGCGGGCGCGGAGCGGTGGTGGGTGAGATCGCGGCTGCGGGCGCAGGCGCGCGCGGCAGCAGGGTCGGTGCGGGCGCGGGAGCGACCGGAGCCCCGGACGCGTTCCACGCCGATGTGCTCGATCGCTTGCGGGCGGCCGGTCTCGAACCGATCCATGAGTTCGGGGGGCGGGCGGGCGTGGTGATCGCGCTGCCGGGGCTTCCGGCGGATCCTGGTACGGCCGCGGGTGCGGGCGAACGCGCAGGCGCACGCACCGTCGACGGCTTGCGGGCCCGAGCCACCGCATGCCGATACCCGGCCGACGCCGCAGGCGCGGATTCGGACGAGACCGCGGTCGCGATCGCGGGCCACCCGGGTACGCACGCAGGCGCAGGCGCCTGCCACGGCGACGGCGCAGACGCGCCCGCAAACGCACCCGCAGGTGCGGGTCCGCCGAGGCGGATGGTGGTTGCGATCGAGACCGATCGCAGCGCGGCCTACCGTGCGGAGCCGTCGGTGCGCGAACGCGAATGGTTGCGGCCGGCCCGTCTGGAGGAGCGGGGGTGGGTCGTGTACCGCCTGTGGAGTGGGGACTGGATCCGGGACCCCGACCGGCAGATCCGGCAGATCGTGGCGCTGTACCGGTCTGCGGCACGCGCCACCGGGGTGGCTGCGACAAAGGAGTGATGCGGGGGCGCAGCCCGGCGCGCCCCGCACTTCCCGATCCGCGAGGCCGCACCATGTCGTGTGGCATGTGACCGGACGAAAAGGACGATTCAGTGAGCGGATCGAGCCGGGACGCCGCTGCCGCGCCTCGGGTGGACCCGGTCGTCGCCGGCATCGGCTTCGCCGCCGTACTCGCCGTCGTCCTGTGGGGCGTCTTCGCCAAGGATTCGCTCGAGACCGCGGCGTCGACCGGACTCGACTGGACCATCCGCAACTT
This sequence comes from Embleya sp. NPDC008237, assembly GCF_042956465.1. NCBI lineage: Bacteria > Bacillati > Actinomycetota > Actinomycetes > Kitasatosporales > Streptomycetaceae > Embleya > Embleya sp. NPDC008237. The sequence goes on from NZ_JBIBGL010000001.1 coordinate 807,615, forward strand.
CGGCTGGCTGTTCGTCGTCGCCGCCGACGCCTTCGTCGTGCTCGCAGTGTTCATCGCCGCGTCGAAGTACGGCCGGATCAGGTTGGGCAAGGACGACGACGAACCGGAGTTCGGCACCGGCGCCTGGGTCGCGATGATGTTCAGCGCCGGCATGGGCATCGGCTTGATGTTCTACGCGGTCGCCGAACCCATCCAGCACTTCGCCACTCCGCCGCCGGCCTCGGGCGCCGTCCCACAGACCCCGCGTGCGGCCGGCGCCGCGCTCGAATGGACACTGTTCCACTGGACGCTGCACCCGTGGGCGATCTACGCGATCGCCGGCCTCGCCCTCGCCTACGCGACGTTTCGGCGCGGTCGCGGAAACCGGGTCAGCGCCGCGTTCGTACCGCTTCTGGGCCGGCACGCGGACGGCGCGCCCGGGCGGGCGATCGACCTGCTCGCCATCTTCGCGACCGTGTTCGGCTCGGCCACGAGCCTGGGGCTCGGCGCTCTCCAGGTTGGCAAGGGCCTGGACCTGACCACCGACGTCAAGGACACCTCGACGCTGCACGTGGTGATCATCATCGCGCTCACGGCCGCCTTCGTGGTGTCCGCCTTCAGCGGGATCCATCGCGGCGTCAAGTGGCTCAGTACCGCGAACGTGCTGCTCGCGCTGGTGCTCATGCTGTTCGTGTTCGTGGTCGGGCCGACGGTGTACGTGCTCGGTGTGCTGCCCGCATCGGTCGGCAGCTACCTCAACGACCTGCTGACCCTCGCGACTCGTACCGGCACCTTCGGCGGCGACGCGTGGATGGGCACGTGGACGATCTTCTACTGGGCCTGGTGGCTGTCCTGGGCCCCGTTCGTGGGCACGTTCATCGCACGCATCTCGCGGGGGCGCACGGTTCGTCAATTCGTGATCGGCGTACTGCTCGTGCCGAGCGCGGCGAGCACGGTCTGGTTCGCGGTGATGGGCGGAACCGCGCTGCGCCTGCAACAGACCGGCGCGGCCGACCTGGTCGCCAAGGTCGCCGAGGGACCGGAGTCCGGCCTGTTCGCGATGCTCGACGCGCTGCCCCTGTACGCCGTTACCGCGACGGTGGCGATGGTGCTGGTCGCGCTGTACTTCGTCACCGGAGCCGACTCCGCCTCGCTCGTGCTCGGTTCGCTGACCAGTCGGGGATCACTCAAGCCGGCGCGTTGGCTGGTGGTCGGGTGGGGCGCTCTGATCGGCGCGGTCGCGGCGGTACTCCTGGTCGCCGGTGGCCTCGAATCGCTGCAACAGGCGACCATCCTGGTGGCGTTGCCGTTCGTGCTGGTGATGCTCGCACTGTGCGTGGCCCTGCTGAAGGACCTGAACAGCGACCCGATGGTCGCGGCGGGACCGAGGCGCATGCGGGCGCGCGGATTGTCGGAGGCGGTGCGTACGGCGGTGGGGGACGAGGGCGAGGAAGTCGAGACGGAGGCCTTCCACCGACACCACGGTGGGATCTGAGCGCGCCGATCTGATTGGATCCGTTCGGGCGATGTCGGCCCGATCGGTCGTGCTGGTGTCGGCGAATCCGGGCGCATCCCGGTCGGGAGGCCTCGGTGCTGTTGGAGGACGAGCGTCGCGAACTGTGCGAGTTCGGACGCCGGATCGTCGAGTCCGGCCTGGTGGTCGGTGCCTCGGGCAACCTGAGCGTGCGCCGCGGCCGGCTGATCGCGATCACCCCCTCCGGCGCCCCGCTGGAGCGCATCACGCCGGTGGAGTGCGCGGTCGTGGACCTGTCGGGGACGGTGGTGGAGGGCACGCGGGCGCCGTCCTCCGAGACGCCGATGCACCTGGCGCTGTACGAGAGCGACCCGCACGCCGGGGCCGTAGTGCACACGCACGCGGTGTTCGGCGCGGTGGTGGCGACGACCCTGCCGGTGTTGCCGGCGATCCACTACAACGTGCTGCTGCTCGGCGGCCACGATGTGCGGGTCGCCCCGTACGCGACCTATGGCACCCCAGAGCTGGCGGACTCGGTGCGAGCGGCGCTCGCGGGTGGGCGAAGCGGGGCGCTGCTGGCCAACCACGGGAGCGTGACCCTGGGGCGGGACCTGATCGAGGCGTACGACCGCACCAGGATCCTGGAATGGCTGTGCGAGGTCTACGTGCGCTCACTCGCCGTGGGTACGCCGAACGTGCTGACCGCCGCCGAACTGGCGGCGGTCGAACAACGGATGGCGTAGACCGACGATCCGGTACGGGCCGGGCCGCGGCGTACCCCGGCCCGGCCGTCGGTCAGCGCTTGACGTCGATCACGATCCGGCTCGGGTTGGTCAGAACCGACGTGACCACCTGCTGGACGTTGCTCTTGTAGCCGATGCCGACCTTGAGCTTGCCTTCGAAGTCGCACGTGACCGCGTACCCGGTGAGCGAGGGCATGTTGGTCACCACGGTGCGCGGGCCGGTGTAGGTCGCGTTGCCGTTGTCGTCGTGAGCCGCGCTCGCGATGTCCAACTCGACGTACTCGGCGCTGTTCGGGAAGCTGACCGGCTTCCCGCTGGCGCACTGTTCCAGGCTACTGGTGCCGGTGACGCCGTAGGCGGGCACGCCGGCGGAGAAGTCGAGGACCACACGGTCGAAAGTCGCGTGTTGCCCGGTGCGGATGTTGGTCAGGTACGTGGTGCCGGCGGCCTGGGCGGTGCCCGACAACACGGTGGTGGCGGCGATGCCGACGACGGCGGCGACGCCGAGCGCGGAGCGGACGAGATGGCGACGGGGGACGGATACAACAGCCATGACAGCCTCCGAATGAGCCGATATATACAGCGACGAAACGTTTCGCACTCTGGTTCCGAGATGGGCCATGTCGATCTTCAATGCACTCTTTCGAGGTAAATCCACGCCCGTTCGCCCGCACTTCGCCCCTTCGTGAGCAACCCTGGACACACGTCGGAACCGGGGCATGGATTCGACGAACGGGGAAGTTCTCATGAATCGCATGCGACGTCGCCTTGTCTGCGCGCTGGCCCTGACCACGAGCCTGTTGACTGCCGTGGGGGCACCGAGCGCCTCCGCCGGATCGGCTGTGGCAGCCTCGTGCGCCCCCGGGCAGGTGTGCTTCTGGACCGAGCCGGGCTTTGCGGGTGCGCCGGCGGCGACCTTCGAACTGAGCGGCGCCAACGTCGAGCAGTGCGTGTCACTGCCCAACGGGGTCGACGCGCTGTCCTTCGCGAACCGCATGGATCGCTACGTGACGATGTATCAGAGCAGGGAGTGCGCCACGGAAGGGGACTTCAGCACCTATCCGGGCGAGGGAGTTTTCGTGCCCGACGTCCCCTTCACGGTGCGGGCCTTCCAGATCTGGGAGAAGCCGTGACGGTGGTGAGGGCAGACGATCGTCATCTCTGGGCTCCCGAGTAGCCCGAGAAATCGAAGGAGGCGACGATCCGGTCGACCGTCGCGTCCAGACTCGGCGGCATCGCGAAGGTCTCGATGGAGACCTTCGTGACCGGCAGCCACCACACCCGAGGGTGGTACGTCGAGCCGTTGTCGCAACCGGCCGACCAGCGCCGGTAGTCGGCGGTCTTGGGCCCGACCGGGCGGAACCCGCGCTCGACGATCGTCGAGGACGTGGTCATCGCGGTGCCGCGGGGTATTGCCCCGCGGCACCAGGCGTCGCCCTGCCAGACCCAGCCGGATCCGGATTCGAGATCCAGCGCCCGTCCCCACTCGTCACCGGGCGGATCGGGCAGGCGGATCTCCACGCCGTCCACCGCGCAGCCGTCGCCGGCGCGGCCCAGGAGCGTGGCGGGCGGCAGCACACACATCACGTGGGGGCCATCCGCGCCCTGCTCGACCGTCCAGCCCGCGGGCACGACGAACGTGATGCCCTGGAGGCTGCGCCGGGTCTCACCGGCCGCACTCGGAGGCACCGCCGGAGGGCGCGCCCCGGGGGTCGTGGGCGAGGCCGAGGCAGGAGGTGCGGCGCCTGCGGGTGAGGCGGCATTCGAGACGGTGGTGCCGCCCTCGGCGGTCTTGGCGGTCGGCACATCCGTCCTGCGGGCAGTGGCCGGTGCGTCATCGTGGACCAGATTCGGCACCGCCACCGCAGTACCGACGGCCAGCAGGCAGGCCGCCACTGCCGCGGCGATCGGCCCGGCACGACCGCGACTGCGGGGCTCGGACGGGGGCGGTAGGGCGGGAGGGAGGTGGTGCGCCGAAGGATGGGCCGGGGGTGGTAACGACGGCGAAGGCGTCGCGTGGAACGTGTGCACGGATTGCGGACGCGTGGACGACAGCGGCGGGGGATCGGCGAGCGGCCCCGGCGACGATGGCGAGGCGGGCGGGCGGGCCGACGCGGGCGTCCCCTCGGTTGCGCCATCGATGGGGGCCTGATGCGCCGGGAGCATCGTGGTGACGGCTTCCGGGAGCCAGGCATTCGGGGCCGCGTGCGCGTCGACGCCGAGTTCCTGGAGGTAGGTCAACACCTGCGCGGCGGGCGGGCGGTCCGCAGGATCCTTGGCCAGACAGGACTGGATCAGACCGCGCAACTCGCGCGGGACGCCCTCCAGATCCGGCTCGCCGTGGACCACGCGATATACGACCGCCTCCACCCGGCCGCCGCCGAACGGTGGGCGACCCGTCGACGCGTGGACCAGCACGCCGCCGAGCGCGAACACGTCGCCGGCCGGTCCCACTTCCCCGTCGAGGGCCTGCTCGGGGGCGAGGTAGCCGGGAGAGCCGATGGTGCTGCCGGTGCGGGTCAGCGCGGTTTGCTCACCCATCCGCGAGATGCCGAAGTCGATCACGCGCGGACCGTCCTGGGCCAGCAGCACGTTGGAGGGCTTCAGATCGCGGTGCACGACCCCGGCGGTGTGGAGCGCGGCCAGAGCCTCGGCAAGGCCCCCGGCCAGCACGCGCACGGCCTCGGCGGGCAGCGGACCCTGCTCGGCGACCGCGGCGTGCAGCGACGGCCCGGGTATGTAGGCGGTGGACAGCCACGGCTCGTCCGCGTCCGCATCGGCGTCCAGGACCGGCGCGGTGAAGAAGCCCTGCACCCGCCTGGCGACGTCGATCTCGCGCCGGAACCTGGCCCGGAAGTCGGGGTCCTGGGCCAGTTCGGCATGAATGACCTTGACCGCGACCGGTCGCCCGCCGGGCGAACGGCCGAGATAGACGCGCCCCATGCCGCCGGCGCCGAGCCGACCATGGATCGAGTACGGCCCGATTCGAGTCGGGTCCCCTGACTGAAGCTCGCGCATCGATTCCCCCTGAGTCGATGAGTGCCCACGCCCCCGGGCGCCGGACCGCCGTCAGTGCGGTACGCGCGTCACGAGGTCGAGCAGATCCTGCCGGCGCAGATCGGCGTTCGGGCCCCAAGCCCGCAAAAACGCTGCCGCGTGGACGAGATGGTCCCGTGCGCGGTCGAGCGCCGGTGCCTGCACCGGCTCGCCTTCGCCCTCGGGTGCGCACGCGGGATCGGATTCGCTTCCGCGCGCCGGTCCGGTCTCGCCGTGCTCCCACGCGACCTGGAACAAAGCCGCGACCGTGTCGGGTTCGAGGCGGCGGTCGTCGCGCAGCGATGCCCCCATGTATCGGAAGGCCGCGAGGAACGCGGCGGCCGTCGGCTCGCGGTCCGCCGACAGGGCCTGGATCCGTTCTGCCGCGACGCCCGGTGTCGGACAGGTCGGGGTAGGCGGCCCCGCCACCCAGTACAGCTGCTTGTGCGGCATTCCGGCCTCGACCACCAAGCAGCCGGCGATCGCAGCCATACGATCGGCATAGCCTCGGATCCGGAAACGAGCGCCGTTGTCGTCCTGGCGCCACAGTTCCCACTCGTTCATGCGAGTCAGTGTCCCTCGTTCGAGTGATCGCCGGGCGGGGCAACGTAACACTCCGCTCCAATACATCGCATGACGACGATGACATCGACCGCCGCCGAGCAAACCCGAATCTCCGCGCGATCGACGGCGCGCCCCGAGTTGGAGGTCGCGGTGGACGCGGCCCTGGAACGGCTGATGCTCGCCGGATCCGTGCGGTCGGCGTTCGCGCCGCCGCGCCGGACCGCGATCGAGGCTCGCGCGACCACCGAGCCCGAGGCGTGGGTGCGCTGGTGGCGCCGCTTCGAACCGGCCAGGGAACGGCGCGATCTGTCGGCCATACGCGGCATGATCCTGGGCCTGATGGCCGGCTACGGCCTCGCCCGGTTGATCGAAGGCATTCCCGAACGCAGCCTCACCCGGCGCGTTTGCGACGTCGTGGTCGTCCTGAACCGACTCAACGGCCAGGGCGAGCACGACCTGGTCCTCGACCTGGCAGGGCTCGCGTTGCGCCGACTGGAAACCGACGAAGGGCTCGCCGGCAACCCCAACCACTGGGCCTGGGATGCGGCGGAAGACCTGCGCGACCTGTCAGCCGGCCTCGGACAGCTTGCGTTCGGTGCCCGCTGATCCGGCCGTGAGGTGCTTCGGCCCCCGACGCAACGGGATCTCCCGCAACATCAACGCGAGCGCGAAGCCGAGAATCGCGATCGGGACGGCCGCCAGGAACACCGCGTCGAGCGCGTCGGCGAATCCGACCAACGTGGCCTCCCGTTGCGCCGGCGGCAATGCGTCGATCGCCTTCCGGGTGACCCCCATGCCGGTCTCGCCGGCATCGTCGCTCCCGACCCCATCGGCCAGCCCGTGTGCGAACACCGCACCGAGCACGGCCGCGCCCAGGGCCGAACCGATCGAGCGGGCGAACGAATTCAGGCCGGTGGCCACGCCGATGTCCGACTGCTCGACCGAATTCTGCACCGCGAGTGTGGTCACCGGTCCGATCGTGCCGAGCCCGAAGCCCAGCACCATCAGCCCGATCAGCAGATGCCAGTACGGGCTGTCCGTGCCCAGCAGGGACAACACCACGAGCCCGGCCGCGGCGAGCAGCGTGCCGATCACGGGAAAGCGCTTGTACTTGCCGATCCGCGAGATCAACCGACCCGACAACGTCGAGCACACCATCATCGAGAGCATCATCGGCGCAAGCAGCAACCCCGATTCGGTCGGACCGTGACCGCGCACGATCTGTTGGTAGATCGGCAGGAACGTGCTCATCCCGAGAGTCAGACAGCCGGTGACCATCGTCAGCGGACACGCCACCCGCACGATCGTGTTGCGCGAGAGCAGCCGCAAGGGAATCAACGGGTCGGCTGCACGCCGTTCGACCCATACGAAACCGGCGAGCATGCCGACCGCCGTCACCGCCAGCACCAGGCTCGGTGCGGAGATCCAGGCGAACTGCGTCCCGCCCCAACTCGTGAACAGGATCAGGGCACTGGTCCCGCAGGTGAGCAGGGCGAGACCGGAGCCGTCGAACGGACGCTTGACGTAGGCCTTGCGCGGCAGTCTGAGCACCACGGACGTGACCATCAGCGCCACCGCGCCCAGGGGGATGTTCACGTAGAACACCCATCGCCACGACAGCGCCTCCGTGAAGAAGCCGCCGATCAGCGGCCCGCACACGGTCGAGAACGCGACCGTGGACGCGATGAAGCCCTGGTAGCGGCCACGCTCGGCGGGCGGCACCAGGTCGCCGATAATCGCCTGCGCGTTGCTCATGAGCCCGCCCGCGCCGAGCCCTTGGACCGCCCGGAAGGCAATCAGCGCGCCCATCGACTGCGCGGTGCCGCACAACATCGAGCCTGCGAGGAACACCACGATGGCGAACTGGAACAGCCGCTTGCGGCCGTGCACGTCGCCGAGCTTTCCGTACAGCGGGATCGAGACGGCCGTGGCGAGGGTGTACGCGGTGGTTACCCACGCCAGGTGTTCGAGCCCGCCGAGGTCGGCAACGATCGTCGGCATCGCCGTCGAGACGATGGTCGCGTCGAGCGACGCCAGCATGACGCCGAGCATCAACCCGCAGAAGACCAGCAAGATCTGGCGGTGCGTCAGAGTGTGTGGGGCGGCGGAACCCGCCCCCGAATCCTTCACATCGCTAAAAGCTAGGCTTGGTAATGAATCATGTCAATGATCATCAACCGGCCGGGCCTGCGATGCTGCTCCTCGGCGCGGCCCGCCTACGCGGCACCGCTGCGCAGCTGCGCCACCACGCCGTCCACGCCCTCGCTGCGCAGCCGCTCGACCACCCGTACGCCATCGAGGCGGGTCTTCATGTCCTGCGGGGTCAGCCCCCTCTCCAGGCACATGGCCGCCAGCTTGTACTCGGTGGGCAGGATCCCGGCGGTCAGCCAGGCCAACACCTGCGCTGCCGTCATGTCCAACTGGGTCCAACTCGTCGCCATCGCGTGCCGCTGCTCGGGCGTGGTCCGGGGGTCGATCTGCTTGATTACCCGACCGATGTCGAGAACGCGCGTAGCGTCTCGATTGGGTGCCGCCGTGGGGGCCGGCGCCGGGATGACCGCACGCGGCACCGACTGCGCCTGACGGCGCTGCTGCTGCGGGGGCTGGTGTTGTCGATTGGACCGGGACGGCGTCTCCGAGCTGCGCCGACGAGGCCGCCGACCGTCGAGAAGGTTGGCCAACATGGCCTGTTCGACGGCATCGAGATCTTCCACCACAGGTAGTCACCCTTCTGGAATCCGCACCGTGCACAATCCGGTCATTCACAGAGGAATGCCGCTGTTCGGCGCTCACAATCACACGCCGGGAGGGACGTGGACTGCGATGGTCTTGCCCATGTCGACCTTCGCTCACACACGCGACCGATCATCGAATCGTAGCGATATGACGAATCGTCAACCGTGCGCCCGCAAGCGCGCCGGTCAGTACGCTGAGGCGCGGTGCCGAAAGGGGTGACATGGGAACGGGATACGAGCGATCCTGCTGGTTCACCCTGCCCGCCCAACCGGCCTCGGTCGCCCAGGCCCGACGGGCTCTCGCGGACCATCTGACCTACTGGGGACTGCCCTACGGGCACGACCTGGGCTACGCCCTCAAGTTGGTCGCCTCCGAATTGATCACCAACTCCGTCGAACACGCGGCCGTACTCTCGCCGGAGGTCTCGGTGACCTGTACGGTGCACGACGGCTGGCTGTGGTTGGGAGTGCGCGACCGCCACCCCTACCGTCCGGTCGCCCTGTTGGAAACGGTCGACGACACCTCCGGCCGAGGCCTGCTGATCGTGCGCAACGTCGTCACCGAACTCGGCGGCCAGATCCACATCGAGGCGCACCCCGACGGCAAGACCCTGTGGGTGATCCTGCCGTGGCCCGTCGCCTGAACTCCGCCCCGCTCACGGCTTCCCGATATATACCCGCTTCGCGCTCCGTCGCCTTCTCGATTGAAGCCCTGGCGAATCTCGGGGCGCGCTGTCGGTTCGTCATCGACCTCGGTTCACCGATGAGCCGCCCTGGCACGTTCCGAGAGCCCGGGGTACGCCGTCGCGCACGCCCGCGTGCGGCATCGACAACCGCGGCCCGTACGAGAGTGGAACGCACGTGCGAGGGATCCTGTGGATCGACGTTCAGGCAGCGCAAGAACCTCGCTTCGCCGGCCGAACAACCCGTGGTCGAGCGCGTCACCGGAGGCGAGACCTCGCACGGTTCAACCCTCGATACCTACGACCTCAGGGCGTCCGTATCGTAACCGCAGCCGGACGGACCGTGCCGACGATCAGCGGAACGGGGGGATTGCTGCGCCCATATTCGGCACCAGTACCCCGATCCATCAAAAATGGCGCAAACTCCTTGTGGGCGCGGGATGTACACCCTGCCCAATCTCGATCGCCGCATCGACGATCACCGCCGGCCGACGGACCCGTCACGGTCTGCTCGTCACGACCGCGCGTCCTCATCCGGGGAACGCGAAACCACACCGGAACCGCCGTGTCCGGTTCCTGACATCGCTCTTATGGAGGCGTTCGTACCGTGGTGACGGGCGCCCGCGGCGGCTCGGCAGCGACATCGCGGCAACGGGGCGATTTTGCAGACACGTTGGTGGCCGCCACCATCTCGGATCATGAGAAGGGGTTGCCATCACGCAAAGCCCGCACACGGGAGCCCGATGCGGGACATGATTCTGATAACCGGCGGATTGCCGTACGGTGAACGTCCCTCGGAGCGGCGGTGAATGGGCCGCGTCCACGATTCGAACCGTAGCCCGACCCACGGCCGTGCAGACCAGGGGAGGTACGTACCGCACATGTCGACATCCGCGGAGGCGCTTCCGGAGCCGGCGCGACCGGGCAGCCCTCGAAAGCCCACTCCGGGCCCGGCCGGGGACGAACCCTCGCCCCCGCGAGCCCATCCGACCCATCTCGAACCCGAACACCCGCGCCACGGCGCGGTACTCGGCGCCGCGCGACACATCGGCCCCGGCGAGCCGGCACCGAGCGATCCATTGCTCGACCCCGTGCCCGCCCGTGCCGCCGACCACGCGGCCATCGAGAATCTGCTGCGTTGCCGCATCCGCGAAAGCGGCACAACGGTACCGGCGGGCGGTCCTTTACGGCTTCCGCTGCCGGCGACCGCCAGCACCGTCGTCGCGCCGATCCTGTACCGCTCGGAGACGGGCATGCACCGCTTCGGGCCGGTCCGACTGAGCAGCGGCGTCGCACTCGACGCAACCACGCTGGCCGTGCTGCTTGCGATCGAGGCGGCGCACGGGCGGGTCGGCTCGATCACCGCGATCGCCGACATGACCGACCGGGTGATCGACTCGACCCGGCGGATCGCACACCATGTCGCCGAGCGCCGCAAATCGCCCGAGGACACTCCTGAAACGACGCCGTTCCTGTGCACCGAACAGTCGATCGTGCTCGGCCACCCGATGCACCCCTCGCCGGCGTCCCGCCAAGGCATGTACGGACCCTCGTCGCCGCGCTACTCGCCGGAACTGCGCGGTTCGTTCCCACTGCACTGGTTCGCCGTCGACCCCTCCGTCGCGGTTCACGACGGCGACCTGGGTCGTCCCGTACCGGTCGTGCTCGCCGGGCTTGCCGAAGGTGACGTGAGCCTGCCACCGGGCATGGTCGCGCTACCGGCGCACCCGTGGCAGGCCCGCGACGTGTTGGGCAGGCCGGGTGTCGCCGCCCTCCTGGAGCGGGGTCTGCTTCGCGACCTCGGCCCGGGTGGGCCCGCGTGGTCAGCGACCTCCTCGCTGCGCACCGTGTACCGCACCGGGGCACCCGTCATGCTCAAGACCTCGCTCGGCGTGGAGATCACCAACTCCCGTCGGGAGAACCACCGCAGCGAACTGCGCCGGGGTCTGGCCGTGCACCGCATGCTCGACGCCGGCCTCAAACGCGTCATGCACTCCGCCCACCCCGGCTTCGACGTGCTGCGCGATCTCGGTTGGATCGCCGTCGACATCCCCGGTGGTCGTGGCGAATCGGGGCTCGAACTCGTCGTGCGGGACAACCCGTTCGGCCCGCGAGACCGCGTGCACTGCATCGCCGGGCTGGCCGCGCCGCGCCCGGACCTGCCGCGGGGGAGGTCGATGCTCGCCGAGGTGTTGTACACGCTCGCCGCGCGCACCGCGACGCCGCTGCGGGAGACCGCCGAATCGTGGTTCCGTCGCTACCTCGACGTGCTGGTCGCACCGATTCTGTGGCTGCACGGCGAATATGGCCTGGGGCTCGAGGCGCATCAACAGAACACCCTGGTCGTGCTGGACACGGACGGCCGTCCGATCGGCGGGCGCTACCGCGGCAATCAGGGCTACTACTTCTCGGCCGAACGCGGTGCGCGGCTTGCCCGTTGGCTCCCCGGCGCGGGTCGGGACCTGGGCACGTGGTGCCCGGACCACGTGATCGACGAACGGCTCGGCTACTACCTCGCGATCAACAACGTCTTGGGCCTTGTCGGAGCGATGGGCGCGCAAGGGCTGGCCGACGAGAAGGCGTTGATTGCGATCTTCCGCGACCGGCTCGTCCGCACGCGCGCGGACCACCCCGCCGGGCGCCCGCTCATGGACCGCCTCCTCGACGGTGCCACACTGCGGTGCAAGGCCAATCTGCTCACCCGCGTCGCGGGTCTCGACGAACTCGAAGTCCCGTTGGAGACCCAGTCCGTCTACGTCGACATCCCCAACCCGATTGCGGACGTGCGCGGCTGAGCGGTTCTCGTACCACCACAGAGGAGACGGCACGGTGCGCGCGAACGTCACGGTCCTGGCGCTGCACCGGTACGAAGGCGAACCCCTGGAGTACGAGGACGCGGTCTGGATCGGTGACGGGGCCGGACGCGGGTTCCTGCCGCCGGCCGGACCCGCGTGCAGGCGCGCCCGAGTGGACCGGCCGGGCGCGCTTCGGGTCGCTCTCGCGGACGGCGCCGCGGAGAGCCTGCTCGCGCGGCGCTGGGCCGAACTCCTGGTGCGGGCCTGCGGCGCGGCGCCCACTCCGCTCCTGTGCGGGGGTACTGGCTTCGCCGACGTGTTGGGGCGCGCCGCGGACCGGTGGCCGGAACTGACCAAGCGGTACCTGGTCGAGCGGGATCGGCGCGGGATGCCCGTACAGCCGTACGAACTGCGCAAGTTGGAGCGCGGAGCCCATGCCTCGGCGGTACTCGCCGCGCACCTCGCGCCGCATCCGTGGCTCTCCGGCCGGGGCCAATGGGCGGCCGCGGTGCTCGGTGACGCCTATCTCTTCCAGGTCCGCGGCGACCGGCTCTGGCGGGTGTTTCCCACCTCCCGCCGACCCGATGTCGCGACCAGCAACGGCGCGGACCCCGCGGCGGTGGCACGGCGGGTGCGCTGCGCGCGCGGTACCTGGACCGATCGCGACCTGCTGTACGTCGCCAACGACACCGCCGGCGCGTGGTTCCTGCGCACCGCGCTGGCAGGCGGGCGCCCCTGGGAGGAACTCCGTGAGCCTGCGGCGGGCAGTCCGCGCGAACTGGCCCGGTGGGCAGCCGCGCGACGGCGGGCGGGCATCCTCGACAAGGGAGACCTCACGCTCGTGCGCATCGATCCGATGATCGGTCCGGCGCGAACGCCTGGGGACGGGGGTGGGGAGCAGAATCCCGCGCGAAGCCATCCGCGTGCGTTCTCGTCTCCGACGGCGAGCATCGAGCGGCCGTGAGGGCGCGGCCGGGTCACCGAAGGGGTGGGGCCGGCCGCCGACGGTCCCACCCCTTCAGTTCTTGTCGCAAGCGCTCAGCAGGCGCCCTGGTCCTCCCACACGCCCCACTGGCCGGTCGTGCCCGGTGCCTCGCCGCGCGTCCACCACTTGGCACGCCACGTGTGGTTGTTCCACACGACGGTGTCACCGTTCGTGTACGTCATCGACTCGGTCCACGGCTTGGCCGCAGCGCACTTGGTGTGCAGCGGCACGTTCATCTCCTTGACCCACTGGTTGCGCCGGAAGTCGCGGGCCTTGATCGTCACCCGGTCGTTGGCGACCTCGACTTGGAGCCCGCTGTTCTCCAACCCGCTCAGCGCGCTCTCGCCGCCCGAGCCGTTGTCGGTCCACTGGGTCTGAACGGCGCCCGTGTTGACGACGGTGAAGCCTTCGAGGTTTCCGCTGCCCGGCACGACCTTGCGCACGGCCCAGTCGGACAGGTTCAGGTCCCAGTGCGTGTGCGAGGTGAACAGCACGGCGTCCTTGTGGGCGCCCAGGATGTTCATGATCCGGTCGGCCTGGAGGTAGTCCGACTTGTAGAGCTTGTTGCGCGTGCCCGAGACCGTGTCCGGCAGCACGTGGTGCGAGAACACGAACGTCGGCTTGCCCTGCGCCTCCCAGTAGTTCATCCGCTGCTCGAGCCAGGTCAGTTGCTCGTCGCTGAACCACACCTCGTCCCATTTGGTGGGGTCGGTGTACTTCATGTACTTCTCGGTGCCGAGGAACAGCATCGGGACACCGTCGACGACGCGCTCGTAGTAGACCTTGTCGAGACCGGTGAAGTCGTAGAAGTTCTGGAAGAGCGACTGCTCGGTGGTGCCGTTCGGCCAGGTCTCCTGACACAGCTTGTCCGGATTGCAGTACTTGGGCACGTAGAACTCGTGGTTGCCGATCGTGAAGAACGTGTTCGCCGGGTGCGGACGCGTGTTCAGGACCTGCTTCACCTGGTCGTACTCGGACTTGTAGCCGCGCGGGGTGATGTCGCCGTTGACGACGAGCGCGCCGCTGTTCGGGTTGATCACCTTCATCTGGTCGAGCGCGCGGCCGAAGTCCGCGAGATCTCCCTGCACGTCGCTGATGACGTTGAAGGACACCTTGGCGGGCGCGGAGGCGGGGGCTGCGTTCACCGGGGCGGAGGCGCGGGACGCGGCGGGGCGGCTCTCGGCGTAGGCGGCGCCTGCGCCTGCCGTCAGGGCGAGCGCGGCGCACACGGCCGCGACGCGCCGGTGTTTGCGGAAGTCGGGCATGACGATCCTCGGGACGGAGGGGGTGTGGGGACCCACCCATCACACCGGTTGGTCCCAACCGCCCGGCAGCCCGCAATGATCATGAAGGTGTCGAACGGCTGAAGATTGTCCACGAATCCGGCATAGCGAGCCTCGAGCTGTCCACAAGGGGCGAGTTGTCCACAGATGACATCCACCCCCACTCCGCGGCAGGCCGTGCAGACCAGTATCCGGGGATGGAAGAGGCCGTACGAGTCTTGCGGGGGTTGGCATGGCAGCACAACGGAGTGGTAACACGGGAACAGGCGCTGTCCGCCGGAGTATCCGGGCGGCTGTGGCGCAGGCTCGTGAACGATGGGAAGGTGCGCGAACTCGCGCGCGGCGTGGGGCTCGTCGATGCCGATCGATGTGCGCTCACCTCGCGCGGACTGTTGCGCGCCGGGCTCGCGGCCTATGGCGAGCGAGCCGTGGCCGTATTGCACAGTGCGGCCCACGTGCACGGGATGCGTGGCGTGCCACGCGCGGAATCTGTGCACATCGCGACGCCCGCCACCGCGTCACGTCGTGGTGGGCCCGGCATCGTGGCCTATCGGCGACGGTTGCGAGCGGACGAGATCGTGATGGTGGACGGCTTCCCGGTGACGACGCCGGTGCGGACGCTCGCCGATCTGCTGCCCAGGCTCCCGCCCGAGGACGGATTGGCGGTCCTCGATTCGGCGCTGCATCTGGGCCTGGTCGAGCCGGCGCAGTTGGAGGCGGTCGAGCGGGAGGCGGCGGGCCGGCCCGGGGCGGGACAGGTGCGGCCGCTGCTGGAGATCGCGGACGCACGGGCCGAAAGCCCGTTGGAGTCGCGAGTGCGACTCGACTGCGTGCGGGGCGGAGTCGCACCGGACGAGTTGCAGCACGAGGTCGCGCTGCCCGGCGGCGGCCGGGCCCGCGTGGATCTCGCGTGGCTGACCGGGTTGCGGCCGATCTTCGCGGAGGCGGACGGAGCGGACGTGCATTCGCGGCCCGACGCGCTGTTTCGCGACCGGTCCCGGGCCAACGAGCTGGCCCTGGTGGGGGCGCTCGTCCTGCGCTTCACCTGGTACGACACGCTCCGGCGGGGGCGGGTCGCGGGGCTCGTGCGGCGGGCGTTCCAGTCGTGAGCCCCGCGACCGTGCCGGTGCACTCGGAAGCGGCCCGACTAACCGGTGACGCGGACCTTCTCCAGCGCCAACAGGCGCTGCTTGCGCGGCAACCCGCCTGCGTAGCCGGTCAACGTGCCGTCGGCGCCGATTACCCGGTGACACGGGATGATGATGCCGATCGGGTTGCGACCGTTGGCGAGTCCGACCGCTCGGGACGCCGTCGGCTGTCCGAGGAACCTGGTGGCCAGAGCCCCGTAGGACATCGTGTGTCCGAACGGGATGGTGGTCAGGGCGGACCAGACCTTGAGCTGGAAGGCCGTGCCGGCCGGCGCCAACGGCAGGTCGAACTCGCGCAGTTCGCCGGCGAAGTAAGCGCTCAACTGCGCCTTCGTCTGAGTGAACGCACCGGGGTCGTGTACCCAATCCGCGCCCGGCGTGGCCGCCATGTAGAGGGCGGTGAGCGACTGCCCGTCACCGATCATGAGCAGTTCGCCGACCGTGGAATCCAGGGTCGCGTATCGGCGGGGGCCGTCGAGGGGGGCGTTGAACACGGCCGGGGGCACGTTCGGGTCGGGCGTTTCGACGGCTTCGAACAGGGCGTCCTGGTTCATGCGACTTCCTTCACCGAGACGGTGGATGCTGCGGACAGGCTCGCCCACAGGTGGTGCAACGCGTACGAGCGCCACGGGGACCACGACTGCGCGGCCGAGACCGGAAGCCCCCAGCGCGCGAGCGCGTGCTTGACGCCCAGATCGGTCGGCAGGAAGACGTCCGGGTCGCCGAGCGCCCGCAGTCGAATGTACGACGCCGTCCAGGGGCCGATACCCGGCAGGGCCACAAGGCCCGCCTCCGCCGCCCGACGGTCGACACCCGGGTCGAGGCGAACCGCTCCGGACGCGAGCGCCTCGGTGAGGGCGAAGATCGCCTTCTTGCGTGCCGTGGGCATCGGCAAGTCCGCCGGATCCGCGTCCGCCAACGCGGCCGCGGTCGGGAACGCGTGAGTGAGCCCGCCCTGTGGTGCGGCCAGCGGCTTGCCGTACAGGCGGGTCAGCCGACCCGCGACGGTGCGGGCGCCCGCGACCGACACCTGCTGGCCGAGCACGGCCCGCACGGCGAGTTCGTCGGGGTCCACATGGCCCGGTGAACGCAGGCCGGGCGTGGCGCGCACGAGTGCGCCCAGCCCGCCGTCGTCGAGCTCGACGCTGCCGAGCGCCTCGTCCACGGCGAGCGGATCCGCGTCCAGGTCGAGCAACCGGCGGCAGCGCTGGACGGCGGCGCCCAGGTCGCGCAGGTCGGCGAGGACGAGGCGGCACCACACCCACGAGGGCCCGGGCGAGAGCTCGACCACGCCCGTGCCGTGCGGGAGCGACAGCACCCGTCGGTAGACGCCGTCCACGTACTCCTCCACGCCCGGCACTGCCCGCAGCCCCAGGAAGTCCAACGCGTGAGCGAGCGCGATCGGCTCCCGGTAGGGCAGTCGCAGCCGGATTTCGCCCGGTTCGACGCTCCGGACGCCGGCCCGTCCGCGCACCTCGGTGGGGGTGCGGCCGAACACCTCACGAACGGTGTCGTTGAACTGCCGCACGCTTGCGAATCCGGCTGCGAACGCGACCTGCGCGATCTGCAGATCGGAAGTCTCCAGCAGGACCCTGGCCGTCTGCGCCCGTCGGGCGCGGGCGAGCGCGAGGGGGCCCGCGCCGACTTCGGCCATCAACAGGCGGTTCAACTGGCGATCGCTGTATCCGAGACGACCCGCAAGGCCGCCGACGCCTTCGCGATCCACGACCCCGTCCGCGATCAGGCGCATGGCTCGCCCCACCACGTCGGCGCGCACGTCCCACTCCGGCGAGCCCGGCGAGGTGTCCGGGCGGCAGCGCTTGCAAGCCCGGAACCCCGCCGCCTGCGCGGCCGCCGCAGACGGGTAGAACCGCGCGTTCTCCCGCTTCGGCTTGACGGCCGGGCAACTCGGCCGGCAGTAGATGTCGGTGCTCGTGACCGCCATGTAGAACCAACCGTCGAACCGACTGTCCCGGCTGCTGCACGCTCGGTAGCACTGCTCGTCGTCCATCACGTCGACAAGTGTCACCCGTTCCCGCAGGAGTGGCCGGCGGGAATCGGACAGCACCGTGGCGCCGCCGCGGAGTCGCGAGTCGTGCCTACAACCCCCGAATCAGCCCGTTGCGGAAGAGGTCGACGAAGATGGCATGGTCGGCGCGGGCTCGGGCGCCGTATGCGTGCGCGAAGTCCACGAGTGAGGTCTTGAAGCCCTCCTCGTCCCGCTCGACGGCCTCCAGGATCGCGTTCCTGGTCGAGAAGGGGACCAGCGTGTGACCGCTTTCCTCGTCCGCGACCGCGTGCATCGTCGCGGTGGCGCGGCCCAGGTATTCCACCACTTCGGCGATCGTGTTCACCTCGTTCAGGTCCGACCAGTCCAGGTCGTTCGCGTACGGCGACACCTCGGCGACCAGCTGCCCGACCCCGTCGATGTCGGTGTAACCGAGCCACGGGTCCGCGTGCGCCTGCAAGGCCCGCTGCGAGATGACGGTGCGATGACCTTCGTGTTCGAAGTAGGAGCGCACCTGGGGATCGGTGACGTGGTGGCTCACCGACGGCGTTTGACCCTGCTTCATGTACAGGATCACGTCGTTTTCCAGCGCCTCCGTGTTGCCCTCGATCAGCAGGTTGTACGAGGGCAGCCCGGCGCTGCCGATGCCGACCCCGCGCCGACCCACGACGTCCTTGATGTCGTAGGTGTCCGGCCGTTGCCGAGTCGCGGGAGGCAGGGTGTCGAGGTACCGCCGGAAGGCCTCCAGCACGGTTGCCTTGACGTCGTCCGACAACTCGAACGCGCCGCCGGACAGGGCGAAGCGCCGTTCGTGGTCGGCCACGACCGTCTGCGAGCGGAGCAATCCGATGCGGGTCTGCAACCGGGCCTGCCGCAGCACCTCGAGCAGCGGTCCCTGGGTCGTCGCCAGTGTCAGCGCGGCGTCCTGCGGTGTGGTCTTGTCGGTCAGCAGCCGAAGTTGGTCCAGGTAGGCCGCGCCGTAGCCGGTGACGAGGGTCGCGATCGTGTCGTCGCTGAGGGCTTTGCCGTACCCGATCAGTGCCAGGCTTGCCGCGAAGCGCTTGACGTCCCACGTCCAGGGGCCGACGTAGGCCTCGTCGAAGTCGTTGACGTTGAACACGAGCTTGCCGTCGGCGTTCATGTACGTGCCGAAGTTCTCCGCGTGCAGATCGCCGTGGATCCACACCCGCGAGGTGCGCTCGTCCAGGAAGGGATCTTCGCGGCCGTCGAGGTCGGCGTAGAACAGGCAGGCCGTGCCCCGGTAGAACGCGAAGGCCGAGGACGCCATCTTGCGGAACTTCACCCGGAACGCGGCAGCGTCGCCATCGATCAGTGCCCCGAAGGCTCGTTCGAAGACCTCCAGGATGTGCCGGGCGCGATCCTCGGGGTCCGCCGGGCCGTACTGCGCGTAGCCGCCCTCGAACCCCACGCCGCCCAGACCGATCCCTATGCCCTCGGCCATTGCGACCGCCTCCCTCGAAGTCTCCGCGGGGCCGACCGGGCCCCGCGTCAGGATCCCAGACGGAAGGGCCGGCGCGGCATCGAGCCCCCGGAGCGTGAGGGGGGAGTCAGAGGCGCCCGGGGGCTCGACACCCGGCGCCTGCCCGGCCGACGCCCGCTCATGCCCGGCAGTCGTCGTGGATGCTCAGAACCCCGTCCCGCCTCCGGGAACCGACGCGCTGGGGACGTCCGATCGGGCGATCGAGCCGGTCCCGGTTGCCGGTTGTGTTCCCCCCGGGGTCCGCAGCGGCGGCGGCACGGCTGTCGACGATGGCGGGAGTTCCCCCTCCTGGCGAGACGAGGACCGGTAGGCGAAGGTCGGTGGGGTGGTTGTCGTCGCTTTGTTGGCGTCCGCGCTCACCCACACACGCCAGACCTGGGCGAGGGCGATGGCGCGCAGGCGGTCCATCGACAGGAGCGGCGCATCACGGGCGATGTCCCCCTTCTCCTCCCGGGAGGCGACCTCGTTGAGCGTGATCACGACACCGTCGCGACGGACGACTCGAATGGACCAGTCCTTGGGTCCCCTTCCCGAAGGACCTGCCTTGCCATCGGCGCGGTTCTCCGGCGTGTCCGGCGTCGCGGGGTAGACCCAATCCTGCCGCTCCACCACCCGACTGCCGTCCGAGGTCCGGTAGTCCAGGCACGTGGCCGCGGTGCTGCCCTCCGGGTGCGGACACCCCGTGTCGTCGGCCTGCTCCGCGCTTTGCTCCACCGACAGCGAGAGCAGGCTGGGCCCGGCGGAGTCCTCCAGGACCAACGACACCGAGGCGCCGATGCTGTGCACGCCCGCGGTCGTCGTGTTGGTGTTGTCCGACCCGGTGATCCCGCTGGGTGGAAGGCCCTGCGGCAACAGTGCCAGAAGCGAATGCAGCAGCAGCGGTGGCAGCACGGGCGTCATCCCGGGTGGGGCGGACAGCGTCGGCCGAGACTTGGGCCCCACCGGGGTGGTGGTGGGCGGCGCGGACACCTCCGCCGTCGAGCTCGCCGGCCCCGCCACCCGTCCGGGGGCGCCGTCGGTTCGGTCCGGGAGGACGAGCAGGGCTGTTCCCGCCACGGCGACCACCGCCGCGGTCGACACGCCCATCTGCACGCGCCGTACGAGCTTCATCCGTCTGCCTCGGGCGATACCACCCGAGACCAATCCCGCCGGGGGGACCAGCCCCGACGCCGACGTCCGCATCGCGGCCGCCAGTTCCTTTTCGTCAGACCCCATAGACGTACCGTCTCCTCGCCATCCGTGTGAACACAGGTCGCACTGCTCACCAGCCGTACGGCCGTACCGGCGGTGTCTCAGTAACGCCTCATGCGGCGGAGAGCCAGCCGGATTCGCTTCCGAGCACGCTCCGCAACTTCTCCAGGGCTCGCATCGATCTGCTCCGCACGGCCCCCTCGGACACGCCCATCTGTCGCGCCGTCTGCTCCACGCTCAGGTCCTCCCAGTAGCGCAGGACCAACACCGCCCGGTCCTTGGGCGGCAGTTCGGCCAGACTCTTCAGGAGCGTCAACCGCAACGCCTGGTCCTCCTCGGGACCGGAGCCCTCCGGCAGGTCGGCGTAGGGCTGCTCGGTGCTGCTCAACCTGCGTCGATGGGACAGATAGGTGCGCGTCAGCACGGTGCGCGCATACGCCTCCGGGCTGTCGGCCCGACTGACCCGCTTCCAGGCCCGGTACAACTTGCCCAGCGTCGTCTGCACGAGGTCCTCGGCGAGATGCCAATCGCCACACAGGAGCCACGCCGTCCGGAACAGCCGACCGCTGCACGCGTTGGCGAACTCCAGGAAATCGGCCGGCTCAGCGTCGAAGCCCGCCATAGACCCTCCTCGTCCCTACGCGCCCTCGCGCGTACCCACCCCATAGACGCGGCGGACCCCCCGACACGTCACAACTTCCGGCCGAGAATACGTATGTGCAGCTCATAGGCCATTCGAGGGGTTGACCAAGGGATCCGCGCGTCGGCCCGTAGCCTGGGCCGGGGTCGATCACCATCGATCCCGCACCCCGCGATCCGGAACCCGGCACGGGACACGAACAAGCCAGGGGAGTCGACGTGACGTCGGTGGACAACGATGTGGACCGTTTCAGCGCGAAGACCCGCGACTGGGTGGACGAAGCCATCCGCAAGGTGAGTGCCGACGCCAACCGTTCCGCCGACACCCACCTGCTCGCCTACCCGCTGCCCGCGGAGTGGGGTATCGACCTCTACCTCAAGGACGAGTCCACCCACCCCACCGGCTCGCTCAAACACCGCCTGGCACGCTCGCTCTTCCTGTACGCCCTGTGCAACGGGTGGATCGAGGAGGGCACCACCGTGATCGAGGCGTCCTCGGGTTCGACGGCCGTCTCGGAGGCGTACTTCGCCAACCAGATCGGCCTGCCGTTCGTCGCGGTCATGCCCGCCACCACCAGCCCGGAGAAGATCGAGCTGATCGAGTTCCACGGCGGTCGATGTCACCTGGTCCAGGACGCCGCCACGGTGTACGAGGTCTCGCGCGCGCTCGCGACGGAGACGGGCGGGCACTTCATGGACCAGTTCACCTATGCCGAGCGCGCCACCGACTGGCGGGGCAACAACAACATCGCCGAGTCGGTGTTCGAGCAGATGTCGCAGGAGCGGCATCCGATCCCCGAGTGGATCGTGGTCGGCGCCGGTACCGGTGGCACCAGCGCGACCATGGGCCGCTACGTCCGCTACCGCCGACACCATTCCAAGATCTGCGTCGTGGACCCGGAGAACTCGGCCTTCTTCGAAGGATGGCGCACTCACGACCCGGCGTATGCCGAGGCGTGTTCGTCGCGCATCGAGGGCATCGGTCGACCTCGGGTCGAGGCCAGTTTCATGCCGAACATCGTCGACCGGATGATCAAGGTCCCCGACGCCGCGTCGGTGGCGGCGATGCGCGACCTGCACCGGCGTACCGGGCACAAGGCAGGCGGCTCGACCGGCACCAACCTGTGGGGTGCCCTGCGCCTGGTGGCCGAGATGCGTGCCGCGGGCCGGACCGGTTCGGTGGTGACGCTGCTGTGCGACGGCGGGGAGCGCTACGCGCATTCGTACTACTCGGACGAGTGGCTCGCGGGGCAGAACCTGGACCTGGGGGTGTACGAAGACACGCTGCGACACTTCCACGCGACGAGCGAATGGCACTGATCGAGCAGCCGTAGGCTGGGTGCCGCAGGTCAACGAGGAGGAGCACGGGATGAGTGGAGCGGGAAACGTCGTCTTCGACAAGCGCGAGCAACTGGAGAAGATCCAGAGCGGGCTGCTGCCGGGCGAGCAGATCATCGCGGTCTACGACGCGAAGGGCGTCGGCACCGGCTTCATCGGTCTGACCGACCGGCGCGCGATCATCCAGGACAACAGTTTCGTCGGTAAGAAGATCGCGATCACCTCCTTGCCCTATTCGAAGATCAGCAGCGTGAGCATGGTCTCCAACAAGAGCTTCACCGGCTCCTACCTGAGCTCCAGCGAAATAGCGATCCACGTCGGCACGCAGACCTACAGCGTGGAGTTCCGCAGTGACGACAAGGGTCGCCACGTCCATGACGTGATCCTGCACTACATCATGCGCTGAGCAGGTGGGTCGCAGACTGCGCAAGGGCTCGTCGGCAACTCGGGTGTCCCGAGCGTGGCTTCGGCGCTCCCGGGTTCAGCGAGTGGCCGGGGTCTGTCCGCGCAGCGGCAGTCCCGCCGCGCGGTAGATCGCGTCCATCACGCGCAGCGTCGGCACCGCATCGACCGCGGGCGTCAGCGTCGGCTGGCCGAAGCGGATCGCGTCCGCGAACGCCTGCAGCTGCAGGCGGTACGTCGGCGTCCGCGCCGCCTCGCCCAGGTGTTCGCGCCGCTTGAGCTTGCCCGTGTGCACGGTGAATCGATGGGGCAGGTGCGGCATCAGATAGTTCATCACCCGCATCTCGCCACGGCTGCCCACGACGTGTGCGTGCATGTCCAGCACGCGTCGGGACAACATCGACGCGTGCACGGTGCCCGCCGCGCCGCCCGGCAGTCGCAGGCGGGCCGACATCGCGCGGTCCACCCGCCGGTCCTTGCGGATCGTCAGGGCGTGCGCGTCCAATACCTCGATCGGGTCGGCCTTGTCGTCGCCCGCGAGCAGCCGCATCAGGTGTACGGCGTAGCAGCCGCCGTCCATCAGCGCCCCGCCCGCGAGGTCGTAGCGGTAGCGGATGTCGCCGAGCAGTGGCAACGGGAAGCACATCGACGTGCTGATGCGGCGGATCTCGCCCAACTCGCCGTCGTCCAGGATCTCGCGCATGCGGCTCGCGAGCGGGTGATACCGGTAGTGGAACGCCTCCATCGCGATCAGGTCCGCTCGTGCCGCGGCGTCCGCGATCTGCTGCGCCTCTGCCTCGTTGGCCGCCATCGGTTTCTCGCACAACACGTGCTTGCCGGCTTGCAGCGCCCGGATCGTCCAGTGCGCGTGCAGCCCGTTGGGCAGCGGGATGTACACCGCGTCCAGCTCAGGGTCCTCGATCAGGGCGGCGTAATGCGCGTGCACGCGTGGGATGCCCTGGCGCCGGGCGAAGGCGTCCGCGCGCACCGCGTCGCGGGCGGCGACCGCGGCGACCTGCACCTCGGGGATCAGCCGCGCGGGCTTGACCAGCGCGGCCGGTGCGATGCGAGCCGCGCCCAATACGCCGATCCGGATCCGCTTCATGGCGTCATCCCCCTCGTCGCCATCCCACCCGACGTGCTCGTATGCCGAACACCTGCCCCGGACCACTCTCCGGACCCACTCGGTGGGTCGTACCGGACTCGCTTTCCCGCATGTTAGGGGCGCACGCGCGCGTGTGGGGGAGATCGCCCCGAGGAATCCGCGACCGACGGGTCGGCCCGTGTGTGGCGGGTACCCGCACGGACGAGGCGGGGCCTAGACTAGACTTGTCTTGACATCAAGATATCTGCGGGGCGCAGACCCCGGCATCCCTGGTTAGGGTCACCTTGCTTGGCGTACGTCGAGTGGGTGTCGGCAGGATGCGGGAGAAACGCACAAGATCAAGGGAGACCGTCGTGTCCGCGAACAGCTTCGACGCTCGCTCCACCCTGAACGTGGGTGACGAGTCGTACGAAATCTTCCGGCTGGACAAGGTGGAGGGCAGCAAGCGCCTTCCCTACAGCCTGAAGGTCCTGCTGGAGAACCTGCTCCGCACGGAGGACGGCGCGAACATCACCGCCGATCACATCCGTGCCCTGGGCGGCTGGGACGCGAAGGCCGAGCCGAGCGAAGAGATCCAGTTCACGCCGGCGCGCGTGATCATGCAGGACTTCACCGGCGTGCCGTGTGTCGTGGACCTCGCCACGATGCGCGAGGCCGTGAAGGCCCTCGGCGGCGACGCCTCCCGGATCAACCCGCTCGCGCCCGCCGAGATGGTCATCGACCACTCGGTCATCGCCGACGTGTTCAACCGTCCGGACGCGTTCGAGATCAACACCGACATCGAATACGGCCGCAACAAGGAGCGCTACCAGTTCCTGCGCTGGGGCCAGACCGCGTTCGACGAGTTCAAGGTCGTACCGCCCGGCACCGGCATCGTGCACCAGGTCAACATCGAGCACCTGGCTCGCACCGTCATGGTGCGCAACGGGCAGGCATACCCCGACACCTGTGTCGGCACCGACTCGCACACCACGATGGTCAACGGCCTGGGCGTGCTCGGCTGGGGCGTCGGCGGCATCGAGGCCGAGGCCGCGATGCTCGGCCAGCCGGTCAGCATGCTGATCCCGCGTGTGGTCGGCTTCAAGCTCTCCGGCAAGGCGCAGCCGGGCGTCACCGCCACCGACGTGGTGCTGACCATCACCGACATGCTGCGCAAGCACGGTGTGGTGGGCAAGTTCGTCGAGTTCTACGGCGAGGGCGTCGGCGCGGTGCCGCTGGCCAACCGCGCCACCATCGGCAACATGTCGCCGGAGTTCGGCTCGACCTGCGCGATCTTCCCGATCGACGCCGAGACGATCACCTACCTGCGACTGACCGGCCGGGACGACAAGCAGCTCGCGCTGGTGGAGGCGTACGCGAAGGCCCAGGGCCTGTGGCACGACCCGAGCCACGAGCCGGAGTACTCGGAGTACATCGAGCTCGACCTTTCCACCGTGGTGCCCTCGATCTCCGGTCCCAAGCGCCCGCAGGACCGGGTCGTGCTGGCCGAGGCCAAGTCCCGCTTCCGCAGCGCGCTGGCGGACTACGTCACCAACGGCGACGAGTCCGGCAAGGAGTCCTTCCCGGCCTCGGACGCACCGACCGGCTCGAACGGTCGCGTGCACAACCCGACCAAGGTGGTCGGCGACGACGGCGTGGAGTACGAGATCGACCACGGCGCGGTCGTGATCGCCTCGATCACCTCGTGCACCAACACCTCGAACCCCTCGGTCATGCTCGGCGCCGCGCTGCTCGCGAAGAAGGCCGTCGAGAAGGGCCTCACCCGCAAGCCGTGGGTCAAGACCACGCTCGCGCCCGGGTCCAAGGTCGTCATGGACTACTACGAGAAGGCCGGTCTGATCCCGTACCTGGACAAGGTCGGTTTCGCCCTGGTCGGCTACGGCTGCGTGACCTGCATCGGCAACTCCGGCCCGCTGCCGGAGGAGGTCTCCAAGGCGGTCAACGACGCCGACCTCGCGGTCGTCTCGGTGCTCTCGGGCAACCGCAACTTCGAGGGCCGGATCAACCCCGACGTCAAGATGAACTACCTGGCCTCGCCGCCGCTGGTGATCGCGTACGCGCTCGCGGGATCGATGGACATCGACATCACCACCGAGCCGCTGGGCCTGGACCCCGAGGGCAAGCCGGTCTACCTCGCCGACATCTGGCCGAGCGACGAGGAGATCGCCGAGGTGGTGGCCTCCTCGATCGACCAGGACATGTTCATCGACCGCTACGCCGACGTCTTCGCGGGCGACTCGCGCTGGCAGTCGCTGGAGATCCCGACGGGCGCGACGTTCGAGTGGGACCCGCAGTCGACCTACGTGCGCAAGCCTCCGTACTTCGAGGGCATGCAGATGCAGCCGGCCCCGGTCGTGGACATCGCGGGCGCCCGCGTGCTGGCCAAGCTCGGCGACTCGGTCACCACCGACCACATCTCGCCGGCGGGCTCGATCAAGGGCGACAGCCCGGCGGGCAAGTACCTGGCCGAGAACGGTGTCGAGCGCAAGGACTTCAACTCGTACGGCTCGCGCCGGGGCAACCACGAGGTGATGATCCGCGGCACGTTCGCGAACATCCGCCTGCGCAACCAGATCGCGCCGGGCACCGAGGGCGGCTTCACGCGTGACTTCACGCAGGCCGACGCCCCGGTGTCGACGATCTACGACGCGTCGGTGAACTACCAGGCCGCCGGTATTCCGCTGGTGGTGCTGGCGGGCAAGGAGTACGGCTCGGGTTCGTCGCGCGACTGGGCGGCCAAGGGCACCTCGCTGCTGGGTGTGCGTGCGGTGATCGCCGAGTCCTACGAGCGCATCCACCGCTCGAACCTGATCGGCATGGGCGTCATCCCGCTGCAGTTCCCGGCCGGCCACAGCGCCACCACGCTGGGCCTCACCGGCGAGGAGACCTTCGCGTTCGAGGGCATCACCGCGCTGAACGAGGGTCGCACCCCCAAGACGGTCAAGGTCACCACGGACACCGGCGTCGAGTTCGACGCGGTCGTGCGCATCGACACCCCCGGCGAGGCGGACTACTACCGCAACGGCGGCATCATGCAGTACGTGCTGCGTTCGCTGGTGAACAAGGGCTGACCGCCGCACCGCGACGCCAGGTCGTCGTACGGCATCGCCGCACCGGGTCGGGCTCCTTCGGGGTCCGGCCCGGTGCCGTTCGGTGCACCGTCACCGGCGCGATCGGCGACTCGGGCGGCTGCGGGCAAGGTGCGTGCGCCCGCGAGTGGGACCGCCTGCGCCTGCGGGCGCACCGGAGATGCCGGAATTGGCGCGGCCGGTTGGTTTCCCAACCGGCCGCAGCGTCAGTTTGGCGCTCGGCCCATGCGGGCGACAGGGCTAGGGCGCCGGTTCACCCAAAAGGGGGAATGCGCGGATCGCGCCGACCACCTCGCCGGCGCCGTACACGGGCGCCTGGGCGAACGGGGCGAGGCTCTGTTCGTCCGCGCCCATGCGCCACAGCAGCGCCGCCATGGCGACGATGTGGGCCCGCGTCGCCCCGTCCGCGATCTTGACCGCGGCGCCCCGCCCGTCCGGCAGGCCCACCGCGTACACCGCCTCGGCGCCGTCCTTGGCGAGCAGTCCCGGGATCGCCCGCATCAGCCCCGTCACGTCGCGACCGGTGCCCGCGACCCACTCCGGGTGGGCCCGCATCGCATCCGCGATCCGCCGCTCGGGGGTGCCCTCGGCGGCGCCCGCGAAGCGGCCGTACGACCGGGCCAGGCCCGCGAGCGAGATGGCGAACAGCGGCGCCCCGCACCCGTCCACGCCGACCGCCGCGACCGGTTCGCCGGCGACGTCCTCGACCGCTCGGCGGACGGCCTGCTGCAACGGGTGCCCGAGCTCCAGGTAGTCCTCGGTCGGCCAGCCGTTGTGCACGCAGGTGAGCAGCATCGCGGCGTGCTTGCCCGAACAGTTCATCGCGATCCGCTCGGGCCCCTTGCCGGCCGCCAGCCACGCATCGCGCTGCGCGGTGCCCAGCGGCAGGTCCGGTACGCAGCGCAGCGCGCTCTCCGGCAACCTCGCGCGGGACAGGATTCGCCGGGTCCCCTCCAGGTGGAACGTCTCGCCGGAGTGGCTGGCGCAGGCGAGTGCGAGCAGTTCGCCGTCCAGGTCCAGCCCGCTGCGCACCATCGCCAGGCCCTGGAACGGCTTGTTGGCCGAGCGCGGGAACATCGGCGCGTGCACGGCCCCGTGTCCTTCGACCACCGAGCCGTCGGTGCCGGTGAGTACGGCCGTGCCGTGGTGGATCGATTCCAGGAAGCCGTTCCGCCACACGCCGACCAGCGGTATGTGAGCGAACGCGGCCTCGTCACCGGCGCGGTCGGCCTGGATCACGGGTCCTCCTGAGGTCGTACGAGAGTCGAACGAGGTCGGGCGCAGGGGTGAAGCGGGGTAGGGCGGGCGCAGGCGTGACGACGTGGGAGTCGAACGCGGGTGCGGATGCCCCCCTCCATGATCCACGTGTGCATTCTCGGTCTGCCACCGCGCATAATCGAACATATGTACGGCAATGGCGATCGCGACACCCCGGCCTGGGAGCAGCCGGGTCGCTTTGCGCATGCCAAAACCGGGGACGGGGCGAAATCCAAGCCCCGAGGCAGGGACGGGATCGCGCCGACGGGATGGCCGAGGGGCGTTCGGCCGCCCGGTGTGGCGGGTTGGGAGGACACGGCCGTCGCCTGGCTGTTCGACCTGTGCCCGCCGGGCTATCGAAGCCACGACGTCCTGCGCAAACACCCGTTGCTCCTGGCCCGGATGGCCCGTCAGCACGTGGCCGCCGCGCTCGCCGCGGCCCGACACGGCTACGGCACGGCGCGCGTCGAGCTTGCCGAGCGGGTGCCCGTGCAGGCGGTGGAGGCGGCGCTGCGCATGTACGAGTACGAGGGCTCGCGCGCGGCGGCCACCGAGCGTGCGGTTCGGCTGGTCGAGGAGGCTCTCGCGGGCGAGCGCTGGGAGCCCCGACTGTGACGTGCGCGACGTTGTGGGCCGATCCGATCCTGCTCCGGCCCTGCCCGGACGGCGATGGTGACGCGGCGGCCGGGGGCGAAAGGGGTGTTTGTAACGTTCCATGCGCGCACCGGCGGTGCGGGAGTGAATAGAGGCCCGATCGTGACGCCTGCGTTCAGGTTTGACTCTTCTGCCTGAACAGAGGGGGCCATAGAGTTCAGGACTTGCACACAAGAAGTACGTCAATCGCACCGGGGCGAGGGGATCGCAGATGTCCGACGGCACGACGGGGTCCCGCTTTCCGCAGGCCCAGTCGCCGGGGTCGCACTCGTCCGGGTCGCAGTCCTCGCTGCACCGGGCCAACCTCGATCGGGTCCTGCACGCGGTCCGCATGGCGGGTGCGCTCACCCAGGCCGAGATCGCCAGGAGCACCGGGCTGTCCGCCGCGACGGTGTCGAACATCGTACGGGAGTTGAAGGTCCTCGACATGGTCGAGGTGACCCCCACGTCCTCCGGCGGCAGGCGGGCCCGCAACGTCTCGCTCAGCCGCGCCTCGGGTGTGGTCGTCGGCATCGACTTCGGCCATCGCCACCTGCGCGTGGCCATCGGTGACTTCGCCCACCGGGTGCTCGCCGAGGAGCACGTCCCGATCGACGTCGACTCCTCCGCCGACGAGGGCTTCGCGCTCGCGGATCGACTGCTGGGCGTGCTGCTGGAGCGCGCCGGCGCGGTCCGAAGCGAGGTCACCGGGGTCGGGCTCGGGGTGCCCGGCCCGATCGACATCGACACCGGCGCGCTCGGCTCGACCACGATTCTGCCGGGCTGGGTGGGCTGTCACCCGCGCGAGGCGATGCAGGACCGGCTGGGCCTGCCGGTCCTGGTGGACAACGACGCCAACCTCGGCGCGCTGGGCGAACTCGTCTGGGGCGCGGGCGTGGGTTGCACCGAGATGGCCTACCTCAAGGTCTCCGGCGGCGTCGGCGCGGGCCTGGTGATCGGCGGCCGGTTGTACCGGGGTCCGGGCGGCACGGCAGGCGAGATCGGTCACATAACGCTGGACGAGTCCGGGCCGGTGTGCAGGTGCGGCAACCGGGGCTGCCTGGAGACCTTCACCAACGCCTCCTATCTGCTCGACCTGCTGCGCGGCAGCCATGGCACCGACCTGACCATCCAGCGGATGATCGAGCTCGCCAAGGCCGGCGACGCGGGCTGCCGGCGGGTGGTCGCGGACGCCGGCAGGCACGTGGGCGTGGGCGTGGCGAGCCTGACGAATCTTCTCAATCCGCAGCGAATCATCCTCGGCGGCGACCTCGCGGGCGCCGGCGACCTGCTGATCGCGCCGATCGTCGAGTCGGTCGGGCGGTACGCCATTCCCAGCGCGTCACGCCGGTTGACCGTGGTCACCGGGTCGCTCGGCGAGCGTGCCGAGGTGCTCGGCGCGATGGCGATGGTGATGAGCGAGATGACCCCCTTCGCCGTCGAACGCACGCCCCAGATGCTGGTCGCGGGCGCCTCGACGTGAGTCGGCGCGCACGGATGGCTCATCGGTGTACCCCGATGCGAACCATCCGCCCGCATCGCCGCGTCTAGACTCGATGGACGCCTCTCCTGCACGCAGACCCGTGGGGGCGGTGACGGATCTGACGAAGGAGGAACGGGTGGCCCTGCTGGACAGCATTCGAGGACCCCGTGATCTCAAGGCCCTCTCGCCCGAGCAGCTCGCGCAGCTCGCGGACGAGATCCGCACCTTCCTGGTGGAGTCCGTCTCCAAGACCGGTGGTCACCTGGGTCCCAACCTCGGTGTGGTCGAGCTGACCATCGCGATGCACCGCGTGTTCGAGTCGCCGCGCGACAAGATCCTCTTCGACACCGGGCACCAGAGCTACGTGCACAAGATCGTGACCGGTCGCAAGGACGGCTTCGGGCAGCTGCGTCAGGCCGACGGTCTGTCCGGCTATCCCAGCCGCGCCGAGTCCGAGCACGACGTGATCGAGAATTCGCACGCGTCCACGGTGTTGTCCTGGGCGGACGGCCTGGCCAAGGCGTACCAGGTGCGCGGTCAAACCGATCGGCACGTGGTCGCGGTGATCGGCGACGGCGCGCTGACCGGCGGTATGGCCTGGGAGGCACTGAACAACATCGCGGCGGCCAAGGACCGTCCGGTGATCATCGTGGTCAACGACAACGAGCGCTCGTACGGCCCGACCCAGGGCGGCCTCGCCGACCACCTCGCCACGCTGCGCACCACGCGCGGCTACGAGCGTTTCCTGGAGTGGGGCAAGGGCGTGTTGGGCCGCACCCCGGTGGTCGGCGGTCCGGTCTACGACATGCTGCACGGCGCCAAGAAGGGCCTCAAGGACGCGGTCGCGCCGCAGGGTCTGTTCGAGGACCTGGGCCTGAAGTACGTGGGCCCGATCGACGGGCACGACGTCGAGGCGGTGGAGAACGCGCTGCGCCGGGCCCGCGGCTTCGGCGGCCCGGTGATCGTGCACGCGATCACCCAGAAGGGCAGGGGCTACGCGCACGCGGTCAACGACGCGGCGGACCAGTTCCACGCGGTGGGCGTGATCAACCCCGAGACCGGCCTGCCGGTCAAGAAGTCGGGCGCGTCGTGGACGTCGGTGTTCGCCGACGAGATGGTCGCCATCGCGGACGAGCGGGAGGACGTCGTCGGCATCACCGCGGCGATGCTGATCCCGGTCGGACTGCACAAGTTCGCCGCCAAGCACCCCGACCGGGTGTTCGACGTCGGGATCGCCGAGCAGCACGCGGTGACCTCGGCGGCGGGCCTGGCCACCGGCGGGCTGCACCCGGTGGTCGCGGTGTACGCGACCTTCCTCAATCGCGCGTTCGACCAGGTGCTGATGGACGTCGCGCTGCACAAGTGCGGCGTGACCTTCGTCCTCGACCGGGCCGGCGTGACCGGGCCGGACGGGGCCAGCCACAACGGCATGTGGGACATGTCGATCCTCCAGGTCGTGCCGGGTCTGCGGCTCGCCGCGCCGCGCGATGCCACGCAGGTGCGCGCGCAGTTGCGCGAGGCGATGGAGGTCGACGACGCGCCGACCGTCGTGCGCTTCGGCAAGGGCGCGGTGGGCGCCGACATCGAGGCGATCGGCCGGATCGACGGGATGGACGTGCTGCGCCGCACCGGCCCCGAGCGCAACGGCGGCGGTGAGCGCGGTGACGTGCTGATCGTGACCGTGGGGCAGATGGCCGAGATCGGGGTCGAGGTCGCCGATCGGCTCGCCGACCAGGGCATCGCGGCGACCGTGGTCGACCCGCGCTGGATCAAGCCGGTTCCGGCCGGGATCGCGCCGTTGGCGGCCCGGCACCGGCTCGTGGTCACGATCGAGGACAACGGCCGGGCCGGTGGCGTCGGATCGGCGATCGCGCAGTCGTTGCGGGACGCGCGGGTGGACGTACCGCTGCGCGACTTCGGCATTCCGCAGGAGTTCCTCGACCACGCGGAGCGTTCGGACATCCTGGTTCGGATCGGCCTGAACGCCCAGGACATCTCACGCCAGGTGGTCGAGGAGATCGCGTCCAAGACGGTGGACGCCGACGCCGAGCAGCACGAGACGACGGCCTGACCGAAGGCCGCCGCGCACATTGTGACGATCCCGGGGTCGGGAGCGAGAAGCCACGGGCTCTTGCTCCAGGACCCCGGGGTCGTTTTGCTTTTCGCGGCTTCGCGGCTTCGCGGCTTCGCGGCTTCGCGGCTTCGCGGCTTCGCGGCTTCGCGGCTTCGCGGCTTCGCGGCTTCGCGGCTTCGCGGCTTCGCGGCTT
>NZ_JBIBGL010000001.1:840049-864662 GCF_042956465.1 Embleya sp. NPDC008237
CTGTTTCGGGGGCTTCGGGGGTTTTGGGCTTCGGCTTTGTGGGTGCTCGGCGTCGATTTCCGGGGCGGGCTCGAAGATCACCCTGACGCGCCGAGGATCGGTCACCCGAAAACAGGAGTGAAAGCCTCGATCATGGCAACGGTCTCCGCCACCAGGAGGTGTTGCCATGGCCAACGCGTTGTTTCGCACCAAGAACATCGAGCAGTCCATCCAGGACACCGATGTCTCCGAAGGGCACGGCTTACGCCGGGAGTTGTCCGCACTCGACCTGATGGTTTTCGGCGTCGGTGTGGTGGTGGGCACGGGCATCTTCGTGCTGACCGGTACGGCGGCGAAGGACTACGCGGGCCCCGCCGTCGCGTTGTCGTTCGTGCTGGCGGGGTTCGTCTGCGGGCTCGCCGCGCTGTGCTACGCCGAGTTCGCGTCCACGGTTCCGGTGGCGGGTTCCGCGTACACGTTCTCGTACACCACGCTCGGCGAACTGCCCGCGTGGATCATCGGCTGGGACCTGATTCTGGAACTCGCGCTCGGCGTCGGGGTGGTCTCGATCGGGTGGTCGGGATATCTGACCTCGCTGCTTTCGCAGGCGAACATCGACCTGCCGCAGGCGATCACGGCTGCGCCGGGCGACGGTGGGAAGGTCAACCTGCCGGCGCTGCTGCTCGTGCTCGGGGTCGCGGCGATCCTGGTGTTCGGGATCAAGCTCTCGGCACGGTTCAACCTCATCATGGTCACCGTCAAGCTCGCGATCGTGCTGTTGGTGATCTTTGCCGGCCTGTTCTTCGTCAAGACGGGCAACTACAACCCCTTCGTGCCCGATTCGCAGCCGCCCGCATCCGGGAACGGCGGGCTCAAGGCGCCGCTCGTGCAGACCCTGTTCGGGTTCGAGCCGCAGATCTACGGTGTGATGGGGATCTTCTCCGGTGCGGCGCTCGTGTTCTTCGCCTACATCGGATTCGATGTGGTCGCCACCGCCGCCGAGGAGACCCGCAAGCCGCAGCGCGACATGCCGATCGGGATCCTCGGTTCGCTGGTGATCTGCACGATCCTGTACGTCTCGGTGGCCCTGGTCGTAGTCGGTATGCAGCGTTACGACATGCTCTCGTCCTCCGCGCCGTTGGCCGAGGCGTTCCGGTCGGTCGGCAAGGGCTGGATCGCGACCATCATCAGCGTCGGCGCGGTGGCCGGTCTGACCACCGTGTGCATGATCTTGATGATGGGGCAGAGCCGGGTCTTCTTCGCGATGAGCCGGGACGGGCTGCTGCCGCCGTTGTTCGCGAAGGTGCATCCCAAGTACGGCACGCCGCACGTGAGCACGATACTGATCGCGGTGGTGGTGGCGGCGATCGCCGGGTTCACTCCGATCCACGAGATCGACGTCATGGTCAACATCGGCACACTGTTCGCGTTCTTGGTGGTTGCCGCGAGCGTGCTGATCCTGCGCCGGACCCGACCGGAGTTGCCGCGCGCGTTCCGGGTGCCGTTCGTGCCGTGGTTGCCGATCCTGTCCATACTGGCCACGCTGTGGCTGATGATCAATCTCAGCAGTGAGACGTGGCTGCGGTTCCTGGTGTGGATGGTGGCCGGCTTCGCCGTCTACTTCTTCTACGGGCGGCAGCACAGCCGACTGCGGTGACAGCGACGGTTGTTCGGGTTGTTCGATGAGGGTTGTTCGGTGACGGTGGTCAGGTGACGTGCGCGGGCCCGGGTCGACTCGACCCGGGCCCGCGCACGTATCGCATGACGGCCGGGGATCAGCCCCAGAGCTCGTCCGTGTACTTGTCGGTGCCGACCACGGTGGGAATCCACGGGGCGCAGAAGCTGACCCGGCCGATGCCGGAGGCGTCGATCCGCTCGGCCCACTCCTTGAACGCGTCCCAGCTCTCGCGCGGGTCGCCCTCGAGGAAGTACAACTGCATGCTGCGGGTTGCCGCGTTCGGGTCGCGCGGGACGAACGCGGGAGCGTCGTCCTTGAGCGGGACTGCGGTCCACGCGGCCACCGACGCGATCGGCGAGCCCTTGAGGAAGTCCGGCAACTGCGCGGAGAACCACGCCTCCAGGTCCTCCTGCGTGGTGCCCTCGGCGCGCTGCACGGTGAGCGAGACCAAGCCCTGGTAGTTGCGGTCGAGGGCGAGCTCCAGGGGGACCGGGTCCTCGTCGCGGTACCAGCGGCTGTCGTGCAGGTACATGCCGGTGTGCGCGTGGATCCGGTGCTGGAAGCCGCGGTCGTTGCCGTAGAGCCAGTTGACCTGGTCGACCGCCCACGCGTTCCACTCGTCGAACTGGCCGTCGTTGATCCAGTAGATCGCGACGTAGGAACCCGCCTCGATGTCCGGGACCACGTCGGTGTCGGCCGGGAAGCGCAGCGCCTTGAGGTCGGCGGTGGCCACCCAGCGGCTGCCCGCGAGCATGCCGGGGCCGATCATGCAGCCGGCGTAGTAGTGGTCGCGCTCGTACCAGCGGTTGTAGCTCACCTCGTGGCCGCGCTCGGGGTCCACGGCGGTGAACAGCATGCTGCCCACCCGGATCGGGTATTCCTTGAAGCTCATGACTGCCTTTCGGGTCGTGCGGTGACACGTGTCGGGGGGACGGACCCGGCCGGGGACGCCGGCCGGGTGGGGGCGGTCAGGCCTGTCGGCGGAATCGTGTGGTGCGGTGCTCCGGCTCGGTGTCGAGCTTGGGGATGATGTGCTTGCCGAACAGTTCGATGGTCTTGAGCGTGTTCTCGCGGTTGTCGCAGCCCAGGCCGAGGACGAGCTGGTCCACGCCGACCGCCTCATAGGCCTTGACCGCGTCCAGCACACCATCGGGCGCGCCGCAGATCAGGGCACCGGCATCGGCGGCGAACTCGACCAGTTCGGGGGTCAGGTCGGGCATCAGCTCGGGCCAGTACGGGATGCCCTCGGGGTGCGGGAACGTGTCGTGGTAGCGGAAGACGTTGCTGGTGAGGTACATCGGCCGGGCCGCGACCGCGTTGGCGACCGCCTGTTCCCTGGTCTCGGCGACGAAGCCGGTGCTCACCGCGAGCACGTTGTCGTTGACGAAGTCGGCGATCGGTTCGGCGTTGCCGATCTCGCGCTTGTATCCGGCCACCAGCTTCTCGGCGCTCGCCGGGTCGCCGATGGAGAAGCCGAGTACGCCCAGGCCCATCCGGGCGGCCATCGCGTACGAGGGCGGGCTGCCGGCGGCGTACCACATGGCGGGGTGCGACTTGCCGTACGGCTTGGGCAGGATCTTGCGCGGCGGGAGCTGCCAGTAGGTGCCGTTGTAGCCCTCGTAGGTGTCCTGGAGGAACATCTTCGGGAACTCGCGGATCACGTCCTCCCAGATCGCCTTCGTCTCGGACATGTCCTCGATGCCGGGCAGGAAACCGAGAATCTCGTGGCTGCCGGCGCCCCGGCCGGTGCCGAACTCGAAGCGGCCCTTGGTGAGATGGTCGAGCATCGCGACCCGTTCGGCGACCTTGGCCGGGTGGTTGACCTGGGGGAGCGGGTTGAAGATGCCGGAGCCGATGTGGATGCGCTCGGTGGCGTGGGCGAGGTAGCCGCACATGACGTCGTTGGCGGACAGGTGCGAGTACTCGTCGAGGAAGTGGTGTTCGCTCAGCCAGACGTACTTGAAGCCGGCCCGGTCGGCGGCGATGGCGAAGTCCATGTCGTTCATCAGGGCTTCGTGTTCGGCGTTGGGGTTTCCCTCGCGCCGGAACGACGGGTTGTAGCCCTGAAGAAAGATGCCGAATTCCATTGCACTCCCAGTTCCGCGGTCTGGTCGGGGCGGGGTGGTCGGTCGGTCAGCCGGTCGTTCAGTAGGTCAGGAGGTCTGTAGGTCGGTCGGCGGGTTCGGGTGCGTTCGGGTCGCCCGTTCGGGAGCTTCGGGGGCGCCGGTGGGGCTCGGCGGGTGCGGGCGCGCCGGCGCTTTGGGTCAGGGGGTGAAGGTGCCGTCCGGGCGGCGGACCCAGCCGGAGGCGGCCATCGTGCCGCCGTCGACGTGCAGGGTGGTGCCGGTGACGAAGCGGGCCAGGTCGCCGGCGAGGAAGACGATCGGGGCGGCGCAGTCGTCGGGTGTGCCCAGGCCGAGGGGGACCTTGGCGGCGTAGTCGTAGGCACCCTCGTCGGTCTCGAACGTCTCCGCGAGGCCGGCGTCGCCGGGGGTGGGGATCGCGTCGGGGGCCACGCAGTTGACCCGGATGCGGCGATCCGAGAGTTCGAGGGCGAGTGACTTGGTGAGTTGTTCGACCGCGGCCTTCATCGCGGCGTACACCGCGAAGCCGGGCGCGGCGCGGAACGCCTCGATGCTGGTCACGTTGACGATCGAGCCGCCCTCACGCATGAGCGGGGCGCCGTGTCGGATCACGTGTGTGACGGAGGTGAAGTTCTCGTCGACCAGTGCGGTCTGGCCCTTGGGGCGGACCTCCATGAACGGCGACCAGAAGCCGCCGCCGGCGTTGTTGACGAGGATGTCGAGTCCGCCGAGCGTGCTGTGCGCCTCGCGGAGGAAACGCTCGACGCCGTCGCCGTCGCGGACGTCGAGTTCGACCGCGAGCGCACGGCGGCCGGTCGCCTCGATCGCCTTCGCGGTCTCCTGAAGGCCGATCGGCTCGCGGTCGCAGATGGCGACGTCCGCGCCGAACCGGGCCAGTGCGACGGCCGTCGCCGCGCCGATTCCCCGGGCGGCGCCGGTGACCACGGCGATGCGATCGGTGAGCAGGGCGGCGGAAGGGTCGAGCAGCACGGGGGCACCTCACTGTGGATCGCGTACGTTGTCGCCTCGGCGCGGGGCCGCCGTCGCGGGCCGTGCTCTGCGCTGGGGTCACCATGCCACCTGACGACCCGTCACCTGAAGGGAGACGGCTGTCTTTTTCCGACTCGGTGCGCCGGCGTTCACGCAGGTCCGCAGGTGAACTGACGCTCAGTCAGCAAGAGTGGCGGACATCACCGCTCGGTGCG
Organism: Embleya sp. NPDC008237; assembly: GCF_042956465.1. Classification (NCBI taxonomy): domain Bacteria; kingdom Bacillati; phylum Actinomycetota; class Actinomycetes; order Kitasatosporales; family Streptomycetaceae; genus Embleya; species Embleya sp. NPDC008237. The sequence goes on from NZ_JBIBGL010000001.1 coordinate 844,996, forward strand.
GCCGCGCCCGACGGCGATGGGGTGGTGGTGCGGCGGGCGCGGGGCTGTCTCTCTTTGGCGGGAGGGTGGTGGGGGAGGCGGCGTGTCTTTCTTGCGGGCGCGGGTGCGCGGGTGCGCGGGTGCGCGTGGGCGCGGACAAGTGCGGACACGGAGACGCGGGGGCGAGTGCGGGTGCAGGTGCCGGCTGGGGGTGGTGGGTGCCGGCGAGGGGCCTGGCGTGTGAGTGCGCTTGCGGGTGGAGGCGGCCGGGGGTGCGATCCCGGATGCGGGTGCAGGCGCTGATGGCAGTAGTCGTCGCAAGGCCGTGGTCGTGGGTGCGGGCGGTCGGTCTTGCAGGTACCGGTGCGGGCAGTTGCGTGTGATCGCGGGTGCGGGCGGGTGCCCCGCGCCGGCGGCTGTGGGTGCGGGTATCGATGTCGACGTCTGTGGGTGTGGGTGTCGAGACCGAGAGTCGTAGTCGCCCAGGAGAGTGCGGATGCGGGTATCGGCGCATGTGCCGGTGATCGCGGGTGCGTGCGCTTGTTCGGTGGTTGGGTGGAGGCGTCGGGTTTCGGTGAGTGGGAGCGGGACTGCGGGCGGGGTTGCCCGCGGGTGTGGGTGCACTCGTCGGAGGGTGCGGGCGTCGACGTCCGCGGGTGCGGGCGCAGACGCCGATGCTGTGGGCGCATGTGGTTGTCCGGCGGTTGTGGTGGAGCTGTAGGGCATTAGTGACGGGGATGGGCTGCAGGCTGAGTCGCCTGCGGGTGTGGGTGCAGTCATCGAAGGTGCGGGCGTCGGCGCCGGCGAGCGTGAGCCCGAGCGTGGTCGCGGGTGTCGGGGATGCGCCTGCGGGTGCGGGCCGCAGGCGTCTGGGGCGGGTGCAGGTGTCGAGGTTGGCGAATTTGGACGTGGTCATGGTTGCGGGCGCGGGCGCAGGTTGAGGTGGTTGCGGGTGCAAGCGTCGATGTCGGCGGATTCGGTCGCAGGGGCCCGGCGCCCGCGCACGCGCAGGTATCTGCGGGTGCGTGTGGTGGTGCGCGGCGCTGTAGGCGCGCGTGGGCCGTCGGTAGGTGGATGTGTGCCCGGGGGTCCTCGGGTCGTGCGTCGAGTGGCCCCGTTGTCGGTTCGCATGGATTGTCCGAAATCCATGCGCAGCGGATGCGGTGCTCACTACGCTCTGCGACGTGGCGCTATCTCCCGATTCCTGCGGCATCGTGGCCGACTTCGGCACGTGGCTCGCGCGAGCGGGCCGGCCGGCCCCGGACGCCGAGCGGATGATCGATGTCCTGGGTACGTTGCTCGATTTGCGCGTTGCCTGCCTGCGGCTCGACGACCACACGCGCTGGCGTGCCGGCGATCTGAATTCGTTGCTGGAGACGTTGGTGCCCGCGCACGTCGCGCTGCCCCGCGAGGACACGGTGGGTCTGGTGGTGCCCGCGCTGCGGTTGTTCCTGGAGTTCCTGCGTGAGCGTGGGCCCCTGCATCCGGACAGCGATCGCCTCGACCCGCTGCTCGCGGTGCTGGATCGACACGAGGGTGAGCTTCCGGCCCGGATGGCGGATTCGACCTGCTGGGGGTCGGCGAAGAAGTTGTTCGTGGCGGGCTATGCGACCGGCCCCGGACGGGGCAGGGCGCTGCCGGCGGTTCGGTTGCCGGACGAGCGCGAGTTGGCTCGGGCCGCGTCGGCGGCGCCGTCGTTCGCCGCTGCGCTCACCCTGGCCCGCTGGGTCGGGCGTGGCCGTCCGGTGACCGCGACCGGTGTCCTGCGCCGTGCACCGGCGGCCGAGGCCGCGTCGTTGCTGGGCATCGAGGCGCCGGTCGCGGGCGTCCGCAGCGCGCGCGACGTCGAGCCGCTGCACCATGTGTGGTCGATCGCGTGTGCGGCGGGCCTGGTCGAGGTCGGCCGCACCGTTGCGACCGCAGGTGCGCTTGCCCGGGCGCTGGCGGTCGGCCGACCCTGCGACGTGCTGCGCGTGTGGTCGAGTCTGTGGGAGGGCGTCGCGATCGGCGAGGCCACGGGACGCCCGGCGGTGCGTCGCGCCGGGTATGTGCTGCGCGGCGGGGACGTGATTCGCGAGCTGTTGCGCGAGCTGTACGACCACGCGGGTCGCTGGGTGCCGATGGGCGGACTGTTCGAGCTGCTCTCGTACACGCCCGACGGCCGGCCGAGGTCGCCCTCGGTCGCCGACCCGGCGTTGTTCACCGGGTTGACCCTGGCCCACCAGATGGACGACCTGCGTGCGTTCGGCGTCTTGGAGATACGTGAACTGGTCGGCGGCGGCGCGCCGTTCATGGCGGTGCGGCTGACCCCGTTGGGGCTGTACGGGCTGCGTACCCGCTTCCTCGAACTCGGCGTTCCCGCTCCGCTCACCGGCCCGGGTGGCGGCCCGAGCGAGCCCGCGTTGCCGCCGCTGTACGTGCCGCCCACCTCCGAGTGCGCGCTGGCCGCTCGGATGTCGCCGCTGCTGGCGCAGGCGGCTGCGCTCGCGGAGTACGTGGAGGAGCACGGGCCGCTGCCGATCACCCGGGAGGAGGTACTGGCGGACGACGTCGCGCGGCGGGCCATGGTCGACCTCGGCATCCCCGAGCAGCCCCGTCGCCCCGCCGCCGATCCGCCCCGCACCGCTCGGGGCGAGCACGCCCTGCACCGGCGTTGGACACTCGCGCTGGGCACCGGTCTGCTGGTTCTGCGCAACGGCGCGGTGCACGTCGCGGACGGCCTGAGGGTGTGGCGCGAGGGTGGTGACCGCGAGCTGATCGCGCTCGCCGCGCGGGCGATGGTCGTGGTGGCCGAGGACAACGCGACCTTCGGCGAGGCACACGAGCAGCGGTGGGACGTCCCGGAGGGGCTCGCGGCGTCGCTGTTCACCGGCCTGGTTCAACTCGGCGGCCCGCTCCCGGTGTCGCTGTTCGTGGGCTTGGCGGTGCGCCGCGACCTCGATCACGTGGTCCGCACGCTGCCCACCGAGCCGCCGGCCGAGGACGAGGCGTTCGCACTCGGCCGGATGCTGGACGCGCCCGACCTGGTCCGGGAAATGGGCCGACTGTGCGACCCCGCCACGCCGAGCCTGCCGTTCCCGCCGTCTTCCCCGTCGTTCCCGGCGCAGACACCGACCGAAGCGCTGACCCGGGTCCGCGCCGGGGTGGTCCTGCTCGCCGATCGGCTGGCGGCCCTCGGCATCGTCCGGCGCACCGCCGAGGGCATCACGCTGACCGGTCTGGGCGGCACCCTCGTACACCGGATGTTCCGCGAGCAGGGGCTGCCCGTCGCCACCGTCGACGACTACACCGCGGCCTCGGGCGCCCGCCTCCTCGGCGCGATGGGGGCGTGGCCGCGACCGATCGCGACCCGTACGTTCGCGAGCTGGATCGCCTGTCGCCCGGTCGACGCCGCGCTGTCCGAACTGTGTGCGGTCGCGGGCGCGGCCGGACCCACCGAGCGGCTCATGCTCTTCGCCCACGTGGGTGACGCGGGCCTCCCCGAGGCCGCCGTCGAACACGCCCTCGACGAGGCCGCCGCGGACCCCACCCTTGCCCCGCACGTATGGAACTGGCGCCTCACCCACGACCACGACGTGCCCCCGGCGACCCTGCGCACGCTGGCCTGGCTCACCGCCGACAACGCCGCCGCTGCGCTGCTCGGCCGGCACGAGGCGGCCGTACTGGGCTTGCTCACCGAGGTGACCGGCAGTCAGGGTCCGGGCGCCGACGTGGTCTTCGGCGAACTCGCGACGATGGGCCACCCCTGCGCCGAGGACGTGCTGCGCTTCGCCGAGACCACGCACCCCGACCCCAAGGTGGCCCGCGCCGCCCGCCGGGCTCTACATCGGCTGTGCTGACGCACACCCGAGGGGTCCCGTGCCGACGGGCATCCGAGGCGCGCTGCGCCCGCCCGTGCCGCCGCGCACCCGTGCCGCGCCGCAGATCACCCGTGCCGACGCGTACCCGAGGCGCGGTGCATCACCTGTGCCGACGCGCACTCGTGCCCCACCGCGCACCGCCCGTGCCGACGCGCACCCGTGCCCCACCGCGCACCGCCCGTGCCGACGCGCACCCGTGCCGCACCGCACATCACCCGTGCGACCCCCACCCCAGCCATCCCGCCTACACCCCCGCCGCCTGACTCAAGAAGACACTCGGCGCGCCCGTCCACGACACGTGCAGCGCCTCCCGAGCCCGCGTGCAGGCCACGAACAGCAGACATCGCTCCGCCAAAAGGTCGGCCTCGTGCTGGAGCCGATCCACCTCGCGCCCGGTCACATGGCCCATGTAGGGCACCGTCGAATCACTCACGTCCGCCACCGCCATGCAGCGGAACTCGAGTCCCTTCATCGCGTGCATCGTGCCGATCCGAACTCCCGCCGCGGCGGCCCCGGGCCGGTCCTTGAGCAGCACGGCCGGTACGCCCTCGCGCGTGAGCGCCTCCGCCGCCTTGCGGCCATAGCCGACGAAGCGCGCCGCGATCCCGATCTCCTCGGGCCGCACACCCGCGTCCAGCCAGCCCCGGACCCGCGCGACGAGTGCGGCCAACTCGGCCTCCGTTCCGGTGAGCGCCACCAGATCCGGCTTCGCGCCGTGCAGCGAACTGCGGCACTCCTGCACCGAGTCCGCATGCTCCCCGTCCAGGCCCTCGACCGGCCGACCGGACAGGATCGACGTGCACCACCCGAGAATCTCCGCCGTCGTCCGGTAGTTCACGCGCAGCCGGCTCGACCGGCCGACCACCCGGATCCCCAGCTTGCCCAGCGACACCCTGCTGTCGTAGATCCGCTGGTTCGGATCGCCCGCGATGAACATGTCGTCCGGGCCCGTCGCGACCATCGCCCGCAACGCCCGCCACTGTGCCGGGTGCAGGTCCTGGGCCTCGTCGACGACCACGTGACGATACGGCCGCTCCGCCCGCTCCGCCAGCAACAGTGCGGTCTCGTCGCACACCTGGAGCCAGGTTCGGCGACCCTCCGCGCGCAGCCCGGCCACGAACTCCTCGACCGCACGCCAGACCTTGGCCCGTTGCAAGGGCCCCAGCGGGGTGCCCCGGCCGGTCCGTGACGCCTTGAGGTACGACTCCAGGCTGCCGATGTCGTGGGCGACGATCACGTTGCGGTACTCCTGGACCAGGAACGGCACCGTCCACGGCAGCTGCAGCGCTTCGATGATCGTCGCCCAGCGTTCCTTCTCGTCGTGCGCGATCGCCAGTGCCGCGCCGCCGAGTTCCTGCCGAAGCAGTCGATTGGCCGCCGCGTCCACCGTGGTCACATCGACCCGCTCGAGCAGTTCGGGCGCCAACAACATGGCCAGGTTCTCCTGCAGGCTCCGGGCCAGCGTCGTCGTGTACGTGGTCAGCAGGATGCGCTCGCCGGCCGCGAGGCGCCCGGCGAGGTGCTTCACGCGGTGCAGGGCCACCACCGTCTTGCCCGTCCCGGGACCGCCGTTCACCTGGGCGGGCCCGGCGTACGACTCGCGATACGCCGTCCGGTACTGGGACGGATGCAGGAAGACCCGCCAGGCGTCGAACGGCCGGGCGAGGATGTCGAGCAGTTCGTCGGGGCCCTCCACGAGAGCCACCCGTCCCTGGGCGTGCCCCATCGCCGTGACCAGGTCCTCGGGGTCGGGCAGCGCGTCCGCCGGGGCCGGCGCCGGGCGGCGCGCACTCACCACGTCCCGCCACACCTCCTCCGGCGAGTACCCCTCGGCGAGATAGAACAGCACCTCGTACTGGTCCTGCGGAAGCAGCGCCTCCAGCGCCTCCAACTGCCCGCGCTCGGTCAGCAGTCGCGCGATGCGCAGCACGTTGGCGTCCAGCCCCAACCGGGTCAGGTCGGCATCCGAGACACCGGCCAGGAGCCGGTCGCCCGATCCCGCCGCGAGGTGCTCCAGTGCGGGGGTGGCCCGCTGCTGCGCCACCACGTCCTGGATCTCCAGCGCGTGCGTCGCCCGGTTGACCCCGGCCTGCTGCTGTACCGCCCACGCGATCGCGTCGTCGTGCGGCAGCACCCGCAACAACAGGAACGTCTCGCCGCTGTCCGGCGCGAGTACCACGCCGCGCCGGAACCCGCCGACCCGAATCGTCCGGATCCGCGCATCCCGGGCCCGGTCGAGCTTTTCCAGGTGCAACCCCTTGTCGGCCAGGAGTTCGACCAGGGTCAGGCTCTGGAACTTCGCGATGGCCTCGCGCACTCCCCGCTGTGCGCTCTTCTCCAGGCGCGCGTATTCGGCCAGGAAGTCCTTCCCGAGCGCGAGTTGCGGCACATGTCCTCCCGAGCCGATCACCATGCTTCGTGTGTCCGTGTCATCTCGTACGGTAACGGAGCGCAGTTCATCGCCCACAGCGGAAGCGACATGTGCTCGGGTCGGATCGATCACCCCTCGAACTGCTCGCCGCCCTCGACGAACTCGCGGCCGTGTTCGCGGCTCAGGACGGCCCCGCAGCGCCGATCAGGCCGGCGTCAACAGATCGATGAGGTCCTTGTCCCGGCGCTCGCCCAGCCGGGCCAGGACCGCGGCGAGTGGCGTCGTGGCGGGCAGGCCGATGCGGCTTGCGATGATCGGCAGCGCCTGCGCGTCCGGCACCCGCGTGGTCCAGCCGACCAGGCGTACCGCCCGTTGCAGCGGCGGCAGGTCGTCCTCGACGGGGCGGATGTGGCGGGTCAGCAGGCGATCCCCGCTCGGGATGACGAACAGATGGTCGCCCTCGGCCGCGTTCAGGTCGAGCAGCAGCGGGCGCATCGAGCCGAAGCACGGTTGGTTGCGCCACACGACGGTGACCTCGCCCGCGTCATGGGTGAGAGTGCGGCGGGCACCGGGGACGAGACCCAGGTGCGCGGCGAAGCCGGTCGGGACCGGGAAGCCGGATCCGCGCAGGTGGTCGCCGTTGAGATCGATCCGGTGCCACCATCGTTGCTCTCGGTCGCGGAAACAGCGCTGGGTGGTCGACACGTCCCGGCGCGGCTTGTACGCGGGAGCGGGGGTGGACGCGTCTGTGCGCGCGAGTCGTATCCAGCCCGGTTGGTACCGCTCGAAGGACGGCCTGGTCGCGTAGGCGCGGACGGAGTTCTCACTGACGTCGAAACGACTCGTCAGGGATTCGACGACCGCGTCGATGCGCGCGGCACCGCCGCGTCTGCGGAGCTCGCGTTCGATCATCTCGCGAATACCGAGGTACTCCTCCAGATCCCAGCGACGCAGGCCGTAGTGCAGACGGTCGGTACGCATGAATCGCTCGTCGGCCTGGAGTTGGTTGCACACACTGCTGAAGGCGTAGTCGCCGTTCACCAATTCGATGATCTGCTCGGCCGTCAGCGGCACGTTTCGCAGCGTGAGGACGGCTTCGGCCTTGTCGTTGATACTCGAACCCCACCACACGCCCTGTGTGTCGAAGCGCCGGATCTGGGGGAGGCGGTCGAGCCAATCCGCCAATGCGTCCTCATACACGCCGCACCGGCGCGTCGCGTCCTCGACTTCGGACCACGGGACGGCGCCGTCGGCGCATATCGCGCGCAGTGTTCGACGGGTCGCGTCCTCGGCGTCGGCCAGGGTGTCGTGCGTCAACCATTCGTCGGTCATCCGGTGCGGCAACAACGCCACCGGCACCCTCCACAACGGGATGCCGCGGAGTGAGTCGATCGGAGTGCGGTGGCGCTCGTCGGCCTCGATCAGGTCGCGCACCCGAGCGATCGGACCGAGTCGGGCGGCGAGCTTCGCCACGTAGGAGGCCAGTTGCGGGTTGCCGCCGCCGAAGGCCCAGTCCTCGAGACGGGCGCGGCACTTCTTCTGGATCTGCCGGACCCCCTCTCGGGTGATGCCGATGTCCTGCGCGATCGCCTCCAGCGTGGCCGGCGGGTGGGCGAACAATCGGTCGACGGCGACCCGGGTTTCGCGCCGCGTCCAGGTGTCGGTGAAGGCGGTGACGGACGCGACGACGTCGAATCGGCTCTCGGTGAAGGCTGGTTCGGGGGTGGGAGCAGTCCGGGCCGGATCGGGCGACGGTTCGCTTTTCGGCGCGCCGTGGTTCACCGGGACGGCGGTCCACGCCACCGGCGCCCCACGATCGTGGGCCTCGCGCAGCGCGCCCGCGACGATCCCGACGACGTCGGTTCGGCGCAGCCGAGGCCGAGCGAGTAGTTCGCCGGGCGACATCGCGACCAGCCCACGCCAGTCGAGCCTTTCCCGGCGTAAGGCGATCACCACGGCGCGAGGCCATCGGGCCGTGTGTGGAACAGAGTTCGCATCCGCCAGAAGCGGAGCGAGCCGGGTGAGCGTGTACGCGGAACCGTATTCGACGACGAGTTCGGCCACGCGGATCCAGAACCCGGGTTCGTCCACGACATGCGCGAACTCGGCCGGCGGCAGCGTCCGCCACCAATCCCGGGGCAGGCCGGCCACGTTCAGGTGCGCGCCGACCTCCTCCTCGGGGAACGTCGAGAGCCCGGGCAACAGATCGACCAATGTCATGAATCATCTTCCTGACCGAACGGTACCGAACGGTTGACCGCGGGTCGGCGGTTTCGCGTAGTCTCGCGCACCACAAGGGGTGGGTCGCAACAGGGGGAGCCCGGCGTGGGATTGGCGAACGAGAACATCATCACGCAGGTCGAGGACCTGCTTGCCGGGCGCATCGTCATCCCGTCGATCCAGCGGGACTATGTGTGGAAGACCCCCGACATCCGGGATCTGCTCGACTCCCTGTACCGGGGATACCCGATCGGGTCCGTGCTGCTGTGGAAGACCAGGATCGCCGTCCCGTTCCGGACCGCCGCCGTCAGCCAGGAGACGCAGGGCGTACAGCAGCCCGTCTATCTCCTCGACGGCCAGCAGCGGCTCATTTCACTCGCATGGGTGTATCGACCCGAGTCCCGCGCCGACGCGAAGAAGCTCGATCTGCGCTTCGACCTGGCCAACGAGCAGTTCGTCAGCCCGGTCGGCACCCAGCAGCGCAATGATCCGCTCCTGGTGCCGGTGGTCGACGTGTTGGCCACCACGCCGGACTTCTACCGGCTCCTGACCACGGCCGGCGTCGACCCGGCGACACCGGTCTTCCAGACCTACTACAAGCGGCTTCAGCAGTTGCACGACGTCCACAAGCGCGAGATCGCGGTGATCACCTACGCCTCGGACGACTACGAGGAGGTCGCCGACGTCTTCGCGCGGGTCAACAAGGGTGGCCGCAAGCTGACCAAGGGCGATCTGGTGTACAGCGCGATCGCGGCCCGCTGGGAGGACGGGCTCGCCACGATCGAGGCCTTCCACGCGGAGCTTGCGCGCGACGGGTTCGCCCTCGATCGGGACCCGGTGCTACGCATCCTCGGTCACTTCGCGGGAGTGGGCCTGCGCAGCATCAAACTGCTCGACGCCGCCGTCACGGAGCCGGTCCTGAAGGCGGCCTGGGCCAAGACGGCCGAGGCGGTTCGGATGACGATCCGATTCCTGCGCGAGGAATGCTCGGTGCCGCGTTCGGCGGTGCTCAAGACGCAGGCCGTCCTGGTCGCGCCCTCCATCCTGCTCCATCGCCGGGGCGGCACGCTCGGTCCGGACGAGACGGTGCGGCTGCGCCGGTGGATCTACACGATCCTGACGTTCATGCGGTACAGCGGGACCACCGACACCGCGTTGGAAAGCGATGTGCGGTGGATGGACGCCGACGAAGGTCGGGTGCGGTTCGGCGAGTTGATGCACCGCGCGTTCGGCAGTCGGCCGCTGGACGCGCCGGTGCAGGCGTCGGACCTGGAACACAAGTCCAATCTGCACGCCTTCTTCAACGTCCTGTACATCGCCGCGCTGCGGCGGGAGGCGCGCGACTGGGTCGACGGCGAGCAACTCGACGACCTGCGTGAGGATTCGTCGGCGCGCATCGAGTACCACCACGTGTTCCCCGACGCGGCGATCGGCGGGGCGCACCCGAAGGAACTGCGCAACAGCCTGGCCAACTACGCCTTCGTCTCGGCGCGGACGAAGCGCTACATCGGAGCGCGAACGCCGGCGGAATACCTGCCCGCGCTGGAAGCCGAACACGTTGCTCGGCACTGGATGCCGACGGATCCGGCGTTGTGGACCGTGGAACGGTTCCCGGAGTTTCTCGCCGAGCGGCGGCGGCTGATGGCGGCCACGCTCAATGCCATGCTGGGCCTGCCGGGCGCCGAGGAGGCCGTGGGCCGGGACGCCGGGGAGGCCGTGGGCCGGGACGCCGGGGAGGCCGTGGGCCGGGACGCCGAGGCGGCGCCGGCCGTGCTCCCCGCCTCGCCTAACGACGCGCCTGTCGCTGCGGCGGACGCGGAACCCTTCGTCTACGAACCCCCGCCACAAAGTCGTCCTTCGGCGGAGAAGGCGACGGTCGCCGAGCCGGAGGATCTCGACACCGGCGAGCGGTTCCGCCGGCAGTTGGCGGCCTGTTCCACCCCGGCGGAAGTGGCCATCGTCGAGGAACTGCTGGAATTCTGGGAGATCAGCCGAGGGCGCGTGGAGTTCGGCGACGGCGGCACGCCCACCGCGAGACTGGTGCGGGATGCCGCGGACGGCACGAGCGTGTGTCCGATGCTGGTGTTTCCTTCGGCCGCGGGCAGCGGTATCGAGGTGCAGTTCCAGGAGCTGACGCGGCACCCGCGGTTCGCGCCGGAAGCGATGCGGGAGGAACTGCGAACCCGGCTGAACGCGATCACGGGCTTGGACATCCAGCGGCACAACGTGCACCGCCGCCCGCACTTTCCGTTGACGCTGCTTGCGGACGAGCCTGATCGTGCGGTGCTGTACCAGGTGTTCGCGTGGCTCAAGGACGTCATCTGAGGCTTGACGTCATCCGAGGCTTGACGTCATCCGAGGCTTGACGTCATCCGAGGCCTGACGTCATTCGAGGCTTGCCGCCGTTTGAGGTTTCCGGAGTCCCCGGCTCGGGGGAGTCCGGTCAGGGCCGCCACAGTTCGCCGGGGGCCGGCTCCGGCCAGGGGATGTCTGCGCGGACCGCGGCGAAGAGTTCCTTGCAGCGCTTGTCGTCGAGCAGGACCACGCTCTGGCCGCCGCCGCGTTCGCCGAAGCCGGCGACGGGGGCGGTGCGAAACGCCAGGTCGGCTTCGCTGATGCCCTTGAGGTCGGTGGCCAGGTCCAGAAGCGCCTTGAAGTTGAGGTTGTCGTCGACGGTCAGCGACTTGGTCAGCGACTGCAACAGGTTCTCGGTGCGCAGCGGGCTGCCGAGCACCCCCTGCGCCGTGACCTTCTCCGCGATCGCACCCAGCAGTTGCTGCTGGTGCGCCACCCGATCGAGGTCGCCCCGTTCGAGCCCGTACCGCTGCCGCACGAACTTGAGCGCCTCGTTGCCGTCCAGCTCGGCGCGGCCCTTGTCGGCGTCCACCGTCACCCCGCCGAGCGCGTCGACCATGCCCTTGAAGCCGCCGAAGTCCACCGCCGCGTAGTGGTCGATCCGTACGCCGGTCAGATTTTCGATGGTGGCCACGAGCAGCGCGGGCCCGCCCCACGAGAAGGCCGCGTTCAGCTTGGCCTCGCCGTGTCCAGGGATCGACACCCACGAGTCGCGCGGCAACGAGATCGCCGAGATCGAGGCCCGACCGGCGGGCAGGTGCAGGATCATCATGGTGTCGCTGCGCCGGCCCTCCAGCGCCTCGGGGTCGGCGCCGGCCGCCGCCGCGTCCATGCCGACGAGCAGGATGTTCAACGCCCGGCCGGCGGCGGGATCGGTCGGCGGGCGCGGTCCCGCGGCGGGGATGCTCGATCGGTCGAAGACCCCGTCGATGCGCTTGATGTTGGCGTTGAGCGAGTACACCACCCAGACCGCGCATCCGCCGACCACGCACAGCGACAGGGTGAGCAGCGCGACCAGTCCCACGACCGCCTTGCGGCGCCGTGACCAAGGCTTGCGCTCGGGTGTCGATGTCGGCTCGACGTCCTCGTCCGCCTCGCTGACCTCGGCCGACTCGTCCGTCGCACCCAGCGCATCCGTCATGCGCAGAAGCTAGCTGACCTACCGTCAGCAAGGGCAGGGGAAGCCGAAAATCAGTGCGAAGACGAGATCGACTTCGCTGCCTGTCCGAGATCCGGGGCCGGCCGGCGCATGCACACGCGAGGCCACCGATCCAGTCCGATGGCCGCCTCGTGCGTCCGGATCGCCGCGAGCCCCGGCGTCACCTGCGCCGCGTCGAGCGTCCGGAAACCGATCCGCGCGTAGTACGGAGCGTTCCATGGCACGTCCCGAAAGGTGGTCAACGTCGACGCGAGCCCGGTCTGCGCCTGCACCCGATCGATCATCGCCCGCCCGAGCCCGCGCCGCGCCCCGTCGGGGTGCACCGACACCTGCTCGATGTGCGCGGCCCCGTCCACGAGATCCCAGATCAGATAGGCAACCGCCGGCTCCCCGACCACCAGGCACCGCCCGCCGGCCCGATACGCGGCCAACTCCTCGACGGAAAGCGCCTCGTCCGCCGCGATTTCCGGCATGCCCACATCCACGAAGCACATCCCGGCGGCGACCTCGATCTCTCGCATTCGCTCCAGGTCAGGCACCGAGGCGGCACGGATCACATCACTCATGATCACCATTGTGGCCACCGCCGGGAAGCGGCGGGAGACGGTGCGTGTGGCGCATGGGTCACACGGATCTCGACACGGCATGCTCGCAGTTCCACGAGAAGTGGGTTCGAGGGTCCACCCCGCAGCCCGCCACGTGTCACGCTCACGGGCGACGACTACCCCGCTTTCGAGGCGATTCAGTACGTACCGATCGCGAAGCCGTGGTGCCGGCGGCCGACAAGATGTACGACCCGAAGCTGCGAGGGTTGGGCCCAGAGCCTGGCAGTACGCCGAAGGGGTGGCCCGCGTGGCGGGCCACCCCTGCTCGCGACATCGTGTCGACTACTGCGGGACCGAGGCCGTGCCCGCCGGGAGGAAGCGCTTGCCCAGCGTCTTCTCGCTGACGCCCGCGCGGTCCAGGTACGGGGTGATGCCGCCCAGGTGGAAGGGCCAGCCGGCGCCGGTGATCATGCACAGGTCGATGTCCTGCGGGGCGGCGACGACGCCCTCTTCGAGCATGCGGTTGATCTCGTCGGCCAGGGCGGCCAACGCGCGGTCGCGGACCTGCTCTTGCGTGGAGGGGGAGTCGCCCACCTCCAGGAGGGCGGCGACCTCGGGGTCGACCTCCTGGGCGCCCGAGGCCCAGGTCAGGAAGGAGCGCTTCCCGGCCTTGACCACACGCTCCAGGTTGGGCGAGACGCCGAAGCGGTCCGGGAAGGCCGTGTGCAGGGTTTCGCCGACGTGTGCGGCGATCGCCGGGCCGACGAGTTCGAGCAGGACCATCGGGGACATCGGCAGGCCGAGCGGGGCCAGCGCGTTGTCGGCGATCTCGATCGGGGTGCCTTCGTCGACCGCGGCCAGCACCTCGCCCAGGAAGCGGGTGAGGACGCGGTTGACCACGAACGCCGGGGCGTCCTTGACCAGGACCGAGGTCTTCTTGAGCTGCTTGGAGACGGCGAAGGCGGTGGCGAGCGCACCGTCGTCGGTCTGCTCGGCGCGGACGATCTCCAACAGCGGCAGGACCGCGACCGGGTTGAAGAAGTGGAAGCCCACGACCCGCTCGGGGTGTGCCAGCTTCGAGGCCATCTCGGTGATCGACAACGACGAGGTGTTGGTGGCCAGGATGCACGTCGGCGAGACCACGGCCTCGACCTCGGCGAACACCTGCTGCTTGACCGACATCTCCTCGAACACGGCCTCGATGACGAAGTCGGCGTCCGCGAACGCGTCCTTGGTCAGCGAGCCGGTCACCAGTGCCTTGAGCCGGTTCGCGGCGTCCGCCGAGATCCGCTTCTTGAGCAGGAGCTTGTCGACCTCGGCGTGCACGTAGCCGACGCCCTTGTCCACCCGCTCCTGGTCGATGTCGGTCAGTACGACCGGCACCCGCAGGCGACGGGCGAACAGCAGCGCGAGTTGCGAGGCCATCAGCCCGGCGCCGACCACGCCGACCTTGGTGACCGGACGCGCGAGCTTGCGGTCGGGGGCGCCGGCCGGGCGCTTGGCGCGCTTTTGGATCAGGTTGAACGAGTACAGGCCCGCGCGCAGTTCGTCGCCCATGATCAGGTCGGCGAGCGCGTCGTCCTCGGCGTCGAAGCCGGCCTGGAGCGAGGCGACGTCACCGAACCGGGCGGAGCGTGCCGCGTCGATGATCTCCAGCGCGCGGTACGGCGCGGGGGAGGCCCCGTGCACCTTCGAGTCGGCGATCGCACGGCCTCGCGCGATCGCCGCGTCCCAGCCGGCGCCGCGGTCGATCTCCGCTCGCTCGACCACGATCTCGCCGGAGACGACCTTGCTCGCCCACACCAGCGACTGGGCCAGGAAGTCGGCCGACTCCACCAGTGCGTCCGCGATCCCGAGCTTGAATGCCTTGGGACCGTTGAGCTGCCGGTTCTGGTTCAGCGCGTTCTCGATGATCACGGTGACCGCGTTGTCCGGGCCGATCAGGTTCGGCAGCAGCACGCAGCCGCCCCAGCCGGGGACCAGACCCAGGAAACACTCGGGCAGCGAGAAGGCCGGCACCGCGGTGGAGATGGTGCGGTACGTGCAGGCCAGGCCGATTTCGACGCCGCCGCCCATCGCCGCGCCGTTGTAGAACGCGAACGTGGGCACGGACAGCGTGGTCAGCCGCTTGAACGTGTCGTGGCCGGCCTTGCCGATGGCGTGCGCGTGCTCGCGCAGGCCGACCTTCTCCACGCCCTTGAGGTCGGCGCCGACCGCGAAGATGAAGGGCTTGCCGGTCACGCCGGCCGCGACGATGTCGCCCGCCGCGGCCAGGGCCTCGACCTTGTCGATGGCGCCGTTGAGCTCGCCCAGTCCGGCTGGCCCGAACGTGTTCGGCTTGGTGTGGTCGAAGCCGTTGTCGATCGTGATCAGCGCGAACCTGCCCGCGCCGCCAGGGAGATCGAGTACGCGCACGGGGAAGTGCGAGACCAGCTCGTCCGGGAAGACCTCGGCGGCCAGTCGGGTCAGGTTGCTCACTTGTCGTTCCCCTCGGAGTTCACGGCGTCCGCGGAGTTCGCGGTCCAGTTCGGGTTCTCC
This sequence comes from Embleya sp. NPDC008237, assembly GCF_042956465.1. Taxonomy (NCBI): domain Bacteria; kingdom Bacillati; phylum Actinomycetota; class Actinomycetes; order Kitasatosporales; family Streptomycetaceae; genus Embleya; species Embleya sp. NPDC008237. The sequence goes on from NZ_JBIBGL010000001.1 coordinate 860,023, forward strand.
CAGATCACGGTCCCGCCCATGCCGAGCCCGATGCACATCGAGGTCAGGCCGTAGCGGACCTCGGGGTGCTCCTCGAACTGCCGCGCGAGCTGCGTCATCAGGCGCACGCCGGACGAGGCGAGAGGGTGACCGAAGGCGATCGCGCCGCCGTACTTGTTCACGCGCGGGTCGTCGTCGGCGATCTTGTAGTGGTCCAGGAAGGACAACACCTGGACGGCGAAGGCCTCGTTCAGCTCGAACAGGCCGATGTCCTCGATGGTGAGGCCGGCGCGCTCCAGGGCCTTCTCGGTGGCCGGGACCGGGCCGATGCCCATCACCTCGGGCTCCACGCCCGCGAAGGCGAACTGCACGAGCCGCATCTTGATCGGCAGACCCAGCTCGCGCGCGGCGTCCTCGGAGGCGAGCAGACACGCGGTCGCGCCGTCGTTGAGGCCGGCCGCGTTGCCCGCGGTGACCCGGCCGTGCGGACGGAACGGGGTCTTCAGCGCGCCGAGGCCCTCGAGCGTGGTGCCCGGGCGCATCGGCTCGTCGACGGTTGACAGGCCCCAGCCCTGCTCGACCGAGCGAACCGCGACCGGCACCAGGTCGGGCTGGATCAGGTTGTCGGCGTACGCCTTGGCGGCCTTCTCCTGGCTGCCGACGGCGAACCTGTCGGCGCGCTCCTTGGTCAGCTGCGGGAAGCGGTCGTGGATGTTCTCCGCGGTGTTGCCCATGACCAGTGCGGACGGGTCCACGAGCTGCTCGGAGATGATCCGCGGGTTCGGGTCGGCACCCTCGCCCATGGGGTGGCGACCCATGTGCTCGACACCGCCGGCGACCACGACGTCGTAGGCGCCGAACGCGATGCCGCCGGCGGCCGTGGTGACCGCGGTCATCGCGCCCGCGCACATGCGGTCGATCGAGTAGCCGGGCACCTCGCGCGGCAGACCCGCGAGCAGCGCCGCGGTGCGGCCGATGGTCAGGCCCTGGTCGCCGATCTGCGTGGTGGCCGCGATGGCGACCTCGTCCACGCGGGCCGGCGGCAGCGACGGGTTGCGGCGCATCAGCTCACGGATACACGCGATGACGAGGTCGTCGGCTCGCGTCTCGTGGTAGATGCCCTTGGGGCCGGCCTTGCCGAAGGGGGTACGGACGCCGTCTACGAAGACGACGTCCCGGACGTTACGAGGCACGAGCGCACACTCCTCCTGCGATGGGTACGAGCCCCATGCTACTCATGAGTAACCAATGGTCCTAGCCCTCGGCCCCACTCCGCTCGCCCCGATCCGCCGGGACGTTGCCGGCGGTGGTCGGGATCGCCCCCGTGACCGGCGCTTTTCGCGGCGACCGAGCCGAAGGCCGTGGGTCGGGTTCGCGACCGAAGGGCCGGCGAGGCGCGTGGACGGATGCGCTGCGGCACGCGTCCGGGCGTGCCGGCGGTGCGTTCGGGTGGTTCGGGGGTGCGTCCGGGCGTGCCGACCGCCCGGGTGGGTCGGCGAGTTCGGCGGCGAAGCCGGATTCGTCGCCATCGGGCTTCCGGCGGCGGGCGCACGATCGCTCGGGTCGGCGACGGAGCCGCAGGCGGGTTGCTGCGGTGGGCTGCTCCGAGGTGATCACGACGACTCCGGATTGCGCGGACTTGGCACGACCTTATGCATTTATCGGGCTTGCCATGCTTTGCCGCGCCACAGGGGTCGGGCCGGACGTGATGCGATCCACGCGCGGCAAGGCGGGCCTTTACTTCGGCTTGACTGTCTGGGGACATTCGGCTGACAAAATAAGCCAAGCCTAGGCTTGGTTAGCCTTGCCTAATAATTGCTTTTTGTCCCACTTCTGTATCCCTGCATGTCCCTGCGTGTCCCTGCCGGTCCTGCGGTCCCTGCGGTTCCAGCCGGTTCCTCTCGTTCGTCTGCCGGGCCTCGACCCGTCTTCGCTTGTTCTCGTCCCCGGGAGAGTCCATGTCTGTTGTCCGTCGCCGTCCTGCCGCCCGCGTGAGCGTGCTGGGCACCGGATTGCTGCTCGCCTTGCCGCTGGCACTCACCGCGTGCAGCAGCAGCGACGAATCCTCCGGCGACGCCGTCAAGGTCACCGCCAAGGACAAGTCCTGCGACGTCGCCAAGAAGGACTGGCCGGCCGGCAAGAACAGCATCAAGGTGACCAACAAGGGCAACCAGGTCACCGAGCTGTACGTCTACGCCCAGGGCGACCGGATCGTCACCGAGCGGGAGAACATCGGCCCCGGCACCTCGGCGACGCTGAACTTCGAGATCAAGGCCGGCACGTACGAGGTCGCCTGCAAGCCCGGCATGAAGGGCGACGGCATCCGGCAGACGATCACCGTCGCCGGCACCCCCGCCGAGAAGCCGGTCGACCCCCGACTCGCCCAGGCGGTCGCGCACTACCGCGCCTTCACCACCACGACGGTCGACCAGATGTTGCCGATCGCCACCGACTTCGTGAACGCGGTCAAGGCCGGCGACGTGGCCAAGGCCAAGGACCTCTACCCCAAGTCGCGCCTGGGCTGGGAGACCATCGAGCCGGTCGCGGAGAGCTTCGGCGACCTCGACCCGCAGATGGACGCCCGTGAGGCGGACCTGGAGCCGGGCCAGGAGTGGTCCGGCTGGCACCGGATCGAGAAGGCGCTGTGGACGACCGGGCAGATCACCGACGCGGAGAAGGGCTACGCCGACCGTCTGCTGGCCGACCTCAAGACGCTCCAGTCGAAGGTGGGCACGGCCGAGATCACCCCGACCTCGATCGCCAACGGCGCCAAGGAACTCCTCGACGAGGTGGCCACCGGCAAGGTCACCGGTGAGGAAGAGGCGTTCAGCCACACCGACCTGTGGGACTTCGTGGGCAACGTGGACGGCGCGAAGAAGGCGTTCGACCTGCTGAAGCCGTACGTGGCGGAGAAGGACGCGGCGCTGGCCGGCACCCTCGACGGCGAGTTCGCCAAGATCCAGGGCCTGCTGAACAAGTACAAGCAGGGCGAGGGCTACGTTTCCTACGACACCGTCGACGACGCCAAGCGCAAGGAACTCTCGGACGCGGTCAACGCGCTCGGCGAGCCGCTGTCCAAGCTGGCCGGCGTCGTCGCCTAGTCGTGCCGCACACCGCTACGGGCCGCGAACCGGCCGCCACCCGTGGCCGGACACGTCGCCGGCCGCACCGAACGTCCATAGGGAGGGCCTCATGACCGAGAGCGAACACGGCACCGAAACGGTCGAGCCGTCGGGCGACGGTGTCAGTCGACGGGCCCTGCTGGGCTGGACCGGCGGCGCGCTCGTGGTCGGCGCCGCCGCAGCCGGCGGGGTGGCCACCGCCGTCACCGGGACCGACGACAAGTCGTCCGCGCCGGTCCTGGGCGCGGTCGACTTCCACGGCGTCAACCAGGCCGGCATCGCCACCCCGGTGCAGGACCGGCTGCACTTCTGCGTCTTCGACGTGATCACCGACGACCGCGCCAAGCTGGTCCGCATGCTGCAGCAGTGGACCGCCGCGGCGGCCGCGATGACCGCCGGCAAGGCGATCGGGACCGGCGCGGACAGCGGCGTTCCGGAGTCGCCGCCGGACGACACCGGCGAGGCGGTCGGCCTGCCGCCGAACAACCTCACGCTCACCGTCGGGTTCGGCCCCTCGCTGTTCACCAAGGACGGCAGGGACCGGTTCCAGATCGCCGCGAAGAAGCCCGAGGCGCTCGCCGAACTGCCGCTGTTCCCGGGCGACAAGCTCGACCCGCAGCGCTCGGGCGGCGACATCGCGGTCCAGGCCTGCTCGGACGACCCGCAGGTCGCGGTGCACGCGATCCGCAACCTGGCCAGGATCGGCTTCGGCGTGGTGTCGGTGCGCTGGTCCCAACTGGGCTTCGGCAAGACCTCCTCGACCACGCCCGAGGCGATGACCCCGCGCAACCTGTTCGGGTTCAAGGACGGCACGCGCAACATCGCCGGCACCGAGACCGACCGACTGCGCGAGCACGTGTGGGTGCCGGCCGGTGAGGGCCCGCAGTGGATGGCGGGCGGGTCGTACCTGGTCGCCCGCCGGATCCGGATGCACATCGAGACCTGGGACCGGACCTCGCTGCAGGAGCAGCAGGACGTGATCGGCCGGTCCAAGGGCGTCGGCGCGCCGCACGGCGCGACCGGCGAGCACGACGTGGTTCCGCTCAAGGCGCTGCCGGAGAACTCGCACGTGCGGTTGTCCCACCCCGACTCCAACCACGGTGCGACCATCCTGCGCCGCGGCTACTCGTTCGTGGACGGCTCGGACGGGCTCGGCCGACTGGAGGCGGGCCTGTTCTTCCTGGCCTACCAGCGCGATCCGCGCAAGGGCTTCATCCCGCTTCAGCAGCAGCTGGCCGCCAAGGACGCGATGAACGAGTACATCCAGCACGTGGGCTCGGCGCTGTTCGCCTGCCCCGGCGGGGTGCGCGGCGCGGACGACTACTGGGGCAAGGCGCTGTTCGCCTGAGCGCTCGCGAAGGGGCGACCGGCGCCGCATACGTGGATTCCCGAAGGGCCCGATCCGAGGTACGGATCGGGCCCTTCGCGCATGCGTGCCGGCTGCTCAGGCGGCGGCCGTGGTCTCCCGGGACTCCTGCGCCGCCGGGGTGTTGGTGCGGCCCTTGGGGAGGAGGAGGAACAGGGCCATGACGGGGAGGA
>NZ_JBIBGL010000002.1:0-175798 GCF_042956465.1 Embleya sp. NPDC008237
CCTTGGCGAGACTGTCCAGGCCGCTGGCGGCCGCCCGGTCGGCGGCGGATACCGCGAGTGCCTGGGGGTTGGCGGGGGGAGGGGACGGGTCGGCGGCGGCCGAGGGTCCGGCCGCGCCGATCGCCAAACCGGCGAGCATGGCCAGGACGGTCCCGGCCGTGGTCGTTCTGCGATTCATCGAGGCTCCTTGGGTGGAAGGCAGACCTCGACCACGTCGCCGGCATGCGCCGCGTACGCCTTGTGAGCGACGCGGGCGACCGTGCAGGCCGGGTTCGTGCCCGAGCGAGCGAAACACTCACACGGGTGTGGGGACTTGGTGAAGTGATCGGCAACGGCCGGCAAATTCTGGCAAACGCCAAGCAGACCCCGGGAGTCGCGGGAGTGCCGGGTCAACCGATCGGGCGGCCGTTCGCTGATTTCGGTGCCTGCTCCGGGGCTGTTCCGACGACCCCGGGACCTGCGCCGATCCGCCTCTCAGTGACCGGGCATCTGCTCCAACAGGTCGCGGACCTCGGGCAGATCGCTCCAATGCTGGGTCAGACGCCGACGCAGGCTCAGTAGTTCCCGATTGGTGGTGGCCGTGCCCAGTCCCGCCGCCTCGTGCACCACCGGCGCGGCGGCGAGCACCGCCGCGTCCGGCTGGCCGGCACACGCGAGCGCGTCCGCCAGGCGCACCGTAAGCAACACCCGCGCCGGTTGCATCGGCACCGGCAGCAGGTCGAGTGCCGCCTGTACCGACTTGACGGCGGAGCGGGCCGAGGCCAGGTCGCCGGTACGCGCGGCCAGATCGCGCAACGCGCCGCCGATGGTGGCCTCCATCCGCAGCCGACCGGCCAGCCCGGTCAACCACGGCGCCTCGGCCCGGTCGCGTTCGTCGAACCGACTCACGTGTCGATGTGCGGTGGCGATGCGCTGCCGACACTCGGCGATGTCGCCGCCGAGCGCGTGTCCGCGCGCCTGGTACAGCTGGGCCAGCGTGGTGATCCAGGCCCGGCCGGCGTCCACCGCCTCCAGCGCGCGGGCGTAGGCCAGCGCCGCCGCCGCGTCGCCGTCCAGGCGGGCCAACGAGCACACGTCGCCGAGCAGCGACGCGCGGGCGCCCGGGCTCTCGCACACGTCGGCCCAGTTGAGGCCGCGGTCGTACCAGGCCATGCCGATCACGCTCTGCCCCTGCTGCATCCGGAACCGACCGGCCAACTGGGCGTAGTCGGCGGCCAGGCGCAGCTGGGCGTGCGGGGAACGGCCGTGCGCGTTGAGCGATTCGGCCCAACTGACGATCCGGCGCAGCACGTACTCGACCGAGCCGACCAGTCCGGTGGTGGAGCCGTGCAGACCGGCCTGGGTGTAGCCGCCGAGCAGGGCCGTGAGCACGTGTACGACGTCGGGGTCGACACCGGCGGGGTTCGTCCCGTCGATGTCGCCCAGGATGGTGAGCGCGTCCGCGTACGGCGGCACCTCGCACTCGTGACAGCCGTCCTTGCCGTGCAGCGGGCAGGGCAGCCCGTGGTACGGCAGCCGATCGGGCCAGAACCGGTCGGCCAGCGGCGCCAGACCGGCGGGTGCCTCGCCACCGGGGATCACCGAGAAGTGGGTGCGATGCAGGGCGGGCGGCGGAATCGATCGGCTCGTCAACAGCGCGGACAGGTCCCCGCCGGTGTCCAGGAGATCGTCGAGTCGGCGCGGTAGGCCGGCGGGGGGTTCACGCAGACCTGCCTCCAGCTTGCTGATCAGGCTGTGGTGGTAGCCGACGCGTAGCCCCAGCTGCTGCTGCGTCATTCCCGCGAGGCGGCGCCGGGTCCGCAGCGTGCGGCCGAACTCCGCCCACAACGGTGTGGACGCGACCTTTAGCGGTGGGGACGCGACCTTTGTGGTGACGGGCGCGTTCGGGAGCCTGTTCACGTTCGTCCTCCCCGAGGTAACTCCGGATGGTCGACGGTTGGTCACTGCCCGGAGCAGGGTGACAGACGGCGGTGGGCGTTGTCTGCGGTGGAACGAGCCATTCCGCTTTTGCCGGATGGGTGCATGATGGGTGTACGGGGCCGGAACCCGACCTGACACGATGTGACATATCACCCCGCATTACCCGGCTGGACCCCGGACGGCGGTCGTGGACTGTGCTTGCGGCCGGGACTGCGCAAGACTTGCCACACCGGTAGCACTCACCCCTTCCTTTGCTGAGGCAATATGCGCTGCACGATCGCTGGCCAGTCCTTCCACCTGCAGATGAACGAGGTGGAGCGCGCGATGAGCGGGGTCAAGCCCGACCCGATCACCGGCGAATCGGTCCGTATCGGGCGCCGTACCTATCCGGTCAAGCAGGTGGGATCGGTGATCACGGGACAACTTCCGCGTGATTTCAGCGCGGCGGAGGTCTCGCGGGCCCTCACGAAGCTCGGATTCACCGTTCTGCCGACGGCGCCGCCGGCTCCGCCGGAGTTGTGATCCTGCGGGGTTTCGGGGCCTTCGGGGGCTTTGGGCCTTCTGGGGCTTTGGTCCTGTGCGGGCCTTGGTTCTTCGCGGGCTTTGGTCCTTCCAGGGCATTGGTTCTTCGAGGGCTTCGGTCCTTCGGGGGGCTTTGGTTCTTCGAGGGTCTTCGACCCTGGGGTCTTTGATCCTGGGGTCTTTGATCCTTGGCCCCGTGGGGTCTTTGACCTTGTAGGTCTTTCGGTTCGAATGCCGGCCGGGCTGTGACTGCTCGGCCGGCGCGTGCCGGTTGCTCGGGGGCGGGCTTTGGGCGCCCGGTGCCGAGCGTGGGGCGCTGAGCGCCGGGTGTGGAGCGCCGGGCGTGGGCTGCGGGGTATCGGGTTTCGGGGGCGTCGGGCGTCGCTTTCAGGCGCTGGGTGTTGCCTGGCGGGGCAGGCCGTCGAGGAGTCCGTCTCGGGCGCCCGGGCCGGCCGAGGCGCGCAGGTCGTGCGAGGTCAGCGGTTCGCCGCAGTGTGAGCAGACGTGCACGGCCGTGGTGGGTTGGCCGCAGTTGGTGTGCGTGACGATCAGCGGCGGGCCGTCCGGTGCGGCCCACTGGTCGCCCCACTGACGCATCGCGTTGAGTACCGGCCACAACGCGCGGCCCTTGTCGGTGAGCCGGTAGTCGTAGCGCGCCGGCTTGTCCTGGTACGCCTCGCGGGTCAGGACCCCGTGCTCGATCAGGTGTTCCAGCCGCTGGGTGAGCACATTGCGGGAGATGCCCAGCCGCTCGTGGAAGTCGTCGAAGCGGGTCACGCCCAGGAAGGCGTCCCGCACGATCAGCATCGTCCACCACTCTCCGGCCACCTCCAGGAACTGGGCGACCGAGCAGGACATCTCCTGAAAACTCTTCCGACGCATGGCGCCATTCTAGCCGGTGAGTCCTTTCATGGAACTGAGTGAGTTGCATTATAGAACTTACGCGCCCTACCTTGAGTTTCGTCATAGAACTCGACCAAGGGGGCCGCGCCTTCATGGCCAGCACCGATCCGGATCACCCGCCCCGCGCGCTCGCCGCAGTCCTGGTCTGCGCAGGCGTCGTACTCGTCAATCTCGACCTGTTCATCGTCAACGTGGCCATGCCGTCGCTGGCCGATACCTGGTCCGACGCCTCGCTCGCCGACCTGTCCTGGGTGCTCAACGCCTACACCGTGGTTTTCGCCGCGCTCCTGGTACCGGCCGGCCGACTCTCCGACCGGATCGGCCACCGGCGTGCGTTTCTGGCCGGGATCGCCGTGTTCACCGTGGCGTCCGCGCTGTGCGCCGCATCGCCCACGCTCGCGGTTCTGGTGATCGCCCGGCTGATCCAGGCGGTCGGCGCCGCGCTGCTGATGCCCGCGTCGCTCGGCCTGCTGCTCACCTCCTATCCGCCCGAGCGGCGCGGCACGGTGATCCGTGCGTGGGCCGCGATCGGCGGACTGGCCGCCGCCCTCGGGCCGGTCCTGGGCGGGCTGCTCCTCGAACCCGGTTGGCGCTGGGTCTTCCTGGTCAACCTGCCGATCGGCGTGTTCACGCTGGTACTCGGCGCGCGTCGGCTGCCCGACCCGGCGCCCACCGACCGCGGTCCGCTGCCCGACCTGCTCGGCGCCGCGTTGTTGACCGCGGCGATCGGTGCGCTGTCGCTGGGCGTGGTCCGCGCGCCGGACTGGGGCTGGTCGGCCGGTCGTACGGTGGGCGTCTGGGTGCTCACGCTGCTGTTCGCGGCCGGCTTTCTGCTGCGCAACGCGCGCCATCCGCGCCCGGTCGTCGAGGGTGCGCTGGTGCGCAACCGGACCTACGCGGTCTCGGGCATCGCCAACACCCTGTTCGGGGTCGCGTTCGCGGGGATGTTGATCTCCGGCTCGATGTGGATGCAGACCGTGTGGGGCTGGAGCGCGCTGCGCACCGGGCTGGGCACCGTGCCCGGACCGCTGTGTGTGCCGTTCGTGAGCATTCTGGCCGGCCGCTACGTGGCCCGGTTCGGACCCGGACCGCTGGTTTTGGTCGGCGGGCTCTCGTTCGGTGCGGGACTGGGGTGGTGGATCGTCCGGCTCGAACCGCACGCGCACTACGCGAGCGACCTGCTGCCCGGTTCGATCCTCACCGGCATCGGCGTCGGCCTGATCCTGCCCACGCTGATCGCCACCGCCACCGGCGCACTGACGCCGGACCGGTTCGCCACCGGCTCGGGAGTGATCACCATGCTGCGCCAGGTCGGATCGGCCCTCGGTGTCGCGGTATTCGTGGCGGCGGTGGGCGCACCGGCCACGCTCGACGGGTACGACCGGGCCTGGTACATCCTCGGCGGGGCGACCCTGCTCACGGCGACGGCGGCCTTGTTCCTGCCGCGGCAGGGGCGGGATGCGGGGGCGGGAGGTTCGGGTGTGAGGGGTTCGGAGGGTTCGGAGGGGTCGGGGGGCTCGGGCGGTTCGGACGGTTCGAGAGCTTTGGGAGATGCGGTGCGGGGTTCGACGGCGGGTGCGGGTGCGGGGGCTTCGGGGGGCTCGGTGCGGGATGCGGCGACGGCTGCGGGGGCGGGGGCGGGCGCGGCGCCGGGGGCGTGATGGTGCGCGGGGCGGCGTTGGGTGGGGGTTGAGGCTGGAGGGAGGGGGCTTCGGGGATGGGGGCTTCGGGGGGCTCGGCGCGGGAAGCGGCGGGCCCTGCGGAGGTTGGGGCGAGGGTGGGAGCGGCGCCGGGTGTGTGGTCGGCTGGGGGCCCGTGTTGGTGCGGGGGGAGCGAGGGTGCGGGTTTGTGGGCAGCCCATCTCGGTGGCGGTGGCGGTGGCGGTGGCGGTGGGGGTGGGGGTGCGGCCCGCGGCTCGGCGCGGCGTTGCGGCCGGGGGGCCCGTGGAGGGGGCCGGCCGCGACATCGGGTCGGTCAGGATTCCTTTGTTGCCTTGGCGGCCTTGGCCGCGCGCTTGGCCTCCTGCTTGTGTGCGCGGACCTTGGCCAGTGACTCGGGGCCGGTGATGTCGGCGACCGACCTGTGCGAGCCGACCTCGCCGTAGCCGCCGGCCGCCTCGCGCCAACCGTCCGGAGTCACGCCGTACTGCTTGCCGAGCAGGGCCAGGAAGATCTGCGCCTTCTGCTTCCCGAAGCCGGGCAACTCCTGGAGCCGCTTGAGCAACTCCGTGCCGGTCGTCGCGTCGGCCCACACCGCGGTTGCCTCGCCGTCGTAGTGCTCGACCAGATACCGGCACAACTGCTGCACGCGGTTCGCCATCGACCCGGGATAGCGGTGCACGGCGGGCTTGGTGGACAGGAGTTCGGCGAACCCGTCCGGGTCGTACTCGGCGATCTCGTGCGCGTCCAGGTCGGTGCGGCCCAGGCGTTGGGCGATCGTGTACGGGCCGGCGAAGGCCCATTCCATCGGGATCTGCTGATCCAGGAGCATGCCGACCAGCGCCGCCAACGCACTGCGCCCGAGCAATTCGTCCGCCTCGGCCTGCTGGGCGAGGTGCACTGTCGTATTCATCCTTCGATGATCTCCCGGTGGGCACCGGAGACGCACTCGGACTCGCCGGATCCCACCGCCCCGCCGCCACCTCTCCCGCCCTCCGCCGCAGGATCCGTCTCCGCCCCGCCGCCGCCGATGCCGCCACGACCGCCGCCGTCCCGCCGCCGCGGTCCCACCACCACCGCTGCCGCCGGCACAGCCACTTTTGCGGGGCGCGGCGGGGATCAGTGGGTGCCGGTGCGTGGGATGACCAGGCCTGATTCGTAGGCGATGACCACTGCCTGGACTCGGTCGCGCAGGCCGAGTCGGCGTAGTACTCGGCTTACGTGCGACTTGACCGTTTCCTCGCCGACCACCAGGCGCGTGGCGATCTCGGCGTTCGACAGGCCCTCGGCGACCAGGCGCAGTACGTCCACCTCCCGTGGGGTGAGCTCGGCCAGACCGGGTGGGGCCGGGCGTGGTCGCAGGCGGGTGAATTCGCCGATCAGTCGCCGGGTGACGCTCGGTGCGAGGAGTGCCTCGCCGGCCGCCACCACGCGGACCGCGTCGAAGAGGCGTTCGGCGGTCACGTCCTTGATCAGGAAGCCGCCCGCGCCCGCGACCAGGGCGTCGTAGACGTGCTCGTCGAGGTCGAACGTGGTCAGCATGAGGATCCGGGGCGGTTCGCCGTCGACGCCGCCGGCGCGGATGCGGCGGGTCGCCTCGATGCCGTCCATCACCGGCATGCGCACGTCCATCACCACGACGTCGGGGCGCTGCTCGCGGCAGTGCAGGATCGCCTCGGCGCCGTCCGCGGCGGTGCCGACCACGGTGAAGTCCGGTTGGGTGTCGAGGAGTGCGGCGAAGCCGGCTCGGACCACCTCCTGGTCGTCGGCCACCACGATCCGCAACGCCGCCTGCCCGTTCATCCCGTGCTCCCGGAGCAGGCAAGCCCCGCGCTGCCGGTCGGGCCCCGGGCGCCGGATATGCCGCCGGTGTCCGCCGGTCCACCCGTGCCCGCGACTCGGGGGGCCGGGAGCGTGGCCTCGACCACGAAGCCGCCCATCGACGTGGCCCCGGCGCGCACCTCGCCGCCCACGCTCGCCGCGCGCTCGCGCATGCCCAGCAGGCCGTGCCCGCCAGGGCCGGTGCCGGTACGCGGACCGATGTGCGGGCCGGGCCCGTTGTCGCGTACGCGCACCAGCAGCAGATCTTCGTCGGAGTAGTCGAGCAGTACGTCCACGGCGGCTCCGGGTGCGTGGCGGCGGGCGTTGGTCAACGACTCCTGGACGATGCGGTAGGCCGCCAGCTCGACGCCCGGGTCGAGCACGGCGATCCGCCCGCGCACGATCAGCCGCATGCCTGCGCCGGCGAAGTCCCGGGACTCGTCGATCAGATCGAGCAGTTGCTGGAGGCCCGGCTGCGGCCGGCGGGTCGGCTCGGCGCCCGCGTCCTCGCGCAGCACCCCGAGCAGGCGGCGCATCTCGGTCAGCGCGGTGCGGGCCGTGTCGCCGATTGCGAGCAGCCGTTCGGCGCCCTGTTCGGGCATGCCCGGAGTGGTCAGTCGGGCGGTCTCGGCCTGCACCGAGATCATCGAGATGTGGTGGGCGACGACATCGTGCAACTCCCGAGCGATCCTGGCTCGTTCGCCGCGCGCGGTGAACTCCAGCAGGGTGCTTTCGATCGCGTGCCGAGAGGCGTCCCGCTCGGCGGTGCGGGTGCGCGCGCCGCGCACCCGTATCCGCACCAGCGCCACCCACGCGGCGAGCATCGCGATCGACCCGGCGATCGGAACACCCTGATAGAGCACCCCGGTGGGCACCGCCGCCGCGGTCACCGTCACCGCGACCGTCGCCGGGCGGCGCGGCGCGAACACCAACGGCACCGTCGCGCACAGGCCCAGGATCAGCGCAACCGACAACATTCCCGCCGCCTGGCCGGAACGAAGTGCGGTGCGCACCACCGTCTCCGGCAGCGAGAACAGGCCGAGCGCCACCCCGGCCCCGAAGGAACACCACAGCGGTTCCCTACGCCATGGTCGTGGTCGCCACCCTTGTGTTCGCCACGATTGCACGTGCCACAGCGATCTGCCGCGCCACCGACCGGGTTCGGGGGCGCGGCCCGGGATCGGATCGCTGTGCTTCATGACGTCATTGTCTCGGTCGGGCCGCCGGGCCCGCTTCCCCCGGGCCGGGGAATCCGCCTCCCCCGTATCGGGGAGGTCGGCCGCGAGCTTCCCCCCGCGCGGGGAAACCGAGTTGGCTCGCATGCGTGATGCCCCGAGGCCGGCCGAATTCATAGCCTCATGGACATGGAAGCAACCATCGAAGTGCGCGGCCTGCGCAAGAGCTACGGTCCGCATACCGCCGTCGACGGGCTGTCGTTCACCGTCGAGCCGGGCCAGGTCACCGGCTTCGTCGGACCCAACGGCGCCGGCAAGTCCACGACGATGCGGATCGTCCTCGGCCTCGATCGCCCCGACGACGGCACCGCGCTGGTCGGCGGCCGGCCGTACCGCACGCTGCGCACGCCACTGCGCGAACTGGGCTCGCTGTTGGACGCGGCGGCGCTGCACCCGGCCCGCCCGGCTCGCGACCACCTGTTGTGGATGGCGCACTCCAACGGCCTGCCCGCACGTCGGGTGGACGACGTACTGGAGACCGTGGGCCTGACGTCGGCGGCCCGCCGGCCCGCCGGTGGCTTCTCGCTCGGCATGCGGCAGCGCCTGGGCATAGCCGGCGCGCTGCTCGGCGACCCGCCGATGCTGATGCTCGACGAACCGGTCAACGGCCTCGACCCCGAGGGCGTGGTGTGGATCCGGGGGCTGCTGCGCTCGCTGGCCGCGGAGGGGCGCGCGGTGCTGGTGTCCAGCCACCTGATGAGCGAACTGGAGGACAGCGCCGACCATCTCGTGGTGATCGGTCGCGGCCGGCTGATCGCCGACACGAGCATCGGCGAACTGCTCGCGGTCGCGTCCGGCGGCCGGATCGTGCTGCGTACCGCACAGCGCCGCGAGGCGATGACCGTGCTGACCGGCGCCGGCGCGACCGTCGCCGCGACCGAGCGTGACGCGCTGACCGTCACCGGTCTGTCCGCCGAGCGCATCATCGGGCTGCTCACCGAGCACGGCGTGCCGTTCACCGGGATCGCCGAGCACCGCGCCTCGCTCGAAGAGGCCTATATGGAACTCACCCGGGACGCGGTCGACTTCCGCGCCCCCGGCGAAGTCGAGGAGCGGGCATGAGCGGCCCCACGACCACGCCGTACCGCAGCACGCTGACCGGCGGGCGGGACACGTTCGGCCGGTTGCTGCTCGCCGAGTGGACCAAGCTCAGGTCGGTCCGCCGCTGGCTGCTCACGCTGATCTCGGCGGCCGTGCTGACCGTGCTCGTCGGGCTGTTGATCGCGAGCGGCACCGGTGGCACCCGGGATGTGGCGGGCGAGGGTGGGGGCGGCAAGGTCGACCTGGCCGAGCACTTCATGGACGGCGGGCAGTTCGTCGAGCGCGAGCTGACCGGCGACGGCGAACTGATCGCGCGCGTGACGACGCAGGAACGCAGCGCCGGTCGGGCCAAGGCGGGCCTGATGATCCGGGCGAGCGACGCGCGGGGCGCGGCGTACGCGGCGGTGGTGGTCACCCCCGACCACGGAGTCCGGTTGCAGAGTGCGTACGGCCGCGACCAGGCGGGTGGCGGCGGACCCGCCCCGCGCTGGCTCAAGCTGGTCCGGGCCGGTCGGACGATCACCGCGTACGAGTCGAGCGACGGCAGCGCCTGGCGCCGGGTCGGCCGGGTCGATCCGGGCAGGCTCCCGCAGACCGCCCGAATCGGGCTGTACGTCGGTTCACCGGACGCCGTCGAGGTCGAGCGGCAGTTCGGCAGCGAGGGCATCTCCGGGCAGACCACCACCGGCAAGGCCACCTTCGACCATGTGAGCCTGACCCCCGCGCAACCGCAACAGCCGACCGGGCCCTGGCGCAACCGGGTGGGACCGGACGGCTCGACGGGCCCCTCCGGCCCGGCCGTCGACCGCCCCGACGCCGGCCCGCCGCCGGGCTTCACCGAGGCCGATGGCACGTTCACGGTGATCGGCAGCGGCGACATCGGCCTGGACCGGTTCGGCGACGACGGCACCCAGACGATCCTCGGCGGCGTACTGATCGGCATGATCGCGGTGGTGGCGCTCGGGGTGTTGTCGATCACCGCCGAATTCCATCGGGACACGATCCGCACCACGTTCGCCGCCGTGCCCCGACGAGGGCGGGTGCTCGCCGCCAAGGCGATCGTGCTCGGCGCGGCCACGTTCGTGGTCGGACTGCTCGGCGCCTTCGGCGCGTTCCTGATCACCGGCCCGGTGGAACGTTCGAAGGACCGCATACCGGCCGGCCTTTCCGACCCGAACGTGCTGCGTGCGCTGATCGGGACGGCCGCGCTGCTCGCGCTGGTCGCGATGCTCGCACTGGCGATCGGTACGATCCTGCGCCGAGCCGCACCCGCGATCGCCGTGGTGCTCGCGCTGCTCCTGCTCCCGCGCATCATCGGCAGCGGCCTGTCGGTCTCCACCGCGACCTGGCTGGAACGGCTCACTCCCGCGGCCGGGTTCGCCATCCAGCGCACGTTCGACCGCTACGACAGCACGATCGGGCCGTGGACCGGGCTGGGCGTGCTGTGCGGCTACGCGGCGGTGGCCCTGGTCTTCGCCGGATGGCGGCTGCACCGGCGGGACACATGAGAAACGCCGTGCACGCCGAATGGACCAAGCTGCACACGGTGCGCTCGACCGCCTGGCTGCTGCTCGGCCTGATCACGGTCACCGTGCTGGTGAGCGTGCTGAGCACCTCGGCCATGCACACCTCGCACTGCCCGACGCCGACCGGCTGCTTCGAGGACACCACCAAGGACAGCCTGATCGGCATCCGGGTCGGTCAGATCGCGGTCGTCCTGCTCGCGGTGTCGGTGATCGGCAACGAATACGGGACCGGGATGATCCACACGTCCCTGACCGCGCTCCCACGCCGTCGCACGCTGCTCGCGGGCAAGGCACTGCTGCTCGTGGCGATGGTCGCGGTCGCGGGCACGCTCGCGGTGCTCGGGTCGCTGTGGGCGGGGCGCACGATCCTGGCCGGCAACGGCTTCACCCCCGAACACGGCTACCCCGCCCTGTCCCCGACGGACGGCCCGACCCTGCGCGCAGCCGCAGGCACGGTCCTCTACCTGATCCTGATCGCCCTGCTGTCCCTCGGCGTCGCCATCACGATCCGGGACACGGCCGGCGCCGTCACCGTGCTCCTCACCCTCCTCTACATCCTTCCTCTCCTCGTACAAACCATCACCGACCCCACCTGGCACGACCGCCTCGAAAAGCTCCCACCCATGACCGCCGGCCTGGCCATCACCACCACCCACAACCTCGACCGACTCCCCATAGCCCCCTGGCCCGGCACCGCCCTCCTCGCCGGCTACACGGCGGCGGCCCTACTTCTGGCAACCCTGACCTTCACCCGCCGCGATGCGTGAGGGCGGGAGGCGCGACCCACCCCGCTCGGTTCGGGGCGCCGGCCACAGCCGGGACGATTGCCCGGGCTGCTGTTTCGAGTTGGGTCATGCCGTCGGCCATGGAGATTTGGTTGTCGGAGAGCACGGCGATCAGGAGGGGCCGGCCGGCGTGGGTGATGTGGGCGATGCTGTTGATCACCCATAGGCCGGTGGCGTCGCGGGGGAGCCAGCCGTTTTTGAGAGCCGGGGTGGTGCCGGGGTCGGCGGCGGTGGACACGCCCCAGGTCTGGCCGGCGTCGACGGAGGTCATCAGGTCGGCGAGGTAGGCGCGGGAAGCGGCGTCGAGGGGGGAGTCGCCGGTGGTGATCGCGTCGAGCAGGCGGACCTGGTCGCCGGCGGTGGTTCGGGTCAAACCCCAGGAGAGGCCGGTCGCTTCGGTGTCGATCAGGCCCAGGATGGTGTTGGCGGCGCGGAGGCCGGCGGCGCCGCCGATGGCGGACCACAGGGTGTCGGCGGCGTCGTTGTCGCTGTGTTCGATCATGGCGGCCGCGGTGGATCGTTCGGTGGTGGTCAGGGTGCGGTGCTCCTGTTGGGCCTGGAGGAGGAGCGTGGCCAGGATGTCCACCTTGACGATGCTCGCGGTGACGTAGGGGTGGTCGGCGTTGTAGCCGACGAGTTCGCCGTCGGCCGGGTCGAGGATGGCCACCGACAGGTTGCCGGTGATCTCGGGCAGCGCGGCGGCGAGGGCGGACGCGACCGAGCCGTTGACAATGGTCGGGCCGACGGCGGGCTGCGGGCCGGCGCCTCGGGCGACGTCGGTGCGGGCGTCGGTGGAGGCGGGGGTGTCCGACGGGGGCAATGCGGGCTCCGGGCTCTCGGGCGATGCCGCCGGCGCGGTCGGCCCGGCGCGGAACGAGGCCGGCTCGGCGCGGTTGCCCGAGACGACCAGCCAGAGCAGCGTCGCACAGGCGAGCACGATTCCCGCCGGAGCGAGGAGGGTCCGGCGGCGAAGGCATGCCGCGCGATGGGCGCCCTCACGACCGTTACGCCCTTCACAACCTTTGCGATCGTCGTTACGACCGTTACGACCTTCATGATCTTTGCGAGCGGGGCTCATGGTCGACACGATGCTGCGCGGGGCTGGGCGGTGAGTGAGACGAAGATGAAGAGTCGATGAGAGTGTGCGCTCGGTCGGCCGTCGGCGGCATCCGCCATCCGCCATCCGCCATCCGGCGTTCGGCATTTCGGGACCGGGGCGCCCGGGTGACGTGGGCTACGGGCCTGGGAGACTCGCCGGATGGTGCGCTTTCGGTTCGTGCTGCGTCCGGTTTCGGCGGTTCGGCCCTGGGGTGAGGACTCCCCTCGATGGGGCTGGTTCATCCTGACGGACGGCCGGTACCGGATCGAACCGGGCGGCGACGAACTGCCGGGCCACACCGACGGTACGGCGGACTCGCAGTCGTCGGCGGGCGGGTGTGCCGGGGTGCCGGCGCCGCCCTGGGTGGACTACCACGTGGCGCGGGTGTGGGAGGACGTGGTCGACCTGATGCCACGGATCCTGGAGCCGGTGCCGGCGGACCTGCTCGACTTCGTGGCGGGCGAGTCACTCGACGTGGCGTGGCCGGCTGCGCCGGAGGTCGAGGCCGCGAGGTCCTGGCACGCGGGTCACGCGTTGGACGTGGGGCACCTGCGCACCTCGCCGGACATCCGGTTCCGGCGCACGGTCTCGGCCGACGCCGACCCCGACCCCGACGCCGACCCCGACCCCGACCCCGACACCATGACCGTCACCTGGTCGCATCCGGTCGACCCGGACGACGACGACCCGACCGGGTTCACCGCCCCGTCGACCCACCGGGTCACCCTCCCGACCGGGGCCTTCATCGCTGCGGTCACCGCATTCGACCGTGAGCTGTTCGCCGCGATGGAGGAACGGATCGCCGACCTGGAGGCGACCGGCCCACCCGCCGGGATCGCTCTCGACCTGCGGCAGCTCCGCCACGAACAGCGCGATCGCGCCACATGGTTGGGTCGAGCGATGACCCGCGGCACCGACACCGATTGGCCCGCCGTACGAGCGGGCGCCGCCGCGCTGCTCGGGCAACCGGGTGGGTCGCCGGGCGGGCCGGCGGACGCGCCGCCGGGCGGTACCGGCTGATGCCGGCCATGTGGGCTCAGGGCCGGGTTCGCACAACGGCGGAGACGCCTACCGACCCCGCAGCCGACCTGGACGCGGCTGTGGTGGTGTACCGCGAGGTGGTTGGCCCCGGAACCTGCGACCTCGCCGAGGCGGTGCGGATCGTGGCCGAGTACCGCGACGTGTGTGGTGCGGACGGCGGTTACCACGCCCGCAATCCGCACCTGATCGGCGAGGCGATCGAGCGGCTGCGCTGAGGACGGGCCCGGACGGGGCCGGGGCCGCCGCGCAGACTCGCTCTGCGCAGGTGCGTCGAGGCAGGCGCTTGCTTCGAAGTAGGCGCCTCGCCCCTTCTTGCCTGCCTCGTCGAGGGGTAGGTGCCGGGACGGGTGGTCAGGTCGGTTGTTGGTTGAGGAGTTCGATGGAGTGTTCGCGCATTTCGATTTTGCGGATCTTGCCGGTCACCGTCATGGGGAACGTGTCCACGAGGTGTACGTAGCGCGGGATTTTGTAGTGCGCCAGGCGGCCCGTGCAGAATTCGCGGAGTCGGGTTGCGGTGAGTTCGGGGGCGTCGGGGCGGAGTTTGATCCAGGCCATCAGTTCCTCGCCGTAGCGTTCGTCGGGCACGCCGACGACCTGGACGTCCTCGATGTCGGGGTGGCCGTACAGGAATTCCTCGATCTCGCGCGGATAGACGTTCTCGCCGCCACGGATCACCATGTCCTTGATCCGGCCGACGATCGAGACGTAGCCGTCGGCGTCCATCGTGGCCAGGTCGCCGGTGTGCATCCAGCCGTCTGCGTCGATCACCTCGGCGGTGCGCTCGGGATCGCGCCAGTAGCCGAGCATCACCGAGTAGCCCCGGGTGCAGAACTCGCCGGGGGTACCCTCGGGCACGGTTGCGCCGGTGGTCGGGTCGATCACCTTGATCTCCAGGTGCGGGTGCACTCGGCCGACCGTGCCGACGCGGCGTTCCAGCGAGTCGTCGCGGCGGGTCTGGGTGGACACCGGGGAGGTCTCGGTCATGCCGTAGCAGATGGTCACCTCGGTCATGCCCATCCGGTCGATCACCCGCTTCATCACCTCGACCGGACACGGTGAGCCCGCCATCACGCCGGTGCGCAGCGTGGACAGGTCGTACTTGCCCGCCTCGAGGTCGGGCAGCGCGAGCTCGGCGATGAACATCGTCGGGACGCCGTACAGGACCGTGCAGCGCTCCTCGTGCACGGCGCGCAGCGTGGCGACCGGGTCGAACAGGGCGGCGGGGATCACCATGCACGCGCCGTGGCTGCTTGCGCCGAGGTTGCCCATCAC
This sequence comes from Embleya sp. NPDC008237, assembly GCF_042956465.1. Classification (NCBI taxonomy): domain Bacteria; kingdom Bacillati; phylum Actinomycetota; class Actinomycetes; order Kitasatosporales; family Streptomycetaceae; genus Embleya; species Embleya sp. NPDC008237. Next base: position 14,824 of record NZ_JBIBGL010000002.1, read on the forward strand.
CATGCCGAAGCAGTGGTAGAAGGGCACCGGCAGGCACACCCGGTCGGCCGCCGTCCAGCCCTGGATCTCGGCGACCTGGAAGCCGTTGCCCAGGATGTTGCGGTGCGAGAGGGTGGCGCCCTTGGGGAAGCCGGTGGTGCCGGAGGTGTACTGGATGTTGATCGGATCCTCGGGACGCAGCGTGGCCTCGCGGGCGCGCAACCGTTCGACCGAGACCGTGGCGCCTTCGGCGAGCAGGGCCGGCCAGTCCGGGGTGTCGATGTGTACGACGCGCTCCAGGTCCGGGCATGCGGGGCGGACCTCGGTGACCATCGCCGGATAGTCGCTGGTCTTGATGCGCGATGCGGCGACCAGCAGCCTGGTGCCGGATTGGGCCAGCGCGTACTCGATCTCGTGCACCCGATAGGCCGGGTTGAGGTTGACCAGGATCGCGCCGACTCGGGCGGAGGCGTACTGGACGAGGGTCCACTCGGCACAGTTGGGCGACCAGATGCCGACCCGGTCGCCCGCCTCGATGCCGATGCCGATCAGGGCGCGGGCGAGGTCGTCGACGGCGGCGTCGAACTCGGCGTACGTCCAGCGCCGGCCGCTCGCGCACTCGACGAGGGCGTCGTGGTCGGGGTACGTGGCGGCGATCCGGGCCAGGTTGGCGCCGATGGTCTCGTTCGGGAGCGGCGGCGTACGTTCGCCCTGGCGGGTGGCGAGGCGATTCGGGGCCGGGGCGTCCGAGGGCTGCGGGGGCGGGGAAGCGGTCATCGCGGGTCACCTGCCTGGTCGGAATGCGGGGGGTGCCGTGGGCGCGAGGGGTGGTGCTGCGGTGCCTTGGTGCCTTGGTGCCTTGGTGCCTTGCGGCTTTGGGGCTGTGGTTCGACGGTTTCCGGGGTTCTGCGTTGTTGTCGGGGACGGTAGGCGGGGGTGGGCGGGGGCGGCGAGTGGTGTACCCCCGAATGGGGGTGATGCGATGCGGGGCTCGGCAGTACGTTGCCTTTGCGCCGGGGGCGTGGGGCTCGTGGCGGGTCGAACGCGGGTTCGTCCCGGGCCGGGTGCAGGCCGGGTGTAGGCCGGTGCAGGCCGGACGTACGGAGGAAGCATGAGCGGGTACGCGGGCTCGGTCGGCGATTCGGTGGGTCGGGCAGTCGAGCGGTTTCGGGCGCGGACCGGGGTGGATGTCGCGTTCGCCGGGCCGTGTCCCGGCGCGGGGGATCGGCTGGTGATCTCGTATCTGAGCGGGACCTCGACGCGCGTGCTCGCGGGGCTCACGGTGGTGGCGGGGACCGGGGTCGGCGGCAAGGCGATCACCACGCGGCGGCCGGTTCGGGTGGTCGACTATGTCGCGGCGTCGGCGATCAGCCACGAGTACGACCGCGCGGTCACCACGGAGGGGGTGCGTGCGGTGTTCGCGGTGCCGGTGCTCGCGGGGCGCGGGGTGGCGGCGGTGTTGTACGGGGCGCTGCGGCGGCCGTCGGACTTCGGCGACGGGATCCTGACCTCGGCCTGTGACGCCGCGCGGGACGCCGGGCGCGAGATCGCGGTTGCCCGCGAGGTCGAGCAACGGATCGCGCAGGCGGCGGAGTTGCCGGGATGGGCGGCCTTGGAGATTCGGCTGGCGTACGCCGATCTGCTGGCGCTGGCCGGGGCCGCGACGGATCCCGGGCTGGGGGAGCGGTTGCGGGAGGTCTGCGGGCGGCTGGCGCGGACGGCGGGCGCGAGTGCCGCCGGCGAACCCGCCGATGAGGGCCGCGGGGTGCGGAGGGTGCGGTTGACGCCTCGGGAGACGGATGTGCTGGCGTTGGTTGCGGTGGGGCGGACCAATGCGGAGGTGGGGCAGGCGCTCGGGCTGGGGGCGGAGACGGTCAAGAGCTACCTGCGGGCCGCGATGCGGAAATTGGGGGCGCACAATCGGGTCGAAGCGGTTGTTGCGGCGCGCGCGGGTGGGCACTTGCCGTAGGCGGTGGCGGATGGCCGCGTAGTCGCCTGAGCGGCGGGCCGGGCCGTCCTCAAGCGCCGGACGGGCTGTGAACGCACGCGGGGGCCTGCGGCCCCGCTGGTCCTCAAGCGCCGGGCGGGCTGGATGGCCGGGCGGGCCGGGTGGCTGGGTGGGTGTCTCGGGGGGTGGGCTTGGGGGTGGGTGGGTTGGGGGGAGACGGTAGTTTTGGGGGTGATCCGTTGCTTGGGGGGTCCGCCCCGATTGAGTTGCCAAGGAGGGACGTCATGTCCTTGCTGACCGTTTGGCCAGAGACCGACGCCGCCGAGGAGATCCTGCGTACCTCCGACCCCGTCGAGATCGCCGCCGCGCTGGAGCCGATCGGTGTGCGGTTCGAGCGCTGGACGGCCGACGTGGAGCTGCCGGACGGCGCGACGCAGGACGAGGTGATCGCGGCGTACCGGACCGAGGTGGACCGGATCACCGCCGCCGAGGGCTACATCCAGGTCGACGTGATCCGGCTCCAGCCCTCGGACGACCCGGAGTGGCCGGCCAAGGTCGCCGGGGCGCGGGCCAAGTTCCTCACCGAGCACACCCACGACGACGACGAGGTGCGCTTCTTCGTCGAAGGCGCGGGCATCTTCTACCTGCACATCGCCGGCCGTGTGCACGCCGTGCTGTGCGAGGCGGGCGACCTGCTCTCGGTGCCCAAGGGCATCACCCACTGGTTCGACATGGGCGTCGAGCCCTCGGTCGCCGCGATCCGGTTCTTCCACGACGAGGACGGTTGGATCGGCGACTTCACCGGCGACCCGATCTCCTCCCGCTTCCCGGACTTCGACGAGATCTGGGCCGGGTACGCGGCGTGAGCGACGGCACCACCACGCCGCTGACGGTCGTCGTCGACATCGAGGGCACCACCAGCGCCACCGGCTTCATCACGGAGCAGCTCTACCCGTACTCCCGTGCGCACTTCGCCCGTTGGCTGGACGAACACGGCGACCATCCGGACGTCGTGCGGGCGGCCGACGGCGTGCGCGCACTGATCGGCGAGCCGGACGCGGACACCAGGCGGATCGTCGAGGCGCTCAACGGCTGGCTCGACCGGGACGAGAAGGTCACCCCGCTCAAGGCCCTCCAGGGCCTGATCTGGGCCGAGGGCTTCGCGTCCGGCGAACTGACCTCGCACTTCTACCCGGATGCGATCCCCGCGCTGCGCGCCTGGCACGCGGCGGGGCATTGGCTGTACATCTTCTCGTCCGGCTCCGTCGCCGCGCAGCGCGCGTGGTTCGGCAGTTCGCCGGAGGGTTCGTTGTTGCCGCTGTTCTCCGGCCACTTCGACACCGAGAACGCGGGCCCCAAGCGGGTGGCCGACTCGTACCGGACGATCGCGGCGATGATCGGCGAGCCGCGACCGGAGCGCCTGGTCTTCCTCTCCGACCTGGTCGAGGAGTTGGACGCGGCGCGCGAGGCCGGCTGGTGGACGATCGGCGTGCGCCGGCCCGACGCGGACGAGCCGTACTACGACCGGGGCGTGGGCGACCACCCGGAGACGGCGACCTTCGCCCGCCTGGACCTGACCGGCGACCGCCCGATCCTGCGGGAGCCCTGATCCCTGATCCCTGATCCCTGAGTCCGGAGCCCTGGATCCCTCAGCCCTCGGCCTCAGCCCCGAGTCCTGAGTCCTGAGTCCCTGAGCCCTCGGCCCGTGCGGATGGCGTGAGCCCGAGTGGGCGGCGAAAAGCGGCCGGTGGCACGGAAGTTCGTGCCGCCGGCCGCCCGGTCGACAGCAGCCCCGCCGGTCCCCCGCGCGGGCCGCCCGCACTGCCTCAGCCGAACCGCTCCACCCGGATGCGTGTGGTCGGCACCCCCGCCGCGGTGAGCAACCGCCCCGCATGCTCCGCGAAGCCGGTCGAGCCGCAGACGAACACCTCGTAGCGCTCGTCCGCGAGCACCGCCGCGGCATGCGGTGCGATCGTCTCCGCGCCGAGCCGGCCCACCGGATGCGGATACCCGGCGGGCGCCGCGCGGCTGTACAGCACGGTGTGCTCCTCGCCCGGCAGTGGGGCCAACTCCCGTGCGTACAACAGGTCTTCCGGCGTACGGGCGCAGGCCACCAGGCGCAGCGGCACGGTCAACCCGCGCCGGCGCCGGTGCCGGACCATCGCCATCAGCGGGACCAGTCCCGAACCGCCTGCCACCAGCAGTGCCGGCCGGTCGCCGGGCCAGGCGAAGAACCCGCCGAGCGGGCCGCGTACCTCCAGGACGTCGCCGACCCGGGCCACGTCGTGCACGAAGCCGGACACCTCGCCGCCGGGCAAACGGTCGACGGTGAACTCGATGTGCCCCTCGTCGTCCGGCGCCGAGCCGACCGAGTAGTGCCGCTGCGCGGTGTACCCGTCGGCGGCGGTCAGCCGCAGCATGTAGTGCTGGCCCGCGACGTGCGGGTGCCACACCGGCAGCGCGAGCCGTACCGTGACCGCGTTGGGCGTCTCGCGGCGCACCTCGACCACGGTCCCCGCCTGCCAGTCCACCTTCCCGCGCAGACTCGGCGCGGCGCGGCCGGGCGCGGCGAAGGCGGGAATCGGCGGCAGGCCCGGCCGGCTGGGTTCGCCGGCTCCGTCCGACCCGTCGGCCCCGACCGGTCCGCTGCGTGCGCTCGTCGACACGGTCGCCTCAGTCACCGGAATACCTCTCCTCCGCCCACGGATCACCACGATGGTGATAGCCGTTGACCTCCCAGAAGCCCGGTTCGTCGTGGTCGAGCAGGCGCAGGCCCGCGATCCACTTGACGCTCTTCCAGAAGTACAGATGTGGCACCAACAGCCGCGCGGGCCCGCCGTGGGCCGGGGTCAGCGGCGCGCCCTCGAAGTCGAACGCGATCCAGGCCCGGCCGCCGGTCAGGTCGGCGAGCGTGAGGTTGGTGGTGTAGCCGGTGTGCGAGTAGGCCACCGCGTGGGTGGCCGTGGACCGCGGGCCCGCCTCGGCCAGGAACGCGTCCAGCGGGATACCGGAAAAGTCGGTGCTCAGCTTGGACCACGAGGTGACGCAGTGGATCGGCCCGTCGTAGGTCTCGCGGGGCAACTCGTGCGCCTGTTCCCAGTCCCACGCGCGCGGCCGGTCGACCAGTCCGTCGATCCGGAACGACCAGTCGGCCGGCGCGAGTTCGGGGGTGACCTCGGCGGAGAGCACGGGGAAGTCGTGGCGTGCGTCGTACTGGCCCGGAGGCAATCGCGGGTCGCGTTCGGCGGCCGTGTGTCGACCGACGAAGCCGCGCGTGGTGGAACTCATGTCGAGACCTCCTGACTCATGTCGAGAACCTTCCGGCTCATGCCGAGACCTTGTGGCTCATGCCGAGACCATCCCACTCACGTCGAGACGTCGTTCCGACTCACGCGGAGACGTTGCGACTCGTCCGAGAGCCCATGGCTCATACCAGGTCGCCCGGACGGGTTCGGCAGCGTGGCGGCCAGTGCGTTCAGTTCCTCGATCGCCGCGCCTTCGTCGATCGTAAGCAGTCGACGGTCGCGCATCACGACCCGGCCGTCGATCACCGTGTCCCGCACGTCGCCGGGGCCGGCCGCGTAGGCGAGCATCGACCACGGGTCGTGCCGGGGCGTCAGGTGCGGCCGATTCAGGTCCAGCACGACCAGGTCGGCCGCCTTGCCGACCTCGATCGAACCGGTGAGCGCGCCGATCCCGATCGCCCGGGCGCCGTCCGCGGTGGCCATCCGGACCGCGGTGCGGGCCCCGATCAGGGTCGGATCGGGCGTGCCGCCCGGGGTGACCCGGTGCAGCGTCGCGGCGGCGCGGATCGGGCCGAACAGGTCGAGCGCGTTGGCACTGACCGCGCCGTCGGTGCCCAGGCCCACCGGCACACCGGCGGCCAGCAGTTCGGGCAGCCGGGCCACGCCGGAGGCCAGCTTGAGGTTGGAGACCGGGCAGTGCGCCACGCCCGCGCCGGACGCCGCGATCAGCGCGATCTCCTCGTCGGTGAGGCAGACCGCGTGCGCCAGCAGCGTGCCCGGGCGCAACAGCCCCAGATCGTGCAGGAGTTCCACCGGACGGCGGCCGTACCGCTCGCTTACGGTGGTCACCTCGGCCGCGTTCTCCGCCGCGTGGATGTGCAGCAACGCGTCGTGTTCGCGGGCCAGTTCGCCGACCGCGAGCAATTGCTCCGGGTTCAGCGTGTAGGTGCTGTGCGGGGTCACGCAGCGGGCCGGCGCGGTGCCGGCGGACGCTCGGCCACCCGCCGAGCGGGCGAGCGACGCGGGCGCCAGGCGCAGCCGCGCGGCGAAGTCGAGCCCGTCCGGCGGCCCGGGCACGTCCATGAAGGTCGGCCCGGTGACCAGCCGAAAGCCCGCCTCGGCGGCGGCCGCGAGCCCCGCCTCGGGGAACCAGTACATGTCCATCGCGGTGGTCACCCCCGCCCAGATCGACTCGGCCAGCGCGAGGCGGACCGCGACGCGCACGACCTCGGCGGTCAGCACCGCGCTCTCGGCGGCCACCAGCCGCTCCAGGAACACCTGGAGGTCGACGTCGTCGGCCCGACCCCGGAACAGCGTCATCGCCGAGTGCGCGTGCGCGTTGACCAGGCCGGGCACCACCAGGCACCCGCGCGCGTCCAGGGTCGGCGCCCCCGGATACCGGGCGGCCGTCTCGGTCGCCGAGCCGACCGCGACGATCCGGCCGGCCTCGATCGCGACCGCGCCGTCGGGTACGTACGTGTCGGCGGCGTCCGCGGTGAGCACCGCCCCGCCGGTGACGAGCAGGTCGATCACGCCCGCTCCGCCGCCTCGCCGGCCTCGTCCAGGGCCAGCCGGTACAGCGCGTCCAGCGCCACCACGACGCCGCGCTCGACGCCCTCGGCGACCACCCGACGGTGCGGGTCGTACGTCGAGCTGCCGGACTCGTCGACCAGGTCGTCGGCCGCGATCCCGTCCACGACCAGTACGCCGCCGGCCCGGTGTCCGCCCAGCGCGGCGAACACCAGCAGCGCGGACAGCTCCATCTCGATCGCGAGCACCCCGGCCGCCTGGTACGGCTTCATCGGCAACTCCAGCACGCCCGGCATGAACGCGGCCCGGGTCCATACGACGCCCCGGTGGTGCGGCGCGGCGTGTGCGCGGGCCGCGGCATCGAGCGCGAGCACCACCTCGGGAGTGGAGAAGGCCGGGAACTCGGCCGGGACCAGCTGCTGGGTCACCCCGTCGTCGCGGACCGCGCCGGTGGCCACCACCAGGTCGCCGTCGCCCACGCCGCGCGCCATCGCGCCCGCGGTGCCGAGTCGGATGAAGGTACGCACGCCCGCCTCGGCCAGTTCGCCGAACAGGCACACCGCGCCGGGACCGCCCACACCGTGCGAGGACACCACGATCGGCACGCCGCGCCAGCTGCCCGCGTAGCTGACGTACTCGCGGTTGGCGCCGATCTGCCGCGCGTCGTCCAGCCGTTCGGCGACCAGTGCGGCGCGCGCCGGGTCGCCGACGACCAGCGCGTGCGCGGGCAGGCCGCTGCTGGGGATCTTGGTGATCGGCAGTATGGCCGGGCGGGTGGTGCTGCTCATGGCTGCGACTCCGAGGTGGTGCGGGCGAATCGGCGAGGACGGGGGATGCGGCCGGTGAGCCGGCCCGGGGGCGCGGCGCCGCGGCGGGCCCGCGAGCGGGTGGCCAGGAACAACGCGACCAGGGTCATCACGTACGGCGCGGCGTCGGCGGCCTGCTGCGGCATGCCTTCGCCCTGGAGGCGGAAGCCGACCGCCTCGACCAGGCCGAACAGGATGCCCGCGAGCAGGACGCCGATCGGCAGCGCGCGTCCGAGCATCACCGCGACCACCGCGATCCAGCCCCGACCGGCGGTCATGTTCTCGGAGAACAGCGTCACGTTGCCGAGCGCGAGCTGGGCGCCGGCCAGGCCGCACAGGGCGCCCGAGGTCAGGATCGCGGCGTAGCGGTAACGGGCGACGCTGACGCCGAGCGACTGGGCGGCCTCCGGCGCCTCGCCGACACCGCGCAGCCGCACGCCCCACGGGTGCCGGGACAGCAGTACGGCGATCACCACGACGGCGACCCAGGACAGGTACACCAGCGGGGAGTGACCGGACAGCGCGCGGCCCAGGAAGGGCACCGACTCCAGGCCGGGGATGTCGACCGGTTGCAGGCCCTCGAGGTCCGGGTCGCCGAAGGTGCCCTGCTTGCCGAAGACGGTACGCAGGAGGAAGCCGGTCAGCCCGACGGCGAGCAGGTTCAGCGCGATGCACAACACCACCGCGTCCGCGCCCAGCGTGACCGCGCCGATCGCCAGCAGCAGGGAGAAGACCATCGCGGCGAGCACCGCCGAGATCACGCCGACCCACACGCCGCCGCCGAACCAGCTGCCGGTGACGGCCGCGAAGCAGCCGATCAGCATGGTGCCTTCCAGCGACACGTTGAACACGCCGGCGCGTTCGCACAGCGCGCCGCCGAGGGCGGCGAACAGGATCGGGGTGAGCGCGCGCAGCGCGGAGAAGATCAGTTCGGCGTCGAAGGACATGGTCACTTACCTCCGTCGCCGCGCGCGGGGGCGGGCGGCCCGGCGACGCCGGGGTCGAGTGCGCGGGTGTCGAGTGCGCCGGTCGCGGGCCCGCCGGTGTCGAGCCCGCCGGTCGCGAGGGCACCGGTCGTCGGGGCGCCGGCTTCGAGGACGCCGGCTTCGAGATCCGGCGGTGGGTGGGCCGTGGTGTCGGGCCCTCGGCCGAATCGGCGCAACCAACCGCCCTTGCGGAACACGCCGCCGCGGACCGCGAGGAAGAGGATCACCACGGCTTGGAGCACGGCGGTGAGCTGCTGCGGCACCGCGGTCTCCTGCTCCATGCCGAAGCCGCCGATGGTCAGCGCGGCGAAGAAGAACCCGGCGGCGACCGTGCCCAGCGGGGACGCGGCGGCCAGCAGCGCGGCGAGCAGGCCGGTCCAGGTGTAGCCGGGCGTGGTCAGCGCGCCGTCGACCATGCGGTACGGGAAGCCGAGCACGGTGATCGCGCCGACCAGGCCGGCCAGCGATCCGGACGCGAACATCAGCCGCAGGGTGAGCCGGGACCGGTCCACCCCGGCGTAGCCGGCGAAGCGCGCGCCCAGGCCGGTCATCCGCACCTCGTAGCCGGCGGCGGTGCGATGGTCGACCACGAAGTAGACCACCGCGGCCAGCACGATCAGCACGATGCCCACGCTGACCCCGGTGCCCGCGCCGGATCCGGCGGCGAACTCGGGCAGCTTGACGCCCTCGGGCAGCCGCTCGGTCTGCGGGATGCCGGAGCCCTTCTGGAGCAGCGGGAAGCGCACCATGTAGGACACGAACGACATCGCCGGGTAGCTCAGCAGCAGGCTGCTGACCAGCAGCGGGACGCCGCAGCGCGTCTCCAGGACGGCGGCGAGCGCGGCCCACAGGCCCCCCGCGAGCATGCCCGCGAGCAGGGCCAGGACCACGGTGATCGCGCTGGGGAAGGGCGAGTACAGGCCGACCGAGACGGCGGCCAGACCGCCCAGCACGAGTTGGCCGTCGCCGCCGAGGTTGACCAGGCCCGCACGCAGCGGGATGGCCAGGGCCAGGGCGAGGCCGACGATGGGGATGCACTCGCCGAGCGTGTCGCCGATGCCCTCGGAGCCGAACGCCCCGGTGAGCACCGAGCGGTACGCGGTCAGCGGGTCGGCGCCGGTGCCGGCCAGGATGATCGCGCCCAGGATCAGCGCGGCCACGATGGACACGGTGACCGGGGAGAACACGGCGCCGCGCACCCGCAGCGCCACTCGTGCGACCGGGCCGGATGGATGCTCGGTGGCCGTACCGGCCTTGCTGGCAGTCATATCTGATAACCCGTCAGGCCTGGTGGGCGGTGGTCGGTGCGGTGGGGGAGGCGTCGGCGCCGGCTTCGGGGTCGGCCGCGGCGGTCGAACGCGCCGGGCCGCCGCCCGCCATGGCCAGGCCGATGGCGTGCACATCCGCCTCGGCGCGCGGCAGTTCGGCGACGATCCGGCCCTCGTACATCACCAGGATGCGATCCGACAGCGCGAGGATCTCGCTCAACTCGGCGGAGACCAGCAGCACGCCGTGGCCGGTGTCGCGATACTCGACCAGACGCGCGTGGATGTTCTCGATCGAGCCGATGTCCACGCCGCGAGTGGGCTGCTCGACCAGCAGCAGCGGCGCGTCGTGGGTGATCTCCCGGCCGAGGATGGCCTTTTGCTGGTTGCCGCCGGACAGCGTGCCGATGGTGACGGCGGAGGACGCGGCCTTGACCCCGAAGCGCTCGATCACGCGCGCGGCGTGCTCGCGGATCGCCGCGCGGCGCAGGAAGCCGCCGCGGCCGGCCAGCGGCGGGGTGCGGTGGAAGCCCATCGCGAGGTTGTCGGCCAGCGAGGCGTCGCGGGCGGCGCCGACCGTGGCCCGGTCCTCGGGCACGTAGGCCAGGCCCGCGCTGCGGCGCTGCTGTACCGAGGCGCCGCCGACGTCCTGCCCGGCCACGAGCACCCGGCCCGCGGCGATCGGGCGCAATCCGGCCAGCGCCTCGACCAGTTCGCTCTGCCCGTTGCCGGCCACGCCCGCGACGCCGACGATCTCGCCCGCGCGCACGCTCAGCGACACGTCCTCGACCAGCGGCTTGGCGCCGCGTCCGGCGGACACGGTCAGGCCGCGCACGTCGAGCACGTCGGCGGCGGGGGTGCCGGCCGGGTGGGTGCGGTCCAGATCGATTCGGCGGCCGGTCATCGCGAGCGCGATCTCGGCCGGGGTGGTCTCGGCGGTGGCGAGCCGGGCGGTGACCCGGCCGTCGCGCAGCACGGTGACCCGGTCGCTGACCGCCATCACCTCGCCCAGCTTGTGGGTGACCAGCAAGATCGTGCGGCCGGAGCGGGCCAGGCCGCGGATGACGTCCAGCAGGCGGTCCGCCTCGGCCGGGGTCAGCACGGCGGTGGGCTCGTCCAGGATCAACACGCGCGCGTCGCGGTAGAGCAGCTTGAGGATCTCCACCCGCTGCTGCACGCCGACCGGCAGGTCCGCGACCCGGGCGTCCGGCGGCACGTGCAGGCCGTGCGCGTCGACCAGTTCGGCGACCCGGGCCCGGGCGGCGGCCCGATCCACCAGGCCGCGCCGGGTGGGTTCGCTGCCGTAGACCACGTTCTCCGTGACGGTCAGCGACGGGAAGAGCTTGAAGCCCTGGTGGACCATGCCCAGTCCGGCCGCGATCGCCTGCACGGGCGAGCCGAAGGAGTGCTCGGTGCCGCGCAGCAGGATGCGGCCGGCGTCGGGCCGTTGCAGGCCGTACAGGATCGACATCAGCGTCGACTTGCCCGCGCCGTTCTCGCCCATCACCGCGTGGATCTCGCCGGACGCGACCCGCAGGTCGACCCGGTCGTTGGCCAGCACGCCCGGGAAGCGCCGGACGATGCCGCGCATCTCGACCTCGGCGATGTCACCGGGGGCGGCGGCGTGCTGATCGTTCATCGGGCGTCTCTCCGGTCGAAGGGGGCTGGGGAGGGCGGGCGTTCGCCGGTGTCGGATCCGTGGACGTTCATGGGCGTCCGGTGGCCTCCGTGGATGTCCGCGGACCTCGGTGGATGTCCGCGGACGTCCGTGGACCTCGGAGGACCTCCGTGGACCTCCGTGGACGTCCGTGGACGTCCGTGGAGCCGACACCGGCGCAGCGTGGGCCCGGTTCGGTGCCGGGCCCGGCGACGGGGTGAACGTCGCCGGGCGGGGCACTACGGCACTACTTGGCGGTGGCCGGGTCGGCCACGGTGACGCTGCCCGCGACGATCTGGTCGCGCAGACCGAGCACGGTCTTGAGCACGTCCGGGTGCTGGGCGATCAGGCACTGCGAGGTCTCCACGCCGGGCTCCATGCCGGTGAGCGTGATGCCGCCCTCCTTGAGGCCGTACGAGGTGACGCCGCCGGGCTTGCCGCCGGAGATCTGCTCGACACCCTTCTCGACCGCGATGTCGGTGCGCTTGATCACGTTGTCCACGACGGTGCCGGGCGCCGCCGAGCACTGGTTGACGTCGACGCCGTACGCCTGCACGCCGGCCGCCTTGGCCGCGTTGAACACGCCGAGGTTGCCCGCGGCGGAGGCGGCGCCCATGATCTGGTCGACGTCCTTGGCCTTGAGCGACGCGGTCTGCTCGCTGGCCCGGGCCGGGTCGTTGAACGGCTTCTGGCCGCCGACGAACAGCTGGGTGAAGGCGCTCGCCGGGTTGGTCTGCTTGGCGCCCGCGCCGAACGGGTCGGAGAAGCGGCGGATCTGCGGGCTGTCCAGGGCGACCACCGCGCCGACCTTGCCGCTCTTGGTCAGCAGGCCCGCCTCGGCGCCGGCGAGGAAGGTGCCCTCGTGCTCGCGGAACGTCGCGCAGGTGATGTTCGGGTACGGCTTGCTCGTGCACGAGTCGACGAACAGGAACTGCTGCTTCGGGTTGGCCTCGGCCTGCTGGGCGAGCACGTCGGCGAACTCGAAGCCGACGGCCACCACGACGGCGGGCTTCTGGCGGACCGCGGCCTCGACGTTCTGCTGGATCGCGCTGGTGTCCTTGCTCTCCAGCACGGTCGCGCTGCCGCCGGCCTTCTTGGCCGCGTTCTGCGCGCCGGTGGCGGCGAGCTTGAGGAAGTCGTTGACGCCGATCGGTTCGGGCGTCACCAGCACGACGTTCTTGGCGGCGTCCCCGCCGCCCGTGCCGCCGGCGGCCGGCGACTTGTCCTTGTCGGCGGAGGCGTTGCACGCCGTGGCGGCGAGCGCGGTGCCGACGACGACGGCGGCCACGGCCAGGCGGTGACGGGAGGTGATGCGGTACATGAGCGTCCTTGGGAGGAGAGTCGATCCCGGCGGGGCGGCCCGGAGTCGGCGGTTCGGGGGACGGAACCTCGCGGTTCCGTCGGTCTCGGCGCCCGATGGCGCGTTCGGTTCCGCGGGGCTGTGCTGGCTGCGGTGACTGGTGCGACTGCGGTGACTGGTGTGTCTGCGGTTGCTGTGGTGGCTGCTGCGGTGCGTTCGCGTGCCGTGATCGGCGGTCGGCGGTCGGCGCGATCGATCGGGTGCGGTCGAGGGCGGTCGAGTGCGGGCGATCAGGCTCGAACGATCAGCAGGGGCGCCGGCAACAGCGGCCGGTGCGGCGGCTACGGACGCCGCGGCCGATACAGACGCCGCGGCCGGTACAGACGCCGCGGAGGTCGCGCTTGTCGAGCGGAAGCGGCGGACGGTCACACGCCATGGAGCGGCCGCGGCACTCGATACGTACGGCGTCGCAACGCCACGTTTCGGCCACAGCCGGCTCCTTTCCGGTCGCACCAGTCCGAGTCTTGATGTGATGATCACATCCGACTGGTTTCGGGGGAGGTTAGCACCCTCACCAGGCACTTCTCGCGCTTGTTCACAATGTGGACTCATTGTCCACGATGTGAACAATGGGTTACCGCGACGATACGCACCCGTCCCGGATGCCGGGCGCGGGTCGGGAGCGCGTTTCGCTGCGACGTAGCATCCGTAGTGCGCCACCGCGTGCGCTCGCTCCCACCCGCGGTCCGCCGCCGGGTCGGTGACTTCGCACACGTTCGCGGCCTCCGCGTCCGCCGCGACCACCCGGCGCTCGCTCATCCGCCCGGAAAGGACCCCCGATGGCCTCCGAGATACGCTCGCTCGCCTGGCACGGCACCGGCCTGCGCCTGCTCGACCAGACCGCGCTGCCGCAGCGGGTCGTGTACCTCGACATCACCGACGTGGACGCCCTGATCGACGCGATCCGCCGGCTTGCGGTGCGCGGCGCCCCGGCCCTGGGCGCGGCCGGCGCGTTCGGCGTCGCGGTGGCCATGCTCCAGGGCGCACGCGAGGGCTGGGACGCGGACCGGCTGGCGGGGGAGATCGCCCGGATCCGGGACGCCCGGCCCACCGCGGTCAACCTGGCAGGCGGCGTGGACCGGGTGGTGCCGTTCGCCGCCAAGGGCGTGGAGGCCGTGCTCGCCGAGGCCGAGGCGGTGGTCCGGGAGGACGTCGAGGCCAACCACGCGATCGGCCGGCACGGCGCGGACTGGATCCTGTCCCGGGTCGAGCGCCGCCCACTGCGCGTGCTGACCCACTGCAACACCGGCTCGCTGGCCACGGCCGGCTGGGGGACTGCGCTCGGCATCGTCCGCGAACTGCACGCGCGCGGCGTGCTGGAGGTCGTCTACGTGGACGAGACGCGCCCGCTGCTCCAGGGATCGCGGCTGACCGCCTGGGAGTTGGCCCAGGAGGGCATCGCGCACCTGGTCCAGCCGGACGGCGCCGCCGCGAGCACGATCCTGCGCGGGCTGGTGGACGTCGCGGTGATCGGCGCGGACCGGATCGCCGCCAACGGTGACACCGCGAACAAGATCGGCTCGGTCGGCGTCGCGCTGGCCTGCGCCGACGCGGGCATCCCGTTCGTGGTCGCGGCGCCGCTGACCACGTTCGACGACGCGACGGCGCACGGCGACGAGATCACCATCGAGGAGCGGCCGGAGTCGGAGGTGCTGGAGGTGGCCGGCGTCCGGGTCGCCCCGGACGAGTCGCGCGCCTTCAACCCGGCTTTCGACGTCACTCCGGCTCGGCTGATCAGCGCGATCGTCAACGAGACGGGTGTGCGGGAGTACTGATTCGGGGCGAGGGTGAGGGGGAGGGCCGAGGGCGAGGGCGGTGCTCCGGTACGAGAGCAATGCTCCGGTGCGAGAGCGGTGCTCTGGTGCGAGCGGTGCTCGCCGCTTCGGTACACCGATTGGGAGAGCGGTGCTCCGGTACGAGAGCGCTGCTCTCCTGCGCTCGTTTGGGAGAGCGGTGCTCTGGTGGACCGGGGCGCGGGTAGTACGCGGGCTGGTGCCGGGAGGAGCAGTGCTCCGGTGCAAGAGCAGTGCTCTTGCGGGTTAGGAAGAGCGCTGCTCCAGTCGAGAGCACCGTTCTGGCGCGCCCGCTTGGGAGAGGCGTGGCCTGGTAGATCCGCGAGAGCAGTGCTCTGGTGTGCCCGGGAGAACGCTGCTCCGGCGGGAGAGCGCCGCCCTGATGCGAGAGCACTGCTCTGGCGTGTTTGCCTGGGGGAGCGGTGCTCTTGCGCGAGAGCACCGCTCTGGCGTGCTTGCTTGAGAGGGCGGTGTGCTCCGGGCGTGCGGACAGAGCGGTGCTCCGGTGCGAGAGCAGTGCTCTGCTGTCGTCGTGTGCGAGAGCGGCGCTTTGGTGGGCTCGGGTGGGTGGTGCGCCGACGAGTCCGCGAGAGCAGTGTTCCGGGGGACTTCGGAGAGCAGTGTTCTTGTTTGCCGGGAGAGCGGTGCTCTTGCGCGAGAGCAATGCTCTGGCGTGCTTGCTTGGGAGGGCGGTGCTCCTGGCGTGCGGGCAGAGCGGTGCTCCGGTGTGAGAGCAATGCTCCGGTGTTCCTGGGAGGGCGGCGCTTTGCCGCGAGAGCATTGCTCTGACGTGTTTGTCTCGGAGAGTGCCGTTCTGGCGCGAGAGCAGTGCTCTGGTGTCCTTGCTTGGGAGAGCGGTGCTCTCGTGGAGCGCGGGTGAGCAGTCTTTTGGTGCGTCAGGGTGAGCGGTGCTCTGATGTGAGAGCACTGCTCCTATAGGCCTTGGAAGGCCTCCGCCCAGGGCCGCCCGGGACCGGGGAAGCGGCCTCGCCGCGTCCCCGGTGTGCCCTGTGCCCGAGGGCGGGGCCGGGCTTGGTTGCCGTTGGGGTCAGCCTTCGGCGATGCGGTATTCGAGGAGCCATTCGACGACCTCGACGTGGTGGCGGGCTCGGATCGGATCCGCGCCCCACACGTACATCCCGTGCGAGGCGACCACGACCGCCGGGACGCCGGGGACCAGCGCGGCCTCGAGTCGGTCGCCGAGTTCGGTCATGTCCTGGCTGTTGGCGATCACCGGGATGGTGACCGTCTCGTCGTGCGCGGAGCGGCCGATGCCCTTGAGCATCTCCAGGTCGCGCAACTCGATCCCGGCCGGCCAGCGCCGACCCGCGCGCACCGCCGAGACGGTGTGTACGTGGAAGACCGCGCCGGCGCCGGTCAGCGCCACCACCCGCGCGTGCAGCCCGGCCTCGGCGGACGGCCGGCGCGGCGGCGTGCCGGCCTCCTCGGGGACCGGCGCGCCGGACGCGTCCACCACGACCAGGTCGTCCGCCGCCAACTCGCCCTTGTCCAGCCCCGAGGCGGTGACCGCGAGCCGCAGCGGCTCACGGGAGAGCACCACGGACAGGTTTCCGGAGGTGCCGCGCATCCAGCCGAGTCCGGCGAAGCGCGCGGCCTCGCGCGCGAGGGTGGCCCCGGCGGCGGCGCGCGCGGAGGCCGGGACCGGGGCGGGGTTTCCGGCGTCGGGGGTCGTCATGGGGGTCCTCACTGTTCAACACTGTTCACAGTCCGGTCGATCCGGCTCACAGTGTGGTCGAACCGGCAGATCAGGCCATCATTTCACCCTCGCCTCGGCGAACCCGGATCGGTACCGGTCGGGCCGCCCGCGTCGGAGCTGCGCGCGGGGGTCGGGCGGGTCGGCGGCCCCGGCGGCCGCGTGGTTCGCGGTCGGCTGCGGGATTGGCTTTCGTGTCGCGGGATCGGGCTGTCCTCGCGCGGCAGGCGGCGGTGGTGGGCGGCGTGAGGGGTGGGTCGGTGGGGCGGGTGGTGCCGTGGGTCACGGTCGGCTGCGGGATTGGCCGTCGTATCGCAGGATCGGGCTGTCCTCGCGCAGCAGCCGCTGGCGGTAGGCCACCGCGAGCCAGGCTGCCTCGCGGTAGGCGGCTTCCAACTCGTGGTAGACGGTGTCGATCAGGGCCGGGGCGGGACCGTTGTCGGTGCGATAGGCAAGGAACAACCGGACCGCGAGCGGATCGCCGGCCAGCGGCCGGACCGCCATGTCCGGCCGCGGGCGGGAAGTGGGTTGGCACGGCGTGACCACCTCGCCGATCGCGACCAGGGATGCGGCGGTGAGGTAATCACCGTGCAGGATCCGGGGGTTGATGCCGGCGTCGGACAACACCTCGCGCAGCCCCTCCCACTCGCCGTCCACGCTCGGGTCGACCATCCACTGGTCGTCGGCCAGGTCGGCGAGCTTGATCTCGGACTCGGCCGCGGCCGGATGATCCGGTGACATCGCGATGAACTGCGGTTCCCGTTCCACGAGTACGCGACGCCGGACACCCTCCGGCACACGCAGCGGGAAGCCCTCGACCTCGTGCACGAACGCGACGTCGAGCTGGCCGGCGGCGACCATTCCGAGCAGCGTGCTCGCCGACACGTCCACCCGCAAGTACGTGTCCGTGGTGGGCAGTCGCAGCCGTAGCCGGCGCAGCCAGTCGGCGATCACCCGGTTCGCGGTCCCGCCGATGCGCAGGTGTGGTCCGGCGGTTCGGACTGCCTCGGCCTGGGTGTCGATGACCAGCGCACTCATCTCGGCCATGATGGGTCGGGCCCGATGCAGCATCGTGAGGCCGAGGGGAGTGGGTCGGCTGCCGGTCCGGTCGCGGACGAACAGGGGCGCGCCCAGGGCGTTTTCGATTCTTCTGAGCTGCGCGGTCAAGGACGGCTGGGTCATGCCGAGCAACCGGGCCGCAGCGTGCAGGCTGCCGGTGTCGCCGATGGCACACAGTGCGCGGAGGTGCCTCACCTCTAGCTCCATGATGCGGAGGATAGGACGCACTATCGCGGTCGTACCAGACACCGGCGGGCGTGGGATCCGGGGGCGGGGCGTGAATCTTCCGTAACACGATCCGTGAATGCTCGGTGACGGTCCGGGAACGAGCGGTGATACGACGGTGCTATCGCCGATTGTCATCATCCGGGCCGGACCGGGCTCCCGTGAGACTCATTGCGCACCGAACAGGTCTTCGGCACCCCAAGGAGCCCCCCATGTCCCCAGTGCGTCCCCGGAATCCCCGTAAGACCGTGATCACCGCAATTCTCGGCCTCGGCCTCGCGGCCGGGCTGGTCGCCGCGCCCTCGGCAGCGGCCGGCGACGACGGAGTGGCGGCCCCCCTCCGCTCCTCCGCGCAGTACTCCGGTCAGGAAGACCAGGCGCAGAACCAGGCGTTCTTCGACGCCGTGCTGAAGTCGGTGGCGGGCAAGCGTGCCGCGACGGGCAACTCGGCGGCGGTGGTCACCGTCACCTACAGCGCCGCCAGCGCACCCACCTTCCGTACCCAGATCGCCCGTTCCGCGCAGATCTGGAACAGCTCGGTCACCAACGTGCGCCTCCAGGAAGGCAGCAACCCGGACTTCCGGTACTACGAGGGCAACGACTCGCGCGGTTCGTACGCGAGCACGAACGGCCACGGCAGTGGCTACATCTTCCTCGACTACCGGCAGAACCAGCAGTACAACTCGACCCGGGTCACCGCCCACGAGACCGGACACGTGCTCGGTCTGCCGGACCACTACTCGGGTCCGTGCAGCGAACTGATGTCCGGCGGCGGCCCCGGCCCGTCCTGCACCAACCCGAACCCGAACGCGACGGAACGCGCGCGGGTCAACCAGCTGTGGCGCAACGGCCTCGCGGCGCTTGCCGCTTCCGCGGCCTCCTGATCCGTATCCGAACGGGTGGCGCGCACCCGGATGATCCGGGCTCCCCTACGCGTCGTCCCGTCACCTGATCCGGCACCCGGCCATCGCCTTCCGCGGTGGCCGGGTGCCGTTCCATGGCTGGGCCGCGGGGATATCGGGCGGGCCGTCGGGCGCGTCGAAGCCCGAAGTCGGCTTCGTCCTCGAGCGCCGGACGGGCTGAGTTGGTCGTGTGGAGCCGGTGGGGCCGCGAGGGCCGGTCGGCGCAGTGTCCTCAAGCGCCGGACAGGCTGGGGGGTTTGGGCGGCCGGGTTGGTCGTGTCGAGCCGGTGGGTCGCGGGGCCGGTTGGTGGAGTGTCCTCAAACGCCGGACGGGCTGCGGGTTTGGGCGGTCCCGGTCCGGGTCCCCTGGTCGTGCGGAACCGGTGGAGTCGCCGGGCCGGTCGGTGGGTTGTCCTCAAGCGCCGGACGGGCTGCCCGGCCCGCCCCGCGTCCCGGCCCGCCCCGCGTCCCGCCCACCTCGCCCCGCGCCCACCCCGCGTCCCGGCCCGCCCCGCGTCCCGCCCACCCCGCGTCCCGCCTACCTCGCGCCGCGCCCGCCCCGCGTCGCTCCGCGCCCGCGCCGCTCTGCGGCCGTCCTGGTCGAGTTGTCGTGTTGTGGCGGTGCGTTTGGTGTTGGGGTGTTTGTGGGGGTGGGGCTCGTGTGTTGCTTGGTCTTTGTGTGGTCGGTTTGTTCCGTGCGGGTTTGTGGCGGTGGGGCGGGAGGATGGGGGGATGGTTGGGGAATTGGTGCCGCTTGTGGTGGTGGATGCGGCGAATGTGGTCGGGTCGGTGCCCGATGGGTGGTGGAAGGATCGTCGGGGGGCCACCGAGCGGTTGCGGGACGGGTTGGTGGGGATGGCTTCGGGTGGGCTGCCGGGCGGGGCGAGTGTGCCGGAGTGGGCGCGGAGTGGGCCGTTGCACGTCGTGCTGGTGGTCGAGGGTGCGGCCGGCGGGGTGGCCGAGGTGCCCGGTGTGCGGGTCGTACGCGCCTCGGGCAGTGGCGACGACCGGATGGTCGAGCTGGTCGCGGCCGAGCGCGCGAGTGCGTCCGCGCGTCGCTGCCTCGTGGTGACCGCCGACCGCGGCCTGCGTGACCGGGTGCGCGCGCTCGGCGCCGAGGTGACCGGTCCGCGGGCGGTGCGGCCGGGCTGATTCGGGTCCACCCCCGGATGGCGGATATCGTGAGGTACGGCGGCCCGCCCACGCGGGGCCGACACCCCGAGGTCCCGTCCGCGCCGCCGGCCGTACTCGACACCCCGCCCCGTGGGCAATCGCCGGAGGAAGCATGACCACCAACCGAGTCCGCAAGGGCGTGATCCGAGGCCGGATGGCCGCCTCCGGCGAGTCGTACGTCGTCGCCGCCCGCCGGATGACCGTCCCGCGCGGCTCCAAGGCTCCCGACACCCGGACCGCCGCAGCGCTGGCCACCCGTTACTGGGAGCCCGCCGAGAGCTTCGACCTGCCCTGCCCGTGCGGCGGCACCTGCGCTCCCGGCGAGCGCTGCACCCGTTGCCACGCGACCTACCGGCACGCCGCCCGGATCCCCGGCAGCGACACCGACGTCGAGGTCTGGCAGGACCGGTACGACTGCACCGGATGCGCGAACAGCTATTCCTTCACCGTGACCCTCCCGGACCGCCCCTGGGGCACCGTACAGACCGTCCCGCGACGCGGCGGCCAGGAACCGGTGGTCCGGATCAAGCCGTTCGAGGGCATCGACCACCCGAACCTCCGGGCCTGAGCCTGCGGCCCCGCCGGGGATCGACGGGCCGGTCGCACACGCCGGCGGCCGGGTGCTGCCCGAGCGGAATGGTTGGCGAAGGAAGGGCGCGCGGTACGTACGCGCCCGCGCCGGGGGCTGCGCCGCTGCGCCGGATGATCCTGGCGCAGAGCGCGCCGAAGAGCCGAAGAGCCGGACAGCCGGACAGCCGGAGAGCCGGACAGCCGGAGAGCCGGATGATGTTGCCGCGTCACGGGGTCGAGTTGCTGCTGACGGCCTGTGTTGCCCAGGTCTCGGCCCTCGGCCGCGGTCCTCTGGTGGGTCCGTTCGGGACGTCGACGCACGGATTGTGGAGTTCACTGCCCGGGGGGCAGGGGCTCCTTGCCCTTCACGGGTATCAGCCGGAAGCGCTGGTCGGCGGTGCCCGAGCACAGGGCCTGGGCCGCCTCGGCCTTGACCGTGGTCTCGTGGGGGCCGCCGAGGATGCCGATGCACAGACCGCTGTGGACCGGGCGGAGCCGGAAGACGCCCGGGTCGACCGGTTCGATCAGGAAACGCTCGTGGGCGGAGCCGGCGCAATCCTCGGGGCCGAGCAGCGCGCCGGGCACCATGATCGCGTCGTCCACCCGCAGGCAGCCGACACCGTCCACCGGGTTGCGCCACTTGATCAGGTAGACGTCCGGCGCCACGGCGACCAGGTAGGTGTCCGGGACCACGCCGTCGCACGGGCGCTGGACGGCGATCGGGCGGTCGGTGCGGCCGTTGCGTTCCCTGCCCTCGCCCAGGCACAACGACCCGTCGGCGATATGGGTGGGCTTGATCAGGTAGAAGCCGTCGCGGAGCCGGTTGGGGAAGATGGCACTTTCGTCACCGTCCCCGTCGTCGGTGGCGTATCGGACAGCGCCGATCACGCCGATGGCGATCAGGAGGCCGGCCACGCCGATGGCGATCGGAATCAGCCGCCGGCGGCGGCGCCAGAACGGCAGGGGTGCTGCGGCGTCCGGCACCTCGGCGGGTGCGGGCGTCGCGGGCTGTTCGCTCACCCGGCCCGCCGCGAGGTCCTCGCGGACGGTCAGCCAGCGGGCGGCGGCGTCCGCGTCGAGGCCGCAGGCGAACACCAAAGCCTCGACCAGATCGGCCCGGGGGAGGGTGCCGCGACCGAGTGCGGCGGCGACCGTGCTTGCGGGCAGCACGTGCCCGGACGCCTCGGCCTTGGCCGCCAGTTGACGGTATGTCAGCGCCGACCACTCGCGTAACTCACGTAACGCGGCCACGTACTCCGCGGCGGTGGTTGCGCCGTCCGGCCGGGGAGCGTCGTCACGCCGTGTCACAGAGACCCCGTTCGTTCACGTGGAAGAGTACGCGCGGTAGCGAATTCGGCACCCATGGTGCCGGCAGTTCGCCGAGTCGGGGAGTCCCAGAAAAGTAGCAAATCGGACGGAAGTTCAGTCGTCTGCCGACATGTTCGCACTCGGCCGGAGTGAACCCGCGGGTCGGTGATTGGTCTGAACCCCCTGTCCCGAACGGATCGGGACACATGCCGGCCGACGCCGTGACCTGCCGGGACAGGCGAGCGCCGTCCGGGACAGCCGAATCCGCCCGGCGGCGATCGCGTCGAACCCGCACCGTGGGGGTGGGCCGACGGGTCGGGCCGCCGCGCGAACGCGGTGATCGGGGGTGGTGGGTCGACCCGTCGGGTGGACCGGTGCGGCGGCCGGGATCGGCCGACTTCCCGGCCCCGGTGGGCCGGCACGCGCCGGGCGGCGGTGATGCGGTACGAAATCACCTGTGAACGACGATGCCCCGACCCCGCCCCGGACCGTACGACTGTTCGTGGCGCTGGCCCCGCCGGACGATGCCAAGGACGAATTGGCCCGGGCGCTGCGGCCGGTCCACGCCGCGCATCCCCGGCTGCGCTGGAACCGGATCGAGGACTGGCACATCACGCTGGCCTTCCTCGGCGAGGTGCCGGTCGACGTGGTCGAAACGCTGCGCGCACCACTGGCCGAGGTCGCCGCCGTGACCCGGCCGGTCGGCCTGGAACTGCGCGGCGCAGGGCAGTTCGACGAGCGGGTGTTGTGGAGTGGCGTATACGGCGAACGGGACGCGCTGCACACCCTGGCCGACGCGGTTCGCGGCGTGATCCGGGCGGGCGGCGTCGCGTTGGCGGACCGGCCGCTGCGGGCACACCTGACGCTGGCCCGGGCCCGCCGGGACAACCCCGACGGCATCGCGGCCGCCGCCCGCGAACTGGCCGGTTTCGTCGGCCGCCGCTGGTCGGCCCGGCGATTGCATCTGGTCGGCAGCAACTTCGGCCGCGGCCCCGGCCCGATCCACTACCGCGACGTCGACTCCTGGCCGCTCACCGGCCGTTGACGGGCTGCCGGCGCGCGGGTGGTCGGCTCGGCATGGCGCGGGGATGGGGATCCGAGCAACTCCCTTGCCGTCCTGGCCCGCACGGCTGGTCGTGGCCACTCGATGGGGCGGCTTCGGCGCAGCTGAGGTGCGCCGCCGAGTACTACGGCCGCTGCGCCTCGGTCGGCGCCCACGCCGGCTCGGCCGGCCTTCGCCTCAACGGCGGTACCGTCGGCCACCGGGCGCGGCACGAGGATCCGTCGGCCACGGGCCGGCCGAACTCGCCACCGGAGTCGCGCCTTCCGCCGGCCGGGGGCACGCACTGCGCCTTCCCGCACCGCGCCTTCCGCCCACCGGTGGCGGCGCGGTGCGCTTCGGTCGGGCCGGGCCGCGTGGCGCCGCGTCGTATCCGGCGGGCCGGTGGGCGCACTCCGCGTGGTCGACGAACTTCGACGATCCTGTCGATCGGGCCCCCTCCCGTTCGTCGTCATGGTGAGGGAGCGGGAGAGCCGCCTCCGTGAACCGGTTCGAGCGGGCATCTTCGCCCCGTCCGAGTCTCGTCCGAGTCTCGTCCGAGCCCCGTCCGAGCCCCGTCCGAGCCCTGTCCGAGGAGGACACCATGACCACGAGCCTTTCCGTCGCGACCGGCACCCTCGAGGTTCCCGGTGCACGTCTGCACTACGAGGTGCGTGGCACCGGCCCGCTGATCGCCCTCGTCGGGGCTCCGATGGATGCCGCCGCCTTTGCGCCGGTGGCCGACCTGCTCGCCGACCACACCGTGGCCACCATGGACCCCAGGGGCATCAACCGGAGCCCGGTCGACGACCCCGACCAGGACTCGACTCCGGAACTGCGCGCCGACGACCTGTCCCGGCTCATCGCCCACCTGAACCTCGGGCCGGCCGCCGTCCTGGGCTCCAGCGGTGGGGCCGTCACCGCTCTGGCCCTCGCGCAGACCCGACCCGACCTGGTGCACACCGTCGTCGCCCACGAGCCGCCCCTGATCGAACTCCTCGACGATCGCGAGCGCCTCCACGCCGGAACCGACGACATCATCGCCACCCGCCTCGCCGGCGACGTCACCGGCGCGTGGGCGAAATTCATGGCGCAGGCCAACATCGTGCTGCCCGACGGCGCGATCGAAGGCATGTTCGGGGGCGAACGCGCGGCGAACGAGATCGCGGACGAACTCCGTTGGTTCGGGCACGAGTTGCGTCCCACCACGCATTGGCGGCCGGACCTGACCACACTGCGGTCGGTGCCCACACGCATCATCGTCGGCATCGGTGACGCCTCCGCGGGACAACTCTGCGACCGCACCTCCCGGGCCCTCGCCGGCATGCTCGGCGGCGAACCGGTCCTCTTCCCCGGCGACCACACGGGCTTCGTCGACGACCCCACAGGGTTCACCGCCCGCCTGCGCGAGGTGCTGTAGCCCACCGGCCCACGTCTCGACCTCCACGGCCTGTCCTCGATCCTGCGTCGGGTTCCTCGGCGCCCGGTGCCGTGCATCCGGGTGCCGGGGAGACACGGGCGGCGAGTGCCGTGAGTGCGGTGAGCGCGGCGAGTGCGGCGAGTGCAGCGAGGCCGGTGAATCCCACGTCTCCTACGACAGCACGGCCCGATCGGTTCCGGATCGATCCATGCGTCCTGTCCGGATTCCGACCACGTCGTAATACGCCGAAAGCATGAAACATAACGAGCGTTATGCGACCGACGGGCCGTTCTCGGTAGAGTGCCGATGACAGCAGCCGTCGCCATGCCCGGTGGCGGCGGCTAATCCTGCACTCTATCGGGCATCGGAACCGCCGTGGAGCACGCCCCGTCGCCACCTTGGCGGGTATCCGGTCGAAGAGGATGTTTCCATTTCTTCCACCTCTTCCACCTCTTCCATTCCTTCTACTTCTTCCATTGCCGACGCGCTCCTTGGCGACGGTTTGATGGCACGCGTGCGCCGGAACTGGCGCAGGCGAAAAAGAGGGCGAATATCACCCGCGGCATCAGGTGGAGGCATGTGGCCGCCGGCGGTGGCATGCCGTCTCGACGACCCGGTTTCCGGCCTGCCCGTCCGTGCCGAAGAACGCGAAGTGGGCGATCGGGTCGCTGCGGCGGCGGCGACCCGACCGGTCATTGTCCCGAGTGAACCGGTCACTGCCACCCGGGGTCCCGGACGATCGCTTGGACATCGACAGCGGCAGGAGAAATCCGGCAACGCCTCCGAAAGCATTCGCCGGCCGGGCGAACGTACGCCACCCCGCACACCCCGTGAACCGCCCTCTCCAAAGGGCGAAGCCTCGTCTGGCCGTACTCATGAAAACGCGCGCGGGGCCGACAAAGGCAGGGACGCCGGAAATCATCAGCCATACGGCCCACATCCGTTTCGAGGGTGTGCATCGTTTCCCCGAGCGTGACCCTCCACGCATCTTCCGTTTTCACTTTCCCCGCCACCATCACCAGACGTTCGTTTCCACTGGGAGACTGGGTTCTCATCCCCCGCGCGACCACCTTCCTCAACCGGTCGCCACACGCGCATCTCGTGCGGTCGGGGGAATGCGTCCGCCTTCGCCATTGCTCCGCCGAGGTGGAGCACTTTGCCCTGACGATGGCTTTGCTCGGTGCCGCGTTCTCGCGCCGCCTCGACGACATTTTGAGCAACCGATAGCCGCGCCGCCCCGAAATTCTCGGCGCCGGTTCAGAGTGCTCATCGCACATCGCAACGAGTGAGGCACATGTACGACGGCTTCGGACCCGACCTCTCCCGCTCCTCCGCCAACCCGGTACCGCACGGCAAGGTTTCCCCGCCTCTCGACCCCGAGGAATGGCCCACGGTCGAAACGCACGCATCACTCGACGCTCATTCCGCGTCGGTCCCGGCGGAGGAGTGGCGCTTCGAGGCGGAACTCGCCCGTCTCCTGGAACAACCCGCGCCGCATGCCCCCTCAGCCATCACCGAGGGGCTTCCCGCTCGTGGGATCGGACCTCCCGCCGGCCACCGCCGCCGCACCCCGACAACCCCCGAATCGTCCCGGCCACCGGCCACCGGCGCAGCGATACTGGATCGGCTCAGCCACACCATGGTCGCGGCCACCATCGCCCTGGTCGCCACGATCAGCCTGCTCGGCGCGGCCGTCACCCTGGAACCACTGCGTCACGCCGCCCCCACCGGACACGGCCCTGCCCGTTGGTGGCCCGTTCTCGTCCACGGCCCCTGGATCGTGGCCTGCCTGTCGATCCTGCGCTCCAGCCTCCACCACCACAGGGCGGTGCACTCCTGGATCGTGGCCATCACCTTCGCCGGGCTGTCCATGGCGCTCGCCGTCACCGACGCGCCCAAGAACCTTCACGGCATCGTCGCCGCCGGCCTCCCGGCCGTCGCCATGACCGCATGCCTGCACCAACTCGTCCGCCAGATCACCCTCACCCGACCACCTCGACGAACCAACCGGAGTCCCCGCCACCACCCCCGCCTGTGACCGATCGACTCGGGCTCGTCGCCGGCCGGCACTCACGCGTACCCACCGCGCACCGGCGCCGGTCCCGAACCGGGTGAGGGCTGCCGGTAGGCCGGGTGCCTGCAACGGGACGCACGGAAGCCGGGATTTTCCGCCCTGCGCGACTCCGGCGCCGCCCACGGACGGGTCGGCCCACACAGGCGGGGATGTCCCGGCCCGGCGACGTGACGGCGGTGGCGTGGCCCCTGGCCCGGCGAGCCTGCCTGACCCGAGGCCCGCAACGCCGAACCGCCCCGGCCGACAACACACTCGGCCGGGGCGGTTCGAAGGGGTCAGCTCAGCGAGGCCAGGGCCTCGTTGAAGGTGGCCGACGGGCGCATCACGGCCGACGCCTTGGCCGGGTCGGGACGGTAGTAGCCGCCGATGTCGGCGGGCGAGCCCTGTACCGCGATCAGTTCGGCGACGATCGTCTCCTCCTGCTCGGACAACGTCCGGGCCAGACCCGCGAACGCCTCGGCGAGCGCGGCGTCCTTGGTCTGCGCGGCCAACTCCTGGGCCCAGTACAGCGCCAGGTAGAAGTGGCTGCCCCGGTTGTCGATGCCACCGAGCCGACGGCTGGGCGACTTGTCGTTGTCCAGGAAGGTGCCGGTGGCGCGGTCGAGCGTGTCGGCCAGCACCTGGGCGCGGGCGTTGCCCACGGACTGCGCGAGGTGCTCGAAGCTGACCGCGAGGGCGAGGAACTCGCCCAGGCTGTCCCAGCGCAGGTAGTTCTCCTTGACCAGCTGCTGCACGTGCTTGGGCGCCGAGCCGCCGGCGCCGGTCTCGAACAGGCCGCCGCCGTCCATGAGCGGGACGACCGAGAGCATCTTCGCGCTCGTGCCCAGCTCCAGGATCGGGAACAGGTCGGTGAGGTAGTCGCGCAGCACGTTGCCGGTGACCGAGATGGTGTCCTCGCCGCGACGGATGCGCTCGAGCGAGAACGCGGTCGCCTCGACCGGCGACATGATCTCGATCCGCAGACCCTCGGTGTCGTGCTCGGGCAGGTACTCCTCGACCTTCGCGATCAGGTTCGCGTCGTGCGCGCGGCCCTCGTCCAGCCAGAACACCGCCGGGCTGCCGGTCGCGCGGGCGCGCGAGACGGCCAGCTTGACCCAGTCCCTGATCGGCAGGTCCTTGGTCTGGCACATCCGGAAGATGTCACCCGCGCCGACGACCTGCTCCAGGACCACGGTGCCCGCGCCGTCGACGACCCGCACGGTGCCGGTGGTCGCGATCTCGAAGGTCTTGTCGTGGCTGCCGTACTCCTCGGCCTTCTGCGCCATCAGACCGACGTTGGGCACCGAGCCCATCGTGGCCGGGTCGTACGCGCCGTTGGCCCGGCAGTCGTCGATGACGACCTGGTAGACGCCGGCGTAGCTGCTGTCCGGCAGCACGGCCAGGGTGTCGGCCTCGTTGCCGTCCGGGCCCCACATGTGGCCGGAGGTACGGATCATGGCCGGCATCGAGGCGTCCACGATGACGTCGCTGGGCACGTGCAGGTTGGTGATGCCCCGGTCCGAGTCGACCATCGCCAGGGCCGGCCCGGCGGCCAGCTCGGCGTCGAAGGACTCCTTGATCTTGGCGCCCTCGGGCAGCGACTCCAGGCCCTTGAGGATCCCGCCGAGACCGTCGTTGGGGCTCAGGCCGGCCGCCGCGAGCGCCTCGCCGTGCTCGGCGAACGTCTGCGGGAAGAAGGCGCGGACCGCGTGCCCGAAGATGATCGGGTCGGAGACCTTCATCATGGTGGCCTTCAGGTGCACCGAAAGCAGCACACCCTCGGCCTTGGCCCGGGCCACCTGCGCGGCGAGGAACTCGCGCAGCGGCGCCGCGCGCATCACCGAGGCGTCCACGACCTCGCCCGCGAGCACGGGTACCGACTCGCGCAGCACGGTGGTGCTGCCGTCGTCGCCCACCAGCTCGATGCGCAGCGAGCCCGGCTCGGCGATCACCGCGGACTTCTCGGTCGAGCGGAAGTCGTCGGCGGTCATGTGCGCGACGTTGGTCTTCGAGTCCGCGGTCCAGGCACCCATGCGGTGCGGGTGCGCCCGGACGTAGTTCTTGACCGACGCGGGGGCGCGGCGGTCCGAGTTGCCCTCGCGCAGGACCGGGTTGACCGCGCTGCCCAGCGTCTTGCCGTAGCGGGCCCGGACGTCCTTGTCCTCGTCGGTCTTGGGGTCGTCCGGGTAGTCCGGCAGCGCGTAGCCCTGCTCCTGGAGCTCGGCGATGGCCGCCTTGAGCTGCGGGATCGAGGCCGAGATGTTCGGCAGCTTGATGATGTTGGCCTCGGGCGTCTTGGCCAGCTCGCCGAGCTCGGCAAGCGCGTCCTCGATGCGCTGCTCGGCCTTCAGGTGCTCCGGGAAGTGCGCGATGATCCGCCCGGCCAGGGAGATGTCACGGGTCTCCACCTTGACCCCGGCCGTCGCCGCGTACGCCTGGACCACGGGCAGGAACGAATACGTCGCCAGGGCCGGGGCCTCGTCGGTGTGCGTATAGATGATGGTCGGGTCAGTCACAGGATGCTCCGCTCCATGTCCGCAACATTGCTCGACATCAAGATATCTTGCGGCGGATCCCTGCGCGTCGCGGCCCCGGGCCGGACACTCGGCGAGCCGACCCGTCCCGGGGCCGCCGTGCCACGCCGTTCGCGTACGGACGGCGGGTCACTCCGGCGGTGCCGTGCCGGGCCGCTCCGGACCGGAGTCGGGCGGCGTGGCGAGGCGCTGTGCTACCGGGTCTCGGGCTGCGGCGGGCCTCGGTCGCCGGTGGTGATCAGGTCGGGCGTTCGGCGGTCGAGCGTTCGGGAGCCGGGCGGGCCGGCCGGATCACCAGGACGGATACGGCGAGGGCGCAGAGTGCGAAGACCGCTGCGCCGACGGTCGCGCCGGCGATGCCTTCGGTGAGTGCGTGGCGGGCGCTCTGCTCGGGATTCGTGCCGGTCGGCGGGTGCTGCGCGGCGTCCCTGCTCGCGGCGTTGGAGACGGCGGCCAGGATGGCCAGGCCCAGGCTCGCACCGACCTGCTGGAGGGCCTGGAGCAGCCCGGAGGCGGCGCCCGCGTCCGCGGCCGGGACCTCGGACAGGATGATCAGGTTCAGCGGCATGAAGCTCAGTCCCGAGCCGATGCCGAACAGGATCATCGGCCCGAGCACCGCGCCGGCGTAGCCGGCGGTGTCGTCGATACGGGTCAGCCACAGGATGCCGGCGGCGACCAGGACTCCGCCCAGGACCAGGATCGGCTTGGCGCCGAATCGGGGCAGCAGCACGGGTGTTGCCCGGGCGCAGGCGAATTGGCACAGGGCCATCGGCAGGAACGCGCAACCGGCCTCGAACGGGCTGAGGTTCAGCACGTTCTGGAGGAACTGGGTGAGGAAGAAGAACATCGCGAACATGGTGGCGGGCAGCAGCAGCATGTTCAGGTAGGCGCCGGCCCGGTTGCGGTGCGCGAGCAGGCGCAGCGGGGTGATCGGCTGGACCGCCCTCGTCTCGATCGCGACGAACGCGCCGAGCAGCACACCGGCCGAGGCCAGCGCGCCGAGGGCGATGCCGTCGCCCCAGCCGTGTGCGGCGGCGCGGATGCACCCGTAGACCAGCAGGACCATGCCCGCGGTCGAGGTCAGCGCACCCGGGACGTCGAACCGGCCGGGGTGGCGCTCGGGTTGGCGGATGTGCCGCGGGGCCAGGACGAGGATGGCGATGCCGATCGGCACGTTGACGAACAACACCGCGCGCCAGGATGTGGTGTCGGTGAGCAGGCCGCCGCAGACCAGGCCGAAGGCCAGCCCCGCGCCGGAGACCGCCGAGTAGATGCCCAACGCCCTGGCCCGGGCCGGACCTTCGAAGTTGGTGTTGAGCAGTGCGAGGGTGCCGGGGGCGGCGAACGCGGCGCCCACCCCCTGGACGGCCCGGGCGGCGAGCAACATGCCTGCGGAGTCGGCGAATCCGCCGACCAGTGAGGCGACGGTGAACAGTGCGATGCCGGCGAGGAACACGCGCCGACGGCCGAGGATGTCCCCCGCCCGGCCGCCCAGCAGGAGCAGCCCGCCGAAGGCGAGCGTGTACGCGTTGATGATCCAGGTCAGGCCGGTGGGCGAGAAGCCCAGGGCGCGGCGCATGTCGGGCAGGGCGATGTTCACGATGGTGGCGTCCAGGACGACCATGAGTTGGCAGGCCAGGATGACGGCCAGCGCGAGGCCGGGGCGGGGTGTGCGCGGCTCGCCGGGTGGGGCGGGCGGGGCGGTAGAGGTACCTGATGCGGGTGAAGTGGACATGGTGCCCCCGTGGAATAAGCGGAGAGTGTCTCGACTTAAAATACGGAGAGAGTCTCGACTTTTCAATCGGCAGGCAACTCGCGGACCGGGGAGGGTGGTTCGGGTTGGGCTGGGCAGGGTCGGTCTGGGCAGGGCGGGGCAGGGGAGGGCCGCGGGCCGGCCGGGGCACGGAGTGGGGACCGGGGGCGCCGCTCGCGCGGCCCGGCCTACCCTGGGGCGCGGTGGCTGACGCGGATCATCGGGCAGCCGGACGACCAGGCAATCGGGCAATCGGGCAACCAGGAGATCGGCGATGACCACTGACCGGCCGCCGGCGCGGGCGATGCGCGCGGACGCGCGGCGCAACTACGAACGGCTGATCGTCGCAGCCGGGGAGGTCTTCTCCGAGAACGGCCCGGACGCGCCGCTGGACGACATCGTGCGTCGGGCCGGAGTCAGCCCCGGCACGCTCTACCGCAACTTCCCGACCCGGCACGCCCTGCTGGAAGCGGTGTTCCACGACGGCGTGGAGGGGCTGTGCGGCGAGGCGCAGGAACTGCTCGGCGCGTCGGTGCCGGAGGAGGCGTTGGCTCGCTGGCTGCGTTCGGTGATCGCCTACGCGACCACCTATCGAGGGCTGGCGGCGTCGCTGATGGCCACGATGGTGCACCAGGAGGACGGGACGTCCTCGTGTCACACCCGGATGCGTTCGGCCGGCGCGGCGCTGCTCCGGCGCGCCCAGCAGGCCGGTTCGGTGCGCTCGGACACCGACATCGGCGACCTGCTCAAGCTCGCCAACGGCATCGCGTGGGCGGTCGAACAGGCGCCGGGCGACGCGGGCCAGACCGACCGGCTGCTCGAGGTGATGATGAGGGGCCTGCGCACGGGTTCGACGGCGGGCTGAACTACCGTGTGAGGTAACGGAGTTCGGCGCGCGCACGAAAGGGCCCCGGGTCGCGTGGGCGAGGCGGGGCCCTTCGAGGTGGGCGGTACGACCGACCGACGGGCGGGTGGTCGGTCGTGGGTCGGACCTACGCCGGCAGGCCGGCGCGGGCGGCGACGGCGGTGTCGGGCTGGTCGGTGAAGACGCCGTCCAGGCCGAGGCCGTAGAAGAGTTCGTACTCGGACGTGATGTCGCCGCGGGCGTTCGGGTCGGCGCCGAGCCGGAAGTCCAGCGGGAGGAACTGGTTCTCCGCGCGGAACGTCCAGGCGTGCACGATCAGTCCGGCGCGGTGCGCGTCCCGGATCACCGAGGTCGGGGCGAGCAACCTGCCTGCGGCGTCACGCGGGACGATCAGGTTCTTGTTGGTGCCGATGCCGTCCGCGTAAGTGCCGATCCACTTCAGGTTCTCCGGCTTGACCAGATCCTGGTACGTGCGCGGGTCGTTCGCCACCGCGAGGTCGTACGGTCGGCCGGTGGCGTCGAGCAGCTGCACGAGCTTGACGTCGATCATCCGGTTCAGCTTGCGCAGGTTCGTGGTCTCGAAGGACTGGATGAACACCTTGTCCTTGCGGCCGGAGAGCCGGTTGTGCTCGAGCGTCTGCACCAGGGGCTCCTCCAGCGGCAGCCCGATCGACTGGAAGTAGGTCGGGTGCTTGGTCTCCGGGTACACGCCTATCGTGCGGTTCAGCCGCCGGCCCTCGGTCCGGGCCAGGTCCAGCACCTCCTGGAGGGTGGGCACCTCGAACCGGCCGTCGAACGCGGTGTTCGTGGGCCGCACCTGGGGCAGCCGCTCCTTGGCGCGCAGCGTCTTGAGCTCGGCGAGGGTGAGGTCCTCGGTGAACCAACCGGTGACCGGGGTCCCGTCGATGGTCTTGGTGGTCCTGCGTGCGGCGAACTCCGGGTGCGCGGCGATGTCCGTGGTGCCGGAGATCTCGTTCTCGTGCCGGGCGACCAGCACGCCGTCCCTGGTCGAGACCAGGTCGGGCTCGATGTAGTCGGCGCCCATCCGGATCGCCAGGCGGTAGCTCTCCAGGGTGTGTTCGGGCCGGTATCCGCTGGCACCCCGGTGGCCGATCACGATCGGGTGGGCCGAGGGCCGCGACGAGGCGCGGGACGTGTCGTCCTGGGCCGCGGCAGCGGGTACCGCGACCAGGGTCGCCAGCAGCACGCCGGCCACGCCGAGCGCGGGAAGGATACGTCGCAACGCCATCTCCTGTTCGTCCGGACGCGGCGAAACCGCGCGGCAGCACGCATCGTGCGGGCACGCCGAGTCAACCCGGATCGCCCGATGCCCCGCCAGGACGAACCCGTGGCCCGTGGATGAACCTCCGGAAAACGGCCGGGGGTGCGTCGTGTCGGTGGGGGTGTTGCGTCCGGGGGCGGGGCGGGGCGGGGCGGGGCGGGGTGAGGCGGCGGTGCGGTGATGTGGCGGTGATGTGGCGGTGACGCGTCGGCGGGTCGGCGGTGCTGCGTCGTCGTGGTGCCGCGTTGGCGGGTTGCGTGTGGTTCGGCCGGGCGGGGGCCGACCCCCGTTCGGTCCCCGTCCGGCCTTGTCCGGCCACGTTCGGCGCGGCCGGGCCGTGGTGGGCCCGACCGCCCGCTGCGGCCCGGTTCGCGACCACGCGTGGCCCGGTTCGCGGTTCGTGCCGAAGGTGTGCGCGGTCCGGGTCGTGATCCGGTCAGCGGGTGGACGCCGCCGTCGGGAGTTCGGTGAAGATCTCGAAGCGGGTCAGGTGCTCCGGGGTGAGCGCGCGCAGGAAGCTCTCGGCGGCGAACGCCTGGCCGGCCGCCACGGTGCCGGTCGCGGTGTGCGCCCCGGCGAGGATGCGCTCGACGGCCTCCACCACGATCGGCGCGGTCACCGCGTAGATGTCGCGTCCGGCGACCACCGCACGCTGCTCCCGGTCGCCGCGCCGGACGATCGCCTCGACCACATAGGTCTGCGCCGACCGGCCGTGCTCGTCGGCCGCCGAGGGCGCCGGGGTGGCCGGGTTGCGGATGTCCGTCAGCGGTGCGAGGTTCATCACCGCGCGGACCTCCGGAGTGTCCAGGTGACGCGGAATGGTGACCTGGTCGGCCGAGGAGAATTCGTTGATCTGCTGCTTCCCGAACGGCGCCGGGAACTCCCAGTCGGAGACCTCGGTCGAGTAGGAGAACGGGCTCAACCGCCCGTTGGTGAACACCATGTGCTGTCCCGCGTTGGTCTCACCGGTGAGCCGGGTGCCCGCGGTCGGCAGCCAACTGTCCAGCGCGAAGGCGAGGGTGATCTCGTCCGCGTTCGGCCAATCGCCCATGGCGACGGTGGCCAGCAGGTCGCCCAGCCCGCCGTAGAAGGCCATCGACGGCGCGAGCACGAGCCCCTGCTCCGCGGCCGGCTCGGACCGGGTGTCGAACAGCGCCACCGTCGCGGCCTGTTCGGCGGCCACGTCCAGGTAGTGCGCACCCGCGCGGATCGCCGCATCGGCCACCGGGAGCGTGGTCTCCAGGAACGGCCCCGCGCAGTTCACGACCGCCGCGACGCCGGCGAACGCACGGTCCAGCGCCTCGGGGTCGTCGGCGGCGGCGACCCACCGCGGCGCGTCCGGGTAGTCGGCACCGAAGGCGTCGAGCTTTCCCCCGTCCCGGCCGACGAGCACCACGGGGCGGCCTCTGCGGTGCAACTCCGCGACCACGAAGCGCGCCGTGTGCCCGTAGGCCCCATAGACGGCGACCGGGCGAGCCGAGGACGTGGGCGAAGTCTCGGCGGCGGCGAGCGGGTTCGAGGCGCTGTTGTCGATCATCGTTTCTCTCTCTGGAACCGGGACCCGGCCGACGGTGCGACCGAGCGGAAGGGAGTACGTGTTCATGATCCGTTGGCAACACGACCCACACCAGCGTCTGAAACGACATGGCCCGTACAGTTTCGGACACGCGACACGGACACGGACACGGACGCGTGCCCGGGCGCGAACACGCACACGGCCACGGGGGCGGACGCGACACGGGCGCGGACGCGAACACGGCTGTGCCCGTGGGCCCGGTGGATTCGGGCACTTCGAGTTCGAGGCCGCCTCGAGGGCGACTGTCACCCGGATGATTGCCTGGAGCTGGTTCATCGCCCAGGAGTTCGACCGTAGAGTGATTGCCGGCGTGCGGGTCGGGGTTCGCGTGCTTTGTATCGCTTTGTCCGCGCCCCGTTGCCGACTTGCCGCTGCGCCCTTCGTCCCTCCGTCCCTTCGTCCGTTCGCCCGTTCGTCCCTTCGATTCCTCGTCTCTTCGCCGTCGTTCGTCCGTTCTTCCTCTGTCCGACCCCTCGCCGGGTCGGATTCGTGTGTCGTGTCGCGTGGCGGCCGTGTCAGCGGCCGAGTGCGTGGGTTCGGCGCGCGGACCCGGCGACGCGTTGATCGTGTGCGCCGGCGGATCCGCCGCCACCTCGGAATGCAGCCACGACACAGGAGGCCCACGCCTTGGCTTCGAAGTTCGCTCGCCCCGTCCTCGCCCTCGTCGCGACCCCCGCGCTCGCCGCCCTGCTGATCGGCGCCGCCACCTCGGGAGGTGCCGCGACGCCCGGTGCCCCCGGCGCGGGCGACCCGTACTTCCCGCTGTCCGGCAACGGCGGGTACCACGTTGCCCACTACGGTCTCGACCTCGACTACACCCCCGAGACCAGACGGCTCGAAGGCACCGCCGACCTCGCCGTCACGACGACGCGCAAGCTGAGTTCGTTCAACCTCGACCTGTCCGGACTGACCGTGGAGAGTGTGCGGATCGACGGCAGACGGGCCGCGTTCCGCCGCGACGGCGCCGAACTCACGGTCACGCCGGCGCATGCGCTGGACAAGGGGCGCAGGTTCCATGTCGTGGTCACCTACTCGGGTGTGCCGGAGCATGTGACCGACCCCGACGGTTCGCCCGACGGGTGGATCATCCAGCCGGACGGCTCGGTATTCGTGGCCAATGAACCGCAGGGTGCGATGACCTGGTTCCCGAGTAACAGCCACCCGAGCGACAAGTCCACGTACGACGTCAAGGTGACCGTTCCCGACGGCTGGACCGCGGTGTCCAACGGTCGACTGTGCGACCAGCGCAGCCGGGCCGGCAAGACCACCTTCTCGTGGTCCGAGGCCAAGCCGATGGCCGCCTACCTGGCCACCGCGAGCATCGGCAAGTTCCAGGTCGAGCAGTACGTGACCAGGAACGGCCTGCCCGTCTACAACGCCGTGGTGCCGAGCCAGGCCGCGGCGGCCAAGCCGGTCCTGGACCAACTGCCCGCCGTGATCGAGTGGGAGAGCGGGTTGTTCGGCCGGTACCCGTTCGAGGCGGCAGGCTCCATCGTCCAGGACGCGCCCGACGTCGGCTACGCGCTGGAGACGCAGACCCGGCCGATCTACGACCGGGCCCCGAGCATCGAAACACTGGTCCACGAGACGGCGCACCAGTGGTTCGGCGACTCGGTCTCGCCGACCAAGTGGCAGGACATCTGGCTGAACGAGGGCTTCGCCACGTACGCCGAGTGGCTCTGGACCGCCGAGCACGGCGGTCTCAGCACTGCCCAGCAGTTCGCCGCCGACTACGCCCTGCCGGCCACCGACTCGCTGTGGGCCTTCCCCGCGGGCGATCCCGGCGACGGTGGCCACCTCTTCGCCAAGCCGCCCTACGAGCGCGGTGCCATGGTCCTGGAGAAGCTCCGCCAGACCGTCGGCGACCGAGACTTCTTCACCATCCTCAGGACCTGGGCCGGCGAGCACCGCTACGGCCACGGCGACAGCGCCCAGTTCATCGCCCTCAGCAAGCGAATCTCCGGCAAGAACCTCGACGCCCTCTTCGCCACCTGGCTCTACGGCCAGGGCAAGCCGGCGACCCCGTAACCCGACCTCCTCGCCGACCTCACCACATACGGTGAGGTCGGCGAGGCCACCACGACGACATGGGCAACGGCACGACCCGCCCACGGCCGGCGGATCACCGGCCACCAGGCGCGAGTGGAGATGACCGACACCGAGGGCCTGGGCATCGGCTGGAACACGACCGGGATCGGCATCCACGCACACCACCCGATGCCGGGACGGATCCTCACCGCGACGTTCGACGTACCGTCGAGCGACCCCGAAGCACCGGCCACCGCAGGGGAGTTGCGGGCGAGCGTGCGTGCCGTGTCCGGGGTGGACGTGACGGTCGTGAAGGTGCACACCGCGACCCGCTTCACCGACAATGCCCGGCAGGCGAGCTCCCACCGCAAGGGCCGGGGGCTGCCGGCGGGCGATGCGGCGCACGTGCACTCGCCGTTCGGCGGCCAGGGCTTGAAGGGCCTTGCCGGTCCGGCCCGACGGTGTGGTCGCCTGGGCCGCCCACCGGACCACCGACCCGGTCGGGCGGCTCGGGGCGGCCCGGCTCCGCTGGTTCGGCGAGCCGTCCCCGGCCTGACGGACGCGGGCCCGTGTTCGCGGGTCGACGAGAGCCCGACCCGACGTCCCCACCACTCGTTTGTCGACCCGGGGATTTCGCTCGGTGAGGCGTCGGCGAACACGGTGTGATCGGCCGTGCTATTCCACTCGGGAAATGCCGCCACGAGCGCTCGGTGAGGGTTGCGTCGAACGAAATGTGTTTAGCATCATGGCAGCGGGACAGATTGTGTCACAGTCGGCGGGTATCGCGGCGTCGACGGTACGACGTGAACGGCGCGGCGGTGGATCCGGTTTGCGTTCGTGTCTCGGAGCCGAGGAAAAACGGTTGGTCTCGGCGTCGAATCGGGCCGGTAAGTCTGCGAGTCGGCCGTGTGGGGACCCTGTTGCGGGTGCGTCTTGCCCGCCTGTCACGGGGATGGGGTCGCCGCCCGGTGGATGCGGCGCATCGCCGGGCATGGGCGCGGAGCGACATGGTATCGCAGACAAACAACAAATGCCGGGTTTGCGTGGCGAGGGACGGCGCACGGCGGGCGGGCGTATTCGTGGATTACGAATCCCGGCCCGATATACACATGTGCCCGAGTTCGGGTGCGTCGATACACGAAGGTTCGCCGACAGTCGTGGGCGAATGACGTGCCGGGCCGACTTCACCGTCTGTGAGCCCGTAATTTCCATGAGCATTCCGAAATGGTGATCATGTGGAAGTCAAGGTTTTACGATGGCCATCCGAGGCGGAAAAGCGCGCAGTGTGCAGATCGAGGGGGATGCCCTGCCTGCTGGTCCTGGAGGGCCACGGGGTGTCGGTGCCCACGGGGCTGAACGTCCTGGAGGACTGGGTCAGGCCACCGATCAGCCGGGAGGACTTCGGAGCCCGCCGTGCCGCCCTCGCGGCCAGGGCCCAGGCGGGCGCTCTGCCGTGCATCGATCGTGAGGGTGTGCTGCGGTTCGGCGGACGCCGACTGTCGTTGTCTCCGGCCGAGGCGGATCTGATGCGGGTCCTGGTGGAGTCGTTCCAGGAGGTCGTGTCCCGGGAAAGCCTGGTCCGCCGGGTGTGGCCGGGCGACTGTGCCCAGCGGCGCAACGCGCTGGACCTGCGCATCCTGCGGCTGCGCCGACGCATCGGCTCCCTGCACCTGTCCATCCGTACCGCCTGGGGTCGAGGATATCTCCTCGACATCCACGACCCGCGGGAAGGCGACCTCGTCTGGTCGAGCGCCGGCGGGCACTGACGCCCGACCCGTGACCGCGCATCGGGCACCGACGACTCACCCGTCCGTACACCGCGGATCGGGACGTGCTCCCGCTCGACGCGCATCAGGACGTGCACCCGCGCGGCGGTTCAACCGGTGAGCCGGGACAGCGCAGCCAATCGCGCGTGCAACATCCCGGTCAACTGCGCCGCGGCCGCGCGGGGCACGTCCGACGGTCGATAGGCCACGACGCCCGTCGGCCCCCGATCCGGCCGGATGGCCAACTCCAGGCTCAACGAGGTCTTCGCAAAGCCGAAGTCCACGTCCTCGACGCCGAGGCAGCCGGGCAGGGACGCCGTCCCGTCCTCCTCGTCCAGGGTCAGCCGCACCCGGATGTCCTGGTCCAGGACGGCCTCGGCGCCGGTCAGGGCGGCGAAGACGCGCTCGAAGGGCGCGTCGCCGTCGCCCAGCGCCGCCGTCAGCTCGTCCCGGATCCGGTGGATCGAGGCGGCGCCCGCCGGCTGCGGCCGACCTGGCACCCGGACCACGAGCGTATTGGCCAAATCGGCGAGCACAGCGCCCAGTTCCGGCCGCTGGCGACCCGAGGTGCAACACCCCACCAGGACCTCCGGGCGGTCGTGCCACTCGGCCACCGTCGAGCCCCAGGCCGCCAACAGCACGGCGAACAGGCTCGATCCGGTCGATCGCGCCAGGTGGTCCAGCCCGCGGCCGGTCGCACCGTCGATCCGCACCGGGATCCGCGCGCCCTCCCGGACCCCGGAGTCGGGCAGGTCGAGCGGCGCCGCCCCGGCCAAGCGGGCGGTACTTCGGCCGAGTTGCTCGCGGATCACCCCGGAGACCAGACTGCGTCGTTGCCAGTGGGCCACGTCGCGCGGCCGCAACCGGCCGGGTACCGGCACCCCGCACAACCCCGGCAACAAGACCGTGCGCAGCCCGTACCGGTCACACGCGATGTCGTGTGCCACCACCGTCAGCAACACCGCCGCCGGCCGGGCGTCCAGCACCCGCAAACGCACCGGCGGTCGATCCAGCCGAAACGGTGATCGCCCGTCCGCCACGGCCAGTTGCCCGGCCGCGCGGAAGGCGTGCGCCGGATCCGGCGACGCCGCGACGACCCGCTCCACCGGTACGTCGTCGGCGTCGTGGACGCGCACCCGCACACCGCCGAGTCCGTCCGGGACGTAGGAGCCGCGCAGCGCCTCGTGCGACTCGACCGCCCGACGTACGGCCCGGGCCACGTCCTCGGGGTCGCGCTCCGGCGCAAAGCCGCACACCAGGCCGACGTGGTGGAAGGCGCCGTCGTCGCCGTCCCGATGGGCCCGCCACAACGACTCCTGCTTCGTGGTGACCCGGTCCGGCTCCGCCTCGACCCGCTCGGGGCCGCCGTCCAGGTGGTGCAGGAGCCCGCGTTCGGCCAGGCGCGCGGTCAGCAGTTCGCGCTTGGCCGGCGACAGCGCCGCCATGCGCGCGCGCAGATCCGCTCCGGTGTCCGTGCTCATCGGCCCGGCTCCGGCACCTCGTCCTCGGCCAGATCCGCGACCTCGGCGACCAGCGCGGCCACGCTCTCCTCGCCCTCGCGGTACCGGTCGATGGCGGCGGCCAGGTCCGCGACGGCGCTGGACTCCAGCCATGTGCGCAGCGGCAGGCGGACCCCGAACCGGCTGCGCACGGCGGCGATCACCCGAGTGGCGAGCAGCGAATTGCCGCCCACGGCGAAGAAGTCGTCGAGCACGCCGACGCTCGGTACGCGCAACACCTCCTGCCAGATCTGCGCGACGCCGCGCTCGGTGTCGGTGCGCGGCGCCACACCGGCGGTCAAGCGTTCGTCGATGCTGCGCCGGGGCGCGGGCAACGCCTTGCGGTCGATCTTGCCGGTGTGCCCGAGCGGGAACGCGGAGAGCAGCGAGATCGAGGTCGGCACCATGTAGCCGGGCATCCGCGCGGAGAGGAAGGCGCGCAACTCGGCCACGTCCAGGTCGTCCGCACGCGGCACGATGTAGCCGGCGAGGCTGCGTTCGCTGCCGTCGCCCCACGGGACGACCAGGCATTCGCGGACCCCGGGGTGTGCGGCGATCTCCGCTTCCACCTCGTGCAGTTCGATCCGGATGCCGCGCACCTTCACCTGATGGTCGCTGCGGCCCAGGAAGTGCAGGTTGCCGTCCGGCAGCAGGGTCGCCACATCCCCGGTGCGATACAGCCTGGCCCCGCCGCCCGCGAACGGGTCGGGCACGAAACGGTCGGCGGTCAGGCCCGGACGCCCGTGGTAGCCGCGCGTGACGCTCGCGCCGCCGATGTACACCTCCCCGCGCGCGCCGAACGGCACCGGCGCCAGGTGCCGGTCCAGGACGTACGTCGTCTCGTTGTTCATCGGCCGCCCGGATCGCACGAACGGCAACCCGCGCTCCCGGGGCACCACATGGAAGGTGGTGTCGATGGAGACCTCCGTGACGCCGTACAGGTTGATCAGATCCGCGTCCAGCGTCGCGTGGAACCGCTCGGCGAGCGTGGGCGGGATCGGCTCGCCGCTGGCGAAGACGAAGCGCAGCGACGTGCACGCGGCGGCGTCCTCGGCGGTGAGGAACGTCTGCAGCATCGCCGGCACGAAGTGCAGGGTGGCGACGCGTTCGGCGCGGA
The DNA here is from genome assembly GCF_042956465.1 of Embleya sp. NPDC008237. Lineage (NCBI taxonomy): Bacteria > Bacillati > Actinomycetota > Actinomycetes > Kitasatosporales > Streptomycetaceae > Embleya > Embleya sp. NPDC008237. The sequence goes on from NZ_JBIBGL010000002.1 coordinate 55,276, forward strand.
TCAACTCGGTGAAGCGGTTCAGGTCCAAGTGCAGCCTCGGCGGGGCGAGAACGGCTCGCGCCCCGACGAACAGCGGCCAGAACAGTTCCCATACGGCGGCGTCGAAGCTGTACGCGGTCCACTGCAACGCGGCCTCGTCCGGTTTCAGTTCGTAGAGCCGGCTGATCCACCAGACGAAATTGACCGCGCCGCCGTGCTGGACCAGTACGCCCTTGGGGCGACCGGTGGAGCCGGAGGTGTACATCACGTAGGCGAGGTTGTCCGGAGCCACCGCGGTGTGCGGCCGATCGCTCGGATGATGCGCCCACGCCTGCGGCTCGTCCAGGACCACCGGGTTGCGTGCCCCAGGCAACAACCCGACGAGGTGCCTCTGTACGAGCACCACCGGGCAGTCCAGGTCCTCGGCCAGGTAGGCCAGCCGGTCCGGCGGGAACGAGGGGTCCAGCGGGGCGTAGGCACCGCCCGCCTTGAGGATCGCCAGGATGGCGATGTTCAGCTCGAATCCCGGCTCCGCGCACAGTCCCACGATGGTGTCGGGTCGCACGCCGAGGTCGATCAGGTGGTGCGCCAGACGGTTCGCGGCGCGGTCCAGCTCGGCGTAGCTCATCGATTCGCCCTCGTGGACCAGGGCGGGGCGGTCCGGTGTGCGGTCCACCTGATCCTCGACGTGCCGGTGCAGGCAGGTCTCGCGCGGATGCTCCACCGCCGTGTCGTTGTGCGCGTTCAGCGCCGCCCACTCGCTCGCGTCGACCAGGGGAAGCCGGCTCATCGGGGTGTCGGGCGCGGCGGCGGCCCCGGCGAGCACGGCCGCGGTGGCGCGCAGCAGCCGACCCACCTGCTCGGCATCGGTGACCTCCGGTGCGTATCGGGCCACCAGGGTCAGCGTCGCACCGTCGTCCTCGACGCCGACGACGAGCGCGGGCCCGGCCGGTTCCGGCGCCGGCACGGACCCGTCGTCGCGCGCGTCGACCACCGAGTCGTACAGCGCCGGGCCGCGTTCCGCACCGGAGAGTTCGTGCAACACCGCGCCCGGGAGTTGCCCGTGGGCGCGGGCCTGTTCCATCCACTCGGACAGTTCGGCGATCCAGGCCGCCGCGGGGGTGTCGTCCAGCCGCACGGGTGTGGGCAGGGTGCGTTCGAAGGGGCTCAGGCAGGCGCGCAGGGCGGCGGGCCGGGTGTCCACCGACAGCCCGATCACGGCGAGCGGTTCGCCGCGGAACCTGGCCACCACGGAGGCCCATGCGGCGGCGACGACGCGCAGCTTGCACGAGTGCGCGGACGTGGCGAACTCGCGGACCGCGGCGGTCACGGGAGCGGACAGCGCGACCCGCACCGTGCCGGGCTCGTGGCCGGACCGGGCGGGGGGATCGGGGAACAGCGGTGTGACGCCGTCGACATCGGCGAGCGAGCGCCGCCAGAAGTCGGTCGCCTCGGCCTGCTCCGCGGGGTCCGGACGGAGCGCGAGGTCGTCCGGCCGATCCACCGGCCGTTCGCCGCGGACCAGGGCCGCCAGGTCGCTCAGGAGCAGGTGCGCGCCCAACTCGTCGACCAGCAGCGGGTGGTAGGTCAGCACGGCCTCGCGCGTCGCGTCCGACCACACGAGGCGGCCCAGCGCGGCAGCCTGCTCCGTCGGGATTCCGCTTCGGGTCTCCTCGTCGGCGGCGCGTTCGTCCGCCGCCGGGTCGTCGTCCCGCAGGAACGGCGGCGCGATGCCGGTGTGCACGAGCGCGGGCTGTGCCTGCGACCAGTCGACGCCGATGGCCAACCCCGGTCGCAGGGACATGAGTTCGAGCCAGGCCTTGTGTACGTCGGCCGCCGATGCCTCGGGCAGGGGCAGGTGGGCCCGGCGGGCGGGTCCGCGTGCCGAGTCGTCCAGGGCCGTGGCGACGAGCACGTCCTGCCGGGCGGGGGAAAGGGGCACGCGATCGGGAACGGAGCGGCCGTCTGCGGGGGTATCCACTGCCACGGTGACCTCACGAGAGTCGATTCGGGTCGTTCGGATCCGCCTTCGCGATGCCGTCCGGTGCGTGCTCCGACGGGAGTTGCGTCGCGGGCTCCGGGGCGTCGTCGGGGGTGTCCTCCACGGTGGTGAGCAGTTCGTCGATGGTGTGCAGATCCCGGGACTCGACGGTACGGACGCGGTCGATCGACTCGGCGAGCCGGCGCAGCGTGGGAGCCGCGAACACATCGGCGGGAGCGACGTCCACACCGTGGGTCGCGTGCACCCGGGCCAGCACCTGGATCAACTGGAGGGAGGTGCCGCCGAGTCCGAAGAAGTTGTCGTCGCGGCCCACCCGGGGCACACCCAGGACCGGAACGAGTACGTCCCGCACCAGGGCGCGTTCCGTGTCGGTCTCGGGCGGTGTGTACGGGCGGGAGTCGAACCGGGCGTTGCGTTCGGCGGCGGCCCGGGCGGCGTGGTCGAGGTCGGCGCCCGCGGGCATCGCCGCCGCGGCGTCGTGGGCGTCGTGGGCGTCGTCGGAGTCGTCGGAGTCGTCCGCCTCGACCACGAGTACACGTTCGGGCACGGCGACGGCCGGCAGGTCCCGGCGGAGCAGGTCGACCAGGCCCTCCGGTGTCGGATCCGGCCCGGCGGGTGCGCAGATCGCCGCGTACGGATGCTCGGCCCGGCCCCAGTCGAGCGGTTGCACACCCGCCGCGGCCGGCCGGCCGGTCCGTCGGGTGAGGGCTGCCGCGAGGTCCTCGACCAGGATCGAGCGACCGCGCGCGCACACCCGGTCCTCGGGCAGTCGGACCAGGCGCAGCGTGCCGTCGGCGCCGACCCGGACCAGCGCGCCGGTGTTCACCACCCGACCGCCGGTGCCGGCCGGATCGGGCCTGAAGTCCGTTGCGCAGGCGGCTGGTTCGCCGAGGTAGCCCGCGCCGGGGTCCACCGGGGCCCACAACGTCCCGGTGCCGCCGACGGGCACGGCCATCAGGTCGTCGTTGAGCACGTGGTGGGGTGCCGGGCAGGTCGAGCCGCGCGGGTCCGGGCCGGTCAGCACGGCGTCCGGGGCCGCCGCGGCCCACCAGCGGCCGCGCGGCGCCCCGGCATCCTGCTCGCCCGGCGCGGCGGGCTCGGTGAGCCGCCGATACGAGGAGCGCAGCTCCAACAGGTGCACCGGGACGGACTCGGCGAACGTGTACGGCAGTTCGGCCACCGTGGCGCCGGCCTCGGCCAGCGCGTCGAAACGCGCGTCGGCCGTACCACCGGTGGGCAGCAGCAGCGCGGCGCCGGAGCAGGCGGCGGCCAGGACACAGATCGCCGCTTCCTCGCCGCCCCACTCGAAGTCGGGTGCGAACACGTCCGAGGCGGACAGCCCCGAGGCGTCGGCGTGCCGGGCCGCGGCGCGCAGCAGCGCGGGGGAGGGGAGCCGCAGCACGCGTGGCGACGGGTACGCCCGCAGGCCGACAAGGAGTGCGCCCGGGGCGTCGCCGGGCGGGCGGGTCGATGCCGTGCGCGGCTGATCATCGGCGGTCGGGATCGGGGTGATCGTGCCGTCCGGGAACAACTCGAACCGCGCGTGGGCCGCGTGCGCCACCCGCTCCGACCAGGCCTGTGGGTCCGCGGCGCAGCGCACCAGAACGTCCGCCCCGAAGCCGAGCGCGGCGGGCAGCGCGACGGCGCCGGCGGCGGAGTCGTCGGCGTGCAGGACCACCGCGTCCCCGACCCGTACGCCGGCCTCGGCCAGCGCCTCCCGAATCGTGCGCACGGCCGCCGCGGCGCGCGCTGCCGTCATCGTGCCGCGCGGTGCGCCGATCACCACGTCGTCCGGGGACCGAGCGGCCCATCCGGCCAAGGCATCGACGCTGCCGAAGTCGCCATCCCGGGGGGTCGCGGGTGTGGCGTCCGCGTGCGGCGGCGTCGCGGGTGACGCCCCCGCGCGGGCCGGCGGCGGGGGTACGGCACCCGCGCGCGGCGAGGACACGACGCCTGCGGCCGGCCGCGTCCCGGTCCGCGGTGCCTGCTCCCGCTCGGCACTCGCCGCCGGGTCCAGGAAGCGCGCCACGAGGGCCGTGAGCGCGTCGACCGTGGACCGGTCGAAGAGGTCGGGATCGTATTCGGCGAGCAGTTCGGCCGCTCCGCTCGGATCACCGGTCAGCACCAGTTCGAGGTCGTACATCGGCACGGGCGAGGGCAGCAGCCGGATCCGGGCGGGGCCGCCGGCCACTCGCGGCGCCGGCAGGGACACGGCCTCCAGGCCCACCGGGAGCAGCGGTTCCGCCCCCCACGTGGGCGGTTGCAGGTCGGCCAGCGCGGCGATCGGCAACGGATCCGACCCGGATGCCGCGACGGCCTCCCGGGCGCGGTCCGTGAGCGAGGCCGCGTCCACGCCGCCGTCGATCCGCAACGCCAGCACGCCGGCGGTGCCGAGCCGACCCACCAGGTGCTCGGTCTGCGGGGTGTGCCGACCGGGATCGTCCAGGCCCAACCGCAGCGGCGAGGAGGCGCCGAACCGGCGCAGGGCCGCACCCACCGCGGCCACCAGCGCGACCGGCGGGTCGACGGGCGCGGGCGCCGGGCGGCGCAGTGCGGCACCCGCCGCGGACGGCGGCCCGGCGACGGGCGGTCGGTCGTAGGGCAGCAGCGAGGGTCGCGCCGGTCCCAGGCGGTCGGCAGCCCTGGGCAGCAGGTCGGCCAGGCGCTCCGGGCCGAACCGACGACGATGCCAGTACGCGTGGTCCGCGACGTCGAATCCGCCCACCGGCGGCGCCGTGCCGTCCTCGTAGGCACGTGCGACGGCGGCCAGGAGCAGCCCCACGGAGGTCCGGTCGAGGGCATGTCGGGCGACGGCCAGCGACAACACGGTGTCCGGCTCGCCCGCCCGGTTCGCCCCGCCGTCGGTGATCGCCGCGCGGCACAGCGGACCGTGCCGAGGGTCGAACGGCTCGGTCCACGCGGGCTCGTCCGGCGAGTCGTGCCAATCCACCCGGGCACCTCGACCCGGCGTCTGCACGAGGGCGCCGCCGCGCTCGCCGACGAGCAGGCCCAGCGCGGGAGTTGCCGCCGCGACGGATTCGACCGCGGCGCGCAGCCGTTCGTGGTCGAGCCGGTGCCCGGTCTCCAGGCGGCCCGCGACCGCCATCCGGGCCAGGTCCGGCACCGCCGACGCGGCCGTGTACAGCCACTCCTGGTCCAGCGTGAGCGGCACCTCGGCGCCCTCGGGGCGCGACTCGGTGAACTCCCGGTCCCGCGCCTCGTGGTCGATCCGGCGCAGCACGGACCGCAGGGCCCGACGGCGGGCCTGCACCGACAACCTTCCCGGCTCGGTCATTCGAGGTCTTCCCCCTTCAAGCTGTCGAGGATCCGCCGCCGCTCGCCCGGGGTCATCCAGGCCACGTCGCGCACGGCGCGATCGGGCCGGCTCACCGCCCAGTCGAGGAACACGCCCAGTCGGGCGGCCAGATCCGCGCCGGTGGCGTCGTCGAACAGGGCCTTGCTGTAGTCGAGGCGGACCATCGGCCGGGGTCCGCCGAGCAGGAACGTGGCGTTCAGGTCGAAGCGACTCAGCTCGTACTCGGGTGCCACGAACTCGCAGTCCAAACCGTCGAGTTCAAGGGAGGGCGGGGCATCCACCGAGGAGCAGAAGGCGCGGAAGAGCGGGTTGCGATCGTTGCGCCGATCCGGACGCAGCGCGCGGACCAACTCCTCGAAGGGCAACGCCTGATGGGCCAGCGCGTCGGCGAGTGTCAGATGGGTACGGCGCACCAGATCGACGAAGGGCTCGTCCGGGCGCAGCGCCGAACGCAGGCACAGCGTATTGACGAAGCAGCCGATCAGCGGCTCCAGGGCCAGGTCCGTGCGCCCGCTGACCGGGGTGCCCACCACGAAGTCGCGCTGACCGCCGTAGCGGCCGAGCACCGCGAACCACGCGGCCAGCGCGACCGCGAACGAGCTCGCGCCCGCCTGCGCGGCCACCGCGCGCAGGCGCCGCACGGTCGCGGGGGACACCTCGTGCTGCACCGTGCCCATCGCCCCGCCGACCCCGTGTCCCGGCCGGTCGGTGGGCAGCTCCAACTCCGTCACGCCCGCCAGCGCGCTGCGCCAGTGCCGCAGCAGCGATTCGCGTTCGCGGTCCAGCGTCTGCCGCTCCCACCAGGCGTAGTCGCTGTAGGAGACCTCGGGGGCGGGCAGTTCCGGGACGCCGCCCCGGCGCAGGTCCTCGGCGAGTTCGCGCAGCAGGATCGCGGTGGACCAGCCGTCGAAGGCGAGGTGATGCAGGGTCAGGACCAGCACGACGGCGCCGTCCGGGTCGCCCAGGCCGGCCAGCCGGACCCGCAGCGGGGGTTCGCGTTCCAGGTCGAAGACGTGCCGCAGCTCCTCGGTCGCCGTCGCGACGGCGCGCTCCATGGCGTCCGCGCCGGGCGCGGCCGGTCGATGGTCCACGGTGGGCGGGCCCTCGGCCAGGACGCGCTGTACCGGCGGCCCGGCGGGCCGTGGTTCGACCACGGTGCGCAGTGGTTCGTGGCGGCGCACGAGGCGGTGGATCGCGCCGACGAGCGCGTCGACGTCGGGCTTCCCGCGCAGCAACAGCGCGACCTGGAGGTTGTACTCGGCGGTCGGCGGCCTGCTGGTGTGCACGAACCACAGCCGGGCCTGCGCGGTCGACAGCGGCGCGGGACGCTCCGGGACGGGGACGACCGGGGGGCGGGGGAGAGCCGGGTCGGCGGCGCTCATGCGGGCACCGCCGATGCGCTCAGGGCGGCCGCGGCCCGCGCGGCGGCGTGCACGGCCCGCGCCACGTCCGCGTCCGAGACGTCCCGGTGGGTGACGAACCTGACCACGCCCGGAACCACTTCGGTGACCAGTACGCCGTGTGCGGCCAGCGCCGCCACGAACGGCGCAGCCGGGTCGCCGATCGGCATCGTGACGATGTTGGTGGGCGGCGGGTCCGGCGCCGCCCACTCGGGCAGCACCTCGCGCAGTCCGCGGGCGAGTTCGGCCGCACGCCGGTGATCGGCGGCGAGTTCGTCGATCCCGTCCAGCGCGATCGAGCCGGCCGCGGCCACGACGCCGACCTGCCGCAGCGTCGCGCCCAGGCGCCGGCGCACGTCGGCCGCGCGCACCCGCACCTCGGCCGTGCAGCACAACAACGAACCCATCGGCGCACCCAGTCCCTTGTACAGGGAGAACGTCAACGTGTCGCAGAGTGCTCCGACGGCGGTGGGCGGATATCCGCCCGCCAGGCACGCGTTGAACAGCCGGGCGCCGTCGCAGTGCAGCGGGACTCCGGCCGCGCGGCAGGCCGCCGAGACCTCGCCCAGGCGATCCAGGTCCCATACCGAACCACCGCTCGCGCTGTGCGTGTTCTCCACCGAGACCAGGCCGGTGCGCGGGGCCCGCCAGTCGTCGCGGGCGAGCGATTCGGCGATGTGCTCGGCGCCGAACATGCCCGAGTGCCCGCGAATCGGCGTGAGTTGCACACCGGCGAGGCCGGAGGTGGAGTGCGACTCCCAGCGGACCAGGTCGGAGTCGGCCTCCGCGAGCACCTCGTGGCCGGGCGGGACCAGCGCCATCACCGCGGCCAGATTGGCCATCGTGCCGCCGATCACGAACAGCGCGTCCTCGGTGCCGACCAGCCGTGCGGCCCGCTCCTCCAGGGCACGTACGGTCGGGTCCTCGCCGTAGAAGTCGTCGCCGACCCGGGCCGTGGCCATGGCCTCGCGCATCCGCGCGGTCGGCTGGGTCACCGTGTCCGAGCGCAGATCCACGAGTGCGGAATCGCTCACCGGAAGCCTCCTCGGGTTGCCCGGGGCGGTCGACACCGTCGCGCGCGTCATCGCACGACGGACACGAGGGCACGCGTCGCCGGACGAGGGCACGCGTCGCCCCGAACCGGCATCGTGCGCCGGAATCCGACGCGCCGTCGATTATCTTTCAGGAACCCGTCGGCCCTTTCCGGAGTATTTCCCGTGCCCTTCCGGGATCCGGACCCGATGGGTAATTCTGGGCGTGGTGGAATTCACGCCGGAGTCGATCCGTCCGAGTCGATACGCACCGGCCGGCCCGATACACCGGACCCGACGACGGCCCACCCGACGACTGCCCATCGGGCGACAACCACCCGAGGACATGCCCGACGACAATTGGAGAGTTCGATGGAGGAGCAGGCGGACGACCGCGTCTACAACGTCGTGGTGAACGACGAGGACCAATATTCCATCTGGTTCGCCGATCGTGCGTTGCCGGACGGGTGGCATGCGGAGGGCACCGGCGGCAGCAGGCAGGAGTGCCTCGATCACATCGAACGCGTCTGGACCGACATGCGCCCGCGCAGCGTCCGCGAGCGCCTGGCCGTGGACTGATGGGCGAGAGCCCCGCCGACCCGCCGCCCGACCGGGACCGGACCGGGGACGACGCGCCGACGACCCTGCTCGACCTGCCCATGGAGGCGGCCAGGGGCAACGGCCCGGTGCTGCACACCCGGACGCACGTGGTCGCCGCCCCCGACGACATGCCGGACCGCCGGCCGACGTCGGCCACCGTGCTCGCCGCCTACGTCGCCGTCCTACGGCGATACACCGGCGCGCGTGCGCTCGTGATCACCACGGACTCGGCGGCGCGACCGGACGAGCCGGGGCCGCGGGCCGCCGCGGCCGATTCGGACCGGGCCGGCAGCGGCCGGGCCGCCCACCCCGCCGCCCGGATGATCCGGGTGACCGGTGACCCGCGTGCCACCGGCGCGGAGGCGATCGCCGAGGCGGACCGGTGGTTGCGGGAGGCCGCCGAGGTCACCGGATCCGACCGGCCGGCCCGCTACTCCGCAGGCTTTCGGGTCCGGGGGGAGTATGCCGATTGCTCCGGCTCCTCCCGCGCGCCCGGCGCGGACTCCGGCCGGCCCGGGCCCGGCGGGGCGCGCGACGCAGACGGCGGAGGACGCGCACCTGCGGGGCCGGGGGACGCCGACGTCGGCGGGTCCGGGCCCGCGCGGGCGGGCGGTGACGCGGAGCCGGGCCGGTCCGGGCCCGCGCGGGCGGGCACCGCCGAACTGACGCTCACCCTGGTCCGGGACGCCGAGCGCGATGCCGCACACCTGGAGGTCACCCACGACGCGGACCTGATCGACGCCGACACCGCCGCACGATTCGGTCGGCACGTCCTGCGCCTGCTCGACGGCATCTCCCGCCGTCCGCACACCCGCGTCGCGGACCTGGACCCGCTCGGGCCCCAGGACCATGCGCTGCTGCGCACCTGGGGGGCCACGCCGGACATTCCCGACGCGTTGCGCCCGCTCGGGCGGTTGCTCGCCGAGCGGGCGGCGGCCACGCCGGACGCGGTCGCCCTCGGGTACCGGGACGAGACGCTGACGTACGGCGAACTCGACGCGCGCGCGGACGCCCTGGCCCACCGGCTCCTGGCGGCGGGAAGCGGGCCGGGCACGGTGGTCGGCCTGTGCATGCCCCGCTGCCCCGAGTCGGTCGTGGCGATGCTCGCCGTGCACCGTGCGGGCGCCGCCGCGCTGATGCTCGACCCCAAGGCGCCCGACGCCTACCTGGGCCGCTTCCTCGAGCAGGCCGGGGCGCGGCTCGTGGTGACCACGCGCCGATTCGAACGCACCCTGCCGCCGGAGGCGAAGCACGTCCTGGTGCTCGCGCCGACCGGTTGCGTCCCCGGCCCGGCCGCCCCCCGACGGCCGCTGCCGGAGCCGACGTGGGCCGATTCGGCCTTCCTGGTACAGACTTCCGGGTCCACCGGCACACCCAAACTGGTCGTCGTCACCCACCGCGGCGTGGCGCACGCGGCCCTGGCGCAGATCCGCGCGCACGGGGTGACGGCGCGGGAGCGCGGCGGGTGGACCTTCCCGCCGCAGACCAACGTGTCGGTGACGGTCGTGGTGTGGGCCCACCTGGTCGCCGGCGCGTCGTTGCAGATCGCGGCGGACGAGGACCTGTCCACGCCGGAACACCTGCGCGACTGGCTGCTGTCCCGGGAGATCACCCAGGTGTTCGTGGTGGCTCCGCTCGCGGAGGCGCTGCTCGGCATCCCCTGGCCCGCCCGCACCCCGCTGCGCACCCTGTTGACCGGGAGCGATCGGGTGCGCCGCTGGGCGCCCGCCGAACTGCCGTTCGAGGTGGGCAATTGGTACGGCGCCAACGAGGTCAACATCGTCACCTCGCCGCTGATCCCGCGGGAACGACCGATCACCTCGCATACCGCGACGGCACGCGATCGCACCCTGCCGCCGCCGATCGGGCGCCCGTGGCCCGGCGCCCGGCTGTACGTCCTCGATCGCGAACTGCGGCTCGTCCCGCCCGGCGTGGTCGGCGAACTGGCGGTCTCCGGGCCCGAGCAGGCGCGCGGATACCTGACCGCGCGGCAGACGGCCGAGCGCTTCGTGCCGGACCCGTTCGGCGACGTGCCGGGCGGTCGGCTCTACCTCACCGGCGACCTGGTCCGCTTCCGCGCGGACGGGGTCCTCGAACACCGGGGCCGAGCCGATCACCAGCTCAAGATCGCGGGCATGCGGGTCGAGGTGGGCGAGGTCGAACAGGCACTGCTGGCCGCCGAGGGCGTACGCGCGGCGGCGGTCGCGGCCCCGGAGGACCCACGGGGCGTCCGGCGCCTCGTCGCCTACGTGGTGGCATCGGACGGCCTGGACACCCACGCCCTGCGCCGCGAACTCGCCCGGGTGTTGCCGGACCACATGGTGCCGCAGCTGTTCGTGCGGCTGGACGCCCTGCCGCTCAATTCGGGCGACAAGATCGACCGCAACGCGCTGCCGATGCCCGACTGGGCGCCCGCGGCCGGCCCGGGCCCCGACGCCGGCGAGCAGCGTACGGCGGTGGAGGAGGCTCTGGTGCGGGTGTGGGAGGAGATCCTGGGTCGCGAACACCTCAGCGTGCACGACGACTTCTTCCTGCTCGGCGGCGAGTCGCTGAGCGCCGGCCGAGCGGTGCGGCTGATCGCCGAGCGGCTCGGCGTGCCGCTCAAGGTCCGGGCGCTGATGCTCAACCCGACGCCGGCCGAACTGGCCCGCGAACTGGCCCACTCGGCCTGAGCGACTCTGCCGACGCCGGACGCCGGACGCCGGACGCCGGACGCCGTGACCCGGCGCGAGCGATCGATGCCGGATGCCGGATGCCCGGCCGCGTGACCCGGCTCGGGTGACCGGCGGCCGGCGCCCGGCGACGGGAGCACGGCGCCGAGACGAAGGGCGACCGGTCGGGACGACGAGCCGAGGCACGAAACGCGACACGACGAGACGAGGGGCGGTGCCCGACCGGTGCTTCCGGTCGCTCACCGCCCCTCGCCCGTCCGAGCCTGATGTGCGGTCAGTCGGGTGCCCCGGCGCGGGCGAGATCCTCCGTCACGACGTCCACGAGAACCTTGGGGCAGCGCAGGAAATCCAGGTGCCTGCCCGCCAGCGCCACCACGCGCACGTCCGCGCACTCCGCCCACCCCGGCGCCACCGTCTCCGGCGGCACCACGTCGTCCTCGGACCAGGAGATCACCGTCACCGGACACGGCAGCCTGCGGGTCACGTCGTAGCGGTAGGGGCGTTGCAGCACCAGGTCCTCGCGCAGGACCCGGGCGCCGAGTTCGGCCATCTCGTCCGGCGGTTCGCCCTGGCCGGTCTGCCGATACCGCTGCCGTACCTCCGCCGCCAGATCGGCGGTGTCCAGGTCGACGAAGTTCAGCTCGCCGTACAGGCCCTTGTGCGGGGCACCCCAGCTGGACGCGAACAGCCGCTCGGGCAGCGGCAGTCCCCGATCCTCCAGGGTCAGGATCGTCTCCAGCGCGAACGGCACTGCGCCGCAGTGCCCGATGAAGGCGAACGGTCGGTCGAGCAGCGGCGCAAGCTGCGCGACGAGGTCCGCGGCGAAGCCGGCGTGGTCGGTGGGCGCGCTCTCGCGAAAGCGATTCTCCCGGCCGGGCGGCTGAAGCGCGCACACGGCGGTGCCGTCGGGCAGCGTCTGCGGCCACTGCCGGTACGAGGAGGCACCGACCCCCGCGTACGGGAAGCAGAACAACAGTGATCCGCTGTCTTCCGGCGGCTTTCGAAGCAACCATTTCCCGGTCTGCACAGGTGTATTCACCCCAAACACGGTAGTCGTCGAAGGACCGGCCGAAAAGGCGGTCGACGGTTTATCGAAAGACTTCGGAAAGAAGTTCGCGAACGTGTCCGGCCGATTCCTTTCGCGGCCGAGAAAGAATCATTGCCGAGGCGTGCCGGTCGATATACGTTCCGGACTGTGCGTGCGCCGCACCGAGTGCGCCTGGACGCAGGACGGGAGAACTCCGCGATGCTCATGACCGGCCCCGGGACCGACGAGCGAGTGCCCCTCGACTCGATCGATCTCTACGATCCACGTCGATTCCAGACCCACCCGCAACACGTCGCCCTGGCGACGCTGCGCGAGGTGGCGCCCGTATGGGCCCAGCACACGCCCGACGGCGCCCGGTTCTGGTCCGTCACGCGTTACGACGACGTCGTGCGCGTGCTCAAGGACGCCCGCCGGTACAGCTCCGAGCACGGCACGATCCTCGACGTCACCGGCGGGGACAGCGCCGGCGGACGGACCATCAACCTGATGGACCGTCCGCGGCACACGGCGATCCGCACGCCCGCGTTCCACACCATGACGACGAACATCCTCGCCCAGCGCACGGAGAACATCCGCGCGCACGTGTTGCGGATCATCGAACCGCTGACGGCGGGCGGCGACCACGACTTCGCCCGGACGATGTTCGATCTGCCGATGGCGGCCGTCGGCGAGATCCTGGGCATCCCGCGCCGATATTGGGCCGATATCCCGCGCTGGACCATGGCGGGAGTCGCCCCCGACGACCCGGAGTTCGCCAAGGGTCAGACCGCCGAGACGCTGCGCGAGGCGCACCACGACCTGTTCGCCATGTTCAGCGAACTGATCGCCGACCGCCGCCGCGAACCCCGGGACGACCTGGTCTCGCGGCTCACGCGTGTGGAGATCGACGGCGCGCCGATCGACGACAGCCTGGTCCTGCTCAACTGCTACAGCTTCGTCATGGGCGCCACCACCACGACGCCGCACACCGCAACGCACATGCTGCTCGCGCTGCTGGAGCGGCCCGAGGTCTGGCGCCGCGTCCAGGAGAACCCGGAACTGGCGGCGGCGGCCGTACAGGAGTCGTTGCGCTGGTCCACGCCGACCAACCACCTGATGCGCCGCACCCTCACCGAGGTCGAGATCGCCGGCACCAGGATCGGCGCGGGGGAACTCGTGGTGGCCTGGGTGGCCTCCGCGAACCGCGACGACCGGGTGTTCACCGATCCGTTCTCGTTTCTGATCGACCGCAAGCCCAACCCGCACATCGCGTTCGGCATCGGCCCGCACTACTGCGTCGGCGGGCCCGCGGCCCGGGTGGCGCTCACCGTACTGCTGGAGGAACTGGTCACCCGATTCGACCGGTTCGAGCTCGCCGGGGACCCGGTCCATCTGCGCTCGAACTTCATCAACGGACTCACCCGGCTGCCGATCACCGCCCACCCGCGCACCGGGGCGGATGCGGCGGCCCGGGCGAAGGAGGTGACCCGGTCATGACGGCCGCCCCGACCGAGGAACTGCCCGCGACGCCGGTCCAGGAACAGATGTGGCTCGTCGACGAGATGGACCGCGACGCGGCCGTGTACAACGAACATCTGGCCTTCGAACTGGTCGGGCCGCTGTCGGTGGCCGCCCTCGAAGCCGGATTCGACCTGCTCGTCGAGCGGCACACCGCGCTGCGCACGATCCTGCCCGTGGACAAGGGTCGGCTGCGCCAGTCCGTGGTGGCTCCGTGGTCGGTGCGGCTGGATCCGCCGGTCGACTTCACCGATCGTCCCGAGGACGCGCCGGACTGGGCCCGGACGTTGGTGGAGGAGCCGTACAGTTCGGCGGTGACCCCGCCGGTGCGATTCGGCCTGGCCCGGCTCGGCCCGCACCGGCACCTGCTCGTGCTCGCCTTCCACCACGAGGTGATGGACGCGGGCGCCGCCGCGCACCTCCTCGACGAACTCGCGGTGGCCTACACCGCACACCTCGCCGGCCGACGGGCGGAACTGCCCCCGGTGACCGCCGACTACCGCGATTTCACCCGGTGGCACGGCGAACTCCTGGACAGCGGCGCCCTCGACCCGGAGCGGGCCGCCTGGGTGGCCGAACTGACCGACGCGCCCCACGTGTTGCGAATCCCGGAGGACACCCCGCGGCCGGCGACCAAGCGCAATCGCGGCGCACTGGCCATCCATCGTTTCCCGGCGGGCCTGGTGCCCCGGCTGCGCCGGTTCGCCGCGGGCCATCGGGTCACCCCGTTCCACACGCTCTTCGCGGCGTTCACGACCGTGCTGCACCGGCACACCCGCGCCGAGGACATGGTCCTGGGCATCTGCGGGGACGGACGACCGGAGCAGTATCCCGACGTGGTCGGCCCGATGTCCTGCATGATCCCGGTGCGCATGCGGGCGCCGGGCGATCTGCCGTTCGCCGATCTGCTGGCCGCCGCGCGCGACGCCACGCTCACCGCGTACGACCGGCAGTTCATCCCCTTCCGGCAGGTCGTGCGGGAGAGCCTGGCCGGCCGGGACCCCGGCCACTCGCCGCTCGTCCAGGTCGTCTTCAACGCGCCACCGCTGCACTTTCGTCCGGACACCTTCCCGGACCTGACCATGAGCGTGGTGCACGTGCCGCGCGGGCGTTGCCGATTCGATCTGCTGTTCAATCTCGAATGGCACGGTGACGACGTCGTGGCCACCGTCGAGTACGACACCGCGATCTTCGCGGCGGCGACCGTCGAGCGGCTCGTCGACCACTTCGCGACGGCCGTGGAATCGGCGATGGCCGATCCCGGTGCGACCCTGGACACCCTGGAACTGGGCCCGCCCCCAGGCGCCTTCGCGCCGCCGGGACGCCCGGTGGACGACGAGGCCCGGCATACCCTGGACACCCCTTCCGGGCCGGTGCTCTTGGATCCCGATCCGTCCTGGCCGGGCGGCGACCGGGGCGAGGTGTCGGCCGTTCCCGGGCTCGCCGAGGTCAGGGAGCCGACCGGGGCACTCGCGCCCTACGGTCTGGAGGGCGTGCTGCACGTGGACGGGAGCCCGGTGCCCGACCCCCCGACCGGCGGCTCGCTGCGCGTTCGCCGGGTCGAGGACGGCCGGCTGCTGTGGCGGATCGCCGGCCCGCTTCGAGACGACGAGCCGGCGCGGCAGCGGCGGCCCGACGCCGCCCGGGTCGGCCGGCGACGTGCCCCGGCCGTGGAGCGGCGCGTCGTCGAACTGTGCCGTGAACTCCTGGAGGACGACTCGATCACCGGCGCGGACGACTTCTTCGCGGTCGGCGGTCACTCGATGATCGCCTCGCGCCTGGCCCAAGCGCTCTCCGACGAGTTCGGGGTGCACGTCCCGCTGCTGTTCGTCTTCGAGAACCCCGAACTGCACGAGTTCGCCGCGGCGATCGCCGCCCGCCACCCGGCGGTGGCCGACGCGCTCGCCGAGTTGGCGAATCTCACCGACGACGAGATCGGCGCACTCGCCGACGAGCCCGAGGAGCCCGACGGGTCCGACGGGTCCGGGCCAGACGGTCCGCTCGTGCCGAGCGAGCGCAGCACCGCGCTGGGTGCCGCCGAGGAACCGTTCTGGCTGATGGAGCAGTTCGCCCCCGGCAGCGCGGTCAACACCCTCACGCTGTCGCTGCGGGTGGAGGGCCCGCTGGACGAAGGGGCGCTGGAATGGGCGTTCGCCCGCGCCGTGGACCGCGAGGAGATCCTGCGCACCACCTACCATCTGGCCGAGGGCGACGCCGCGCCGAGCCGACGGGTGCACGACGAACACCCGTTCGAGATCGAGGTGGTGGACCTGCGCCGCACGCCCGCCCCGGAGCGCGAGCAGGCCGCCGCGGAGGTGGCCGCAGAACGGGCGCGCCGAGGCTTCGACGTGTCCGAACTGCCGCTCATCCGGCTGACCGTGGTCCGCCTGGACACCGGCACTCGCGACCTGCTGCTGACCTGCCACCACCTGGTGATGGACTACTGGGCGGTCACCAAGGTGCTGTTCCCGCAAATCGCCGCCTGCTACCGGTGGCGCACCACCGGCGAGGGCGAACTGCCCGCGCCGCGCACCACGACCTTCAGCCACATCGTCGCCGCCGAGCGCCGGCGGGCGACGACCGCCGCCGCGCAGGAGCACCGGCGCTACTGGCGGCGTCGCCTGGCCGGCCTGCGCGAGCTGACCCTGCCCACCGACTTCCCCCGTCCCGACGGGCCGTCCTTCGACGGGGACGTCGTCTACCGCCTGGTGTCGCCCGCCGTGCGCGACGCGGTGTACGCCTTCGCCCACCGGGAGCGGATGACCCCGTTCGTGGTGGTGGCCGCCGCCCTGTCCGCGGTGCTGCGGCAGTGGTCCGGGCAGGACGACGTGCAACTGCTGACGCCGTGCGAGAACCGCCTCGACCTGGACGCGGCGGACGTGATGGGGGCGTTCGTCAACCTGCTCGTGCTGCGCTTCGACGACCTCGACACCCGCAAGACCTGGCGCGAACACCTGGCCGCGACCCGGGAGACGGTGGCCGGCGCGTATGCCAACCAGTCCTGCCCGGCCGGTGACGCGCTGCGCGCCGCGGGCGCGGATCCGCTGGTGCTCAGCGGGCGCGGATCGTACGTGACGCTCAACGTGTTCCAGGCCGAGTCCGGCTTCGCGTTGACCGGCTGCCGGACCCACCAGGGACGCATCGTGGCGAACGCGCAGACCGGCACCGACCTGGAGGTGTCCACGCTGATCGTCGAGGACGGGCTGCTCTTCGACGTCAAGTACCGCACCGCGCTGTGGGAGCGCGCCTCGGTCGAGCGTTTCGCGGCCGCCTGCGAAGCGGCTCTGGTCGAGCTGATCGAGCAGCCGGACGGCGCGCTGCCGGCGCACCGCACGGGACTCGCCTGACATGGCGTCCGCCGTCGATCCCGACGCCTTCGACCGGTGCCGTGCGGGCCGACTCACCGTGGTCGGGGCGGCCGCCCGGCCCGGTCCGGCCCGGGGCAGCGCCATGGCCCATCACGGCGAGATCCTTCAGGGCGTCTTCGAACGCGACGACGGGGGGCTGGCGCACGCCGTCGTCTCGCTGCCGCTGCCCGCGCTGCACGCGCACGCCACCTTCGTGCCGGCCCGCACCTTCGCCGTCACGGTCAGCCCGGCGTGGAAGACCAAGGCCGCGGGTGCGGCCCGGGAGACGCTGCGCTGGCTGGGGGTGCGCGAGGGCGGGCGGTTGAGTGTGCACAGCTCGATTCCGGTCGAACGCGGCATGGGCTCGTCCACCGCGGACGTGGTCGGCGCGATCCGGGCGGTGGCCCGGGCACACGGCCGGGCGCCGACCGAAGCGGACGTGGCCGCCCTTGCGGTGCGCGCCGAAGGCGCCTCGGACGGCGTGATGTTCGGACCCCGCGCGGTGTTGTACGCCAACCGGGAGGGCTACGTCCTGGAGGATCTCGGCGGCCCGCTGCCGGCCCTGCACGTGCTCGGCTTCGACGTGGGCGGCCCGGACGTGGACACGATCGCCCAGCCCCCGCGCGAGTACCGGCCGAGCGAGATCGAGCACCTGCGGCACCTGCGGGTGATGGTGCGCCGAGCGGTGGCCGAGGCGGACTGCGCGCTGCTGGCCCGCACGGCCACCGCCAGTGCCCGGCTCAACCAGCGTTTCCTGCCCCAGGCCGCACTGCCGCTCGCCGAGCGGATCTGCCGGGCCGGCGACGGCCTCGGCGTACAGGTCGCGCACAGCGGCCGGGTGGTGGCCGTCCTGTTCGACCCGGCGGCCGACGGGCTCGGCGCACGGCTGGCCGACGCCCGCCGGCGACTGCGAGCCGCCGGAGTAGAGCGTGTGTGGTCGTTTCGTACCGATTCCGTGGCGGCCGGGGAACCGGTCGGGCCGCGCGACGCGGACAACCGTGAGGAGCGGTGGTGAGGACATCGATCCCGATCCTGCTGACGCAGGACGACCTGCGGATTCTGGCCCCGGAGCAACCGGCACCGCCGGCGCGCCCCGACCGGCCGGCATCCGACGAGACCCGCGCCGTCGACCCCGCGGGTGACCGGCCCGCCGGGGCCGCCGAGGACGACGGCTGGGACGACGGCCCCTCGCCGCTGTGGAGCTGGCGATGAGCACCGCCGAACAGGACGCGCTGCTGCCCGCCGACGTGGTGCCGCACAACACGCCCGTGGCATCCGGCGAACCCGGGGCCGCCCTGGTGACCGGCGCATCCGGATTCCTCGGTGCCGCCGTGGTCGCCGAACTGCTGGAGCACACCGAGCAGCGGGTGTACTGCCTGGTGCGCCCCAAGGACGGCACCGCGCAGGAACGCATCGAGGCCGCGCTGCGCGGGTTCGACCTGTGGAGCAGCGCATGCCCGGACCGGGTGATCGCCCTCGCCGGCGACCTGGCCCGACCGGGATGCGGCCTGAGCGACGACGACCGGCGGCTCGTGCACACGGAGGTCGACACGATCTACCACTGCGGCGCGGGCGTGAACGTCAGCTACCCCTACGAGGCGCTGCGCGGCCCCAACGTCGCGGGCACCGTGGAGGTGCTGCGCCTGGTGTGCGAGGGCCGACCCAAACGGCTCGCGCACGTGTCCACGGTCTCGGTGCTCTACGGGAGCCGCCCCGAGGGCACGGAAGGCCCCGGCACGGTCGCCGACTTCACCGAACTCGGGCCGGCCGGGGTGCTCGGCGGCTACGGGCTGAGCAAGTGGGCGGCCGAACGCCTGGTCGCCCAGGCCCGCGAACGCGGCGTGGACGCCCTGGTGTTCCGCTCCGGCACGCTCGCCGGACACACCCGCACCGGAGTGTCCAACCCCAACGACTACGCCTGGCTGTTCCTGCGCACCTGCGCCGTGATGGGAGCCGCCCCGCTCGCGGGCTCCCCGCTCCAGTGGGCACCCGTCGACTACGCGGCGCGCGCCGTGGTGCGGCTGACCCGGGCGAGCGAGGGATCGGCCCCGCCCGCCTACCACCTGATCGCACCCGAACACACTCGCTACACCACGCTGTTCTCCTGGCTGCGCCGCTTCGGCTATCGGCTGCGACCCGTCGACTTCGCGCTCTGGCGGCAGCGGGTCCTGGACGCATCGGTGACCTCGAACCGGGACGAGCTGCGACAGATCGCCGCGACCCTGCCCGACGCCTCGGCCGGCTCCGCCGCGGTGATCCCCGAGGTGGCCTCGGACCGCACCGACGCCGAGTTGGCCGAAGTCGACGTGCGCTGCCCGGTCCTGGACGAGCAACTTGCCCGCAGATACTTCGAGGTTGGGCTCCGTCGGGCGGAGTTGCCCGAGCCGGACCGGATCGTCGGATCACGATGAGCGTCGAGGAGAGGACCATGGCCGCATCCAGCGCCAGCGCGTACAACGCCGTCGCCGAGGTGTACGACGAATGGACGGGCCCGCTGCCCGACACCCCCGCCACCGTGGAGTTCCTGGCCCGATACGCGGGTGGCGGCGCGGTCCTGGAACTGGGCGTCGGCACCGGGCGGGTCGCCCTGCCGCTGGCCGCCAAGGGCCTGGAGGTGATCGGCATCGAGGGTGCCGACAAGATGATCGACAAGCTCAAACTGCGCCCCGGCGGCGACGCGTTCCCGGTCGTTCTCGGGGACATGGCCGACGTCGCGGTGGACCGCACGTTCTCGCTGATCTACATCGTCTTCAACACCTTCCTGTGCCTGCTCGACCAGCGCGACCAGGTCCGCTGCCTGCGCAACGTGGCCGAGCACCTGGAACCGGACGGCACGCTGGTGACCGAGATGTACGTGCCCGACCCCCGGCGTACCGACGCCGACGGCCAGCGGCTGGCCACCGGCAGCGTCGAGCGCGACCGGGTCTTCCTGGAGGCCACGATGCACGACACGCTGCGCCAGCGGATCCGGACCCAGGTGGTGATCGTGAGCGAGAGCGGCATCCGCCTCTATCCCAGCCAGATCCGGTACGTGTGGCCCAGCGAGTTGGACCTGATGGCACAACTGGCCGGGCTCGAACTGGTCGAGCGGCACGGCGGCTGGGCGGGCGAGCCGTTCACGGCCAAGAGCACTCGGCACGTGTCGGTCTTCCGCAAGGCGGCTTGATCGGCCCCGCACGCGACGCCGCGGTCCCGCCCGGGTTGGGCGGGACCGCGGCGTCGGCTTTTTGCCGGGGTGCGGTCAGTCGATGGTCGGCTCCTTGTGCGCGACGGCCGCGACGAAGCGCTCCACGAGTTCGCCCGCCGCGTCCGCGTCGAGCAGGTCGACGCGGTGTTGCAGCAGGCCCACCACGTCGTCGCCGTCCGCCCACAGGTCCACCGACACCGGCAGCGCGGTGCGCTGCGCACCCGGGGTCGGTGCGCTCCCCGGCTCCGGCGCCTCCGGCTCCAGCCATACTCCGGGGGCGAGTTCGCGCGGCGCCGGCAACGCCTTGCGCAGGGTCAGGGCCAACCAGGGCAGTGCGCGGCGCAGTTCCGGAGCCCCACTGCGCACGCCCGCGTCCAGGAGGGCCTGGGCGGAGATCGCCGAGGCGTCCGCAGCCCGTCGGGGCGCGCCCGCCGCCGAGGTCGCCACGGCCGGTTCGGCGTCCTCGTCCCGGTCCACCGCCGACAATGTCAGGGTCGACAGCGGGGCGACCAGATCACGCGTGTCCGCCGAACGACCGGGCTCGACCCGGCCGACCACGACCGAGGATCCCCACTCCCGGGGCAACACCCGCAGCAGCGCCCCGGTCAGCGCGTGCTCCATCGGCACGCCGCGCGCCAGGGCCAGGTCGGATGCCGCCTGCACCGCCGCCGCGTCGAGCCGAACGGGCACCAAAGCGGTGTCGTACCCGCCCTCGGGAACCGGCACCGTGTCGGCCAGCGAGGAGCGGAACGCGGTGACCGCGTCCGCCAGGGCCACCCCGGAGGATGCCTCCCGCCGAGCCTGGGCGAGTGCGGCGAACGGCACCGCGACGGGTTCGACCGCGACGGCGCCCGCGTAGGCGTCCGCGAACTGCGACACGATCACCGCGAGCGACGCGGCGTCGGCCACCGTGTCGTGCACGCGGATCTCCAGCTCGAACCGCTCGTCCTCGAACTGCCGCAGTGCCGCCCGCAACAGCGGCCCCTCGGCCAGGTCGAACGGGGCGTCCATCGCCTCGTCCGCGCCGGTCGCCGCGGTGTCCCGAAGATCCTCCTCGAAGAGATCGAACTCCACGTGTGGCGAAATCAGTTGGCTGCCGTACTCGGCGACCGGGTCGAAGCGGGTGCGCAGACACTCCTGACGTCGCACCACCGCCGTCAGCGCCTCGGCCACCCGACCGGTGTCCACCGGGCCGGTCAGCCTCGCGCGAACCGTCAGACCGGGAGAGGTGATTCCGGGCACCAGCCGTTCGGCGTGGCACAGCGCACGCTGTTCGGGCGACAGCGCGACCCTGCGGTCCGCGGCTTCACCGGCCGCGGCCGGCGAAGCCGCCGCACGGTCGACCACCGCGGCCCACGCGCGCACCGTCGGTTCCGCGAACAACTCCCAGACAGGGAGCTCCAGTTCGTACTCGGTGCGAAGCCGGGAGACCACCTCCATGGCGAGCAGGGAGTGTCCGCCCAGGTCGAAGAAGCTGGTCCGGACGTCGACCTCGGGCAGGCCCAATACCTCGCCCCAGACCTTGGCCACGGCCGTCTCGGTCGGACCCTCCGGCGCCCCGCCCTCGTCGTTGCCGGCGGCCCGTTCGTCGCCGTCCGGGTCCGGGCCGTCGACGCCGGGTTCCTGCCACGCGAGCAGCGCCGCGTGATCGACCTTGCCGTTGTCCGTCATCGGCAGTGCGGGCAGGAACGACAGCCGATCGGGCACCATCGGCTCCGGCAGGAATCGACGGGCGTGCGCGCGCACGTCGGCAACGCTCGGTGTGTGTCCCGGCTCGGGTACCAGATAGGCGGCGAGCGCGTCCGCGTGTACCGACACCGCCGCCTGGCGCACCGCGGGCAGCTTCTCCAACACCGCCACCACCTCGCCGGGTTCGACCCGATGGCCGCGGATCTTGACCTGGTCGTCGGTGCGCCCGAGGAAGTGCAGATCACCGTCGGCGGACAGCCGGACCACGTCGCCGGTGCGATACATGCGTGCGCCGGGCACCCCGGAGAACGGGTCCGGCACGAACTTCTCGGCGGTCAACGCCGGTCGTCGGTGGTAGCCGCAGGACACCTGAAGCCCGCCCACGTACAACTCGCCGCGCGGTCCCGGCGGAAGCAGCTCGCCGTCCCGGTCCAGGACGTAGAGCCGGGTGCCCGGAATGGCGTCCCCCAGCGGCAGTCGGGTCGGATCCGAGATCGGCGCGAACGTGGCGTAGACCGTGGTCTCGGTCGGACCGTAGCCGTTGTGCAACGACTCGGTGCGCTCCATGAGTTCACGGGCCAGTCGCTCGGTCAGCTTCTCGCCGCCGCCGAACGCGCGCACCCGATGCCGGCCGGCCGTACCCAGGCCCGCGAGCACCAGCATCCGCCACAACGACGGAGTGGCCAGGACCGTGCTGACCCGGTGCCGATCGATCAGGTCGAGCAGCACGTCGGGGTCCCGGGTGCGATCGTCGGGCGGCAGCACGACGGACGCGCCCGCCGCCAACGGAACGAACACGTCCGTGATGGACATGTCGAACGCGATCGAGGCCACCGACAACACCACGTCGCCCTCGGCCATGGCCGGCCCGCACGCCCGCAACGCCCGGACCAGGGTGGCCAGTCCGCCGTGCGTGGCCAGCACGCCCTTGGGCGTGCCGGTCGAGCCCGACGTGTAGATCACGTACGCGGGATCCGAACGGAACAGGCGCACCGGCCGGGCCCGCCCGCGCGGCGGCTCCGCGTCCAGGCGCAGCGCCGGGGCCGCGTCGGCGACCGCCGCGGGCGCATGCCGATCCACCAGGACGAGTTCGGGGCGCGCATCCGACAGGGTCAGCGCGATCCGCTCGCCGGGGTGGGCGGGATCCAGCGGCACGTACACCCTGCCCGCCCGCAGGCAGCCCAACGCGGCGGCCACCAGGGCCGCCCCGCGCCGTCCGCAGACCGCCACCCAACCTCCCGGCGAGACCCGATCGGCCACCGCCGCCGCCCAGCGGTCCGCAGCCGCGTCCAGCGCGGCGAACGAGGTTTCGCCGCCCGCGTCGAAGACGGCCGTCAGGTCCGGCGACCGGCGTGCGACCGCGGCCACCGAATCCGGAAGGGACACGATCGCCGGCTCGGCGCAGGCGCCACTCGTTTCGCTCTCGCGATCGGGAACAGGCATCGTCATCCGTTCCGAGGCGACTCGGCACACGCCTCATTTGCCGGGGCAATCGCATTACCTGCACGATTACCCCGGATCGGCGAAGGGCGCAAAGATTCTGTCGCGTCTCTGTACGGAATCCGTCGAAATTCCGGGTGCCGGCGAATATCCGCGTAGCATCGTCATGCATTCCGACCGACGCGTCCGAGAAAGCGATCGAACGAAGAGGTGCACGCGTGAGCCGAGTCGACAGCGAACAGGTGGACCGGGAACAGGTGCTCGCGTTCCGCGCGGCATGCCAGCATCTGACCGACGCGGATCCGGCGCCCGATCTGTGGGCCGCGGCGGCCGCCGCCGGGGCACAGAACACCCCGCCCGGCAACGGACCGCTCGCCCTGCTGGCCCGCTCCCCGGGACTGACCGCGGTCGAGGTGGACCGGGCGCTGGCCGAGGACAAGTCGCTGTTGCAGGCCTGGACGGTGCGCCAGTCGCCGTATCTGTTCCCCACCCGCGACCTGCCGGTGTTCACCCGGCCGATGTTGCCGGAGGACGAGGAATCCTGGCGGGTGGCCGTCCAGGGCTTCGTACCGATGCTCGACGGGACCCGGCGCTCGGCGGTGGAGGTCGTGGAGCTGACCCAGGCGGCGATCGAAGACGCCCTGGACGGACAGGTGTTGACCAAGCGCGAGCTGGGTGTGGCGCTGGGGAAGCGGATGCCCGACGAGTTCTCCGGATGGTTCGAGCCGGACACCTTCAGCAGCTTCACCGCCATCCTGGCCCGGGCCGTCTCGCTCACCGGCGTCTTCGTGATCGCGCCGCGTGCGGGCCGCGAGGCGTCGTTCGTACGCACCGACCAGTGGCTGGGCAAGAAGCCGCCGCACCGGTCGGCGCCCGCCGCCCGCAAGGAGTTCGTCCGTCGATACCTGCGCGCGTACGGGCCCTCCACGCCCGAACACCTCGCGGAGTGGGCGGGCACCTCGCAGACCGTCGCGACCAAGGCGTGGCAGGCGGCGGCGGACGAACTGCGCGAGGTGCGCTACGACGGGCGCACGACCTGGATCCACCGCGACGACCACAAGGCGCTCACCACCTCGCCCGAAGTGCGCGGGCTGCGCGTGCTGCCGGCGTACGACCCGTGGCTGCACCTGCGCGACCGCGCCACCGCCGTCCCCGACCGCAAGCTGCACAAGCAGGTGTGGAAGCACACCGGCAACCCCGGCGTGGTGCTGCGCGACGGCGAACTCGCGGCGCTGTGGCGCGGGCAGAAGAAGGGCCGGACACTGCGGCTGACCGTGGAGGCGGTACGCACGCTGCGCAAGGCGGACCGCGAGGGCATCGAGAAGCTCGCCGCCGACATCGCGCCGTTCCGGGGCTGCGCCAAGGCCGAGACGGAGTTCGCGGACTGAGCCGGCGGCCGGGCAGCCGAGCCGATCGCGCGCCGCGGGCGGCGGGCGCGGCCGATACCCGGGCATCGCGCGCCCGACGCGCCCGACGCCCGACGCGCCCGGGCCGTCGGTGACCGCGCGTCAGGTTCACCCGCCCCGGTTTGCCTGTCGGCACCCGCGTGCGACACGCCCGCCCGGCCCGTCGGCCCTCGCGCGCCCCGCTCCGTCGGCACCCGCCGATCGCGACAGATCCGGCAAAGATCTCGCGCGGTCGGACGGGCGATGTTCGAGCATGTGGTGGCGTCCGACGTACCGCGCGCCCACCCGTCGGGCGAGGCGCGCCCGATCGCGAGGAGACCACCGTGCAGGCGCAGTCGCGACCACCGACCACGTCCCGCCGCCGCTCGTGGCTCGTGTCCACGGTCACCGTCCTGGCCGCCGTGGCGACCACGCTCGCCGTACCGTCCTCGGCCGTCGCCGCCCCCGGGCCCAAGGTGCCGAAGCTGACCTGGACCGGGTGCGGCGGCGGCTTCGAGTGCGCGACCGCCACCGTGCCGATGCGACCGGGGGCGACGGCCGACACGCGGACCGCCGACCTGGCGCTGATCCGCATCCCGGCCCGGGACCGGGCGCACCGGATCGGCACGCTCTTCGTCAACGGAGGCCTCCAGGGCGGCAACGGCGTGGCGCTGCTACGCACCCGCACGGCCCCCTTCGCGGCCCTCGCGGACCGGTTCGACGTGGTCGGCTTCGATCAGCGCGGCCAGTCGAACAGTTCGCCGAGCGCGCACTGCATGACCTACGAGCAGGAGCGGGAGATCGAGGAGCCGCTGCCCGCCTACCCCACGCTCGCCGACCGCCCGGCCAAGCTCGCCGAGGCCAAGGCGTTGACCACCGCGTGCGGGCGCAACACCGACCCGACCCTGTTGCGCACGATGAGCACCGCCGACTCGGCCGCCGACCTGGACCTGTTGCGCCGGGCCGTGGGCGACGATCGGCTCAACTACCTGGGCCAGTCGTACGGAACGGTGCTCGGACAGATCTACGCGGCGCGCTACCCGCACCGGGTCGGCTCGATGGTGTTGGACGGGACGATCGACGGCCGCGGGTACGTGTCGGATCCGCTGCGCTTCGACCGGGAGCAGCTCGTCGCTAGCGAGTTCGCGCTGAGTCGCTTCCTCGACTGGTGCCGGGCCACGCCCGCGCTGTGCTCGTTCGGCGCCGGCGACCCGGCGGCCGCCTTCGACGCCCTGGTGGCCAAGCTGGAGCGCAACCGACTCGCGTATCCGGGGCGGCACGACATCCTCACCGGCGGCCTGCTGCTCACCCAGGTCATCGGGGGACTGATCAACTCCGCCGAATGGCCGCGCTTCGCCGGCTACCTGTCCGCGACGGCCGCCCAGGAGGTGCCCACGACCGAACCGCCCACCGGTCCGGACGACGTGACCGCCCAACAGCTCGCGAACTCCTGCCTGGACCGGGACATCCCCACCGATCTCCGGGCCCACGACCGGCACTTCACGGCGGCGGCCGCGGCATCGGCGCACTTCGGCCGGCTGTACGGCTACGGCGAACTCAAGTGCGCGCTGTGGCCGGTCCGGGCCGACCACCGATTCGAGGGGCCGTGGCGCTACACCGGCCGTGATCGGGCGCTGGTGATCGGCGTCGAGGGTGACCCGCTCGCACCGCTCGCCTGGGCCCGCAACGTGACCGAAACCATGGGCCGGGCCCGGCTGTTGAGCGTCAAGGGCGATGGGCACACCGCGTTCGGTCGGGGCAGCGCATGCGTCGACGGCGCGATCACGGCCTACCTCGTGTCCGGACGGCTGCCCGGCCGGGGCGCGAGCTGCACGTTGCCCGGGCCGTCCACGCCGCCTGCGCCGCCCGCCGGCGCGGCCTCCTGAGCGCGGGTCGGCGGGTCCGGGGGCCCGGGAGCCCCCCGGACCCGCCGACCCGTGGACCCCGCCCGACGCCCCCGTGGAGCCCGTCGACCTCGCGGACCGAAACAGCGTGTCGACCCCGAGGACTCGACACCCCGAGGACTCGACACCCCGACGTCACGACACCCCGACGTCACGACACCCCAACGCCACGACACCCCGAGCAGACACCGGAGCGGGTAGCCGATGAAGCAGGAATCACCGCTCGTACCACCGCTGTTCAGCCCGGCCTTCCTGGCCGACCCCTACCCCACCTACGCGCATCTGCGGCGGACCACACCGGTGCACCGCATCGCGACGCCGCAGGGCTTCGACATGTGGCTGCTGACCCGGTACGAGGACGTGCGCGCCGCGCTGACCGACCCCGGGTTCAGCCGCGACCTGCACCTTGCCCCGCCGGAGGCGACCGCGCTCACCGGTGATCCGGACAGCGCGATGAACCGCAACCTGCTCACCCTCGACCCGCCCGACCACACCAGGGTGCGCAGGCTCGTGCAGAGCGCGTTCAGTACGCGCCGGGTCAACCTGCTGGCCGATCGGGTCGAGACCATCGTCGGGGGGCTGCTCGACGCGGCCCCGCGCACGCGGCCGTTCGACCTGATCACGGCCGTGGCGCATCCGCTGCCGATCACCATCATCTGCGAGTTGCTCGGGGTGCCGGCGACCGAGCGGGACGACTTCCGCGCCTGGACGGACGGCATGGTCTCCAGCGCCCGTCCGGACTCGCAGCGGCTGCTGCGGCAGGCCCAGGAGGACCTGCTGGCGTACTTCCTCGACCTGATCCGGCGCAAGCGGGCCCGGCCGGGTGCCGACCTGCTCAGCGCCCTGGTCGAGGCCCGGGACGGCGGCGAGCGGCTGTCCGAGGCCGAACTGGTCGGCATGGCGTTCATGTTGCTGGTGGCCGGACACGAGACCACGGTGAACCTCATCGCGACCGGCATCAAGCTCCTGCTGACCCACCCGGGTGAGCACGCCCGACTGACGGCCGATCCCGCGCTGTTGCCGGCGGCGATCGACGAGATCCTGCGCTACGACGGGCCGGCCGGGATCGCGTTCATGGTGGCCCGTCGGGAGGTCGAACTGCCCGGCGGCGTGGTGCCGGCCGGGGCGGTCACCGCGGCGCTGTGGCACGCGGCGAATCGGGACCCGGAGCGTTTCCCGGATCCCGACACCTTCCGCATCGACCGGAGCGAACGTTCGCATCTGGGCTTCGGCCACGGCATCCACCGCTGCATCGGCGCGCCGCTGGCCACGATGGAGGCCCGCCTTGCGCTGGGCGCCATTCTCGGCCGGTTCCCCCGGATGCGGTTGGCCGTACCCGCCGGCGAACTGCGCTGGCGGCCCGCGCCGTTCTTTCGCGGCCTGGTGGAACTACCGGTCGTAGCGGACCCCGACGCCGACTGAGTCGACCGGGCCGGGGGAGTGCAACGCGGCCCGTGCCTCCCACAGCTCGGGAAAGGGTGCCGCGAGGCGCCTGGCCAGGAAGTCGGCGCCGGTGGTGCGACCCGTGCCCGGTCGGGCACCGATCTGCCGCACCACGACCTCGACGTGCGCCAACTGGCAGCGCCGTACCGCCTGGGCCAGATCGACCAGACCCTCGGCCAGCAGATACGGCAGACCCGAATGCGGCGCCCGCCGGTAGACCTCGGCCACGGTCAGATCCCGCTCGGCCAGGGCGGTCAGGAAGCCGCGGAACAGCTCGCTGTCCGCGCCGTACAGGCCCAACGCGCGGTAGAGCGCGCGAAACTGCCCGGACTGGGCCCCGCTGGCCCGGCCGAGCGCGCCGCGGAAGCGGGCGAAGGAGGAGACGGTCAGCCGCTCCAGGACGGTGAAGTGTTCGGCGATCATGGCCAGTACGTGCGTCGTGCGGCGGACCTGCTCCAGGCACAGTTCCAGGTCGCGTGGCCGGGAGCGGACCGCGTCGGTGGCCAGCCCCAGGTCCAGGAGTGCCTGCTTGAGCCACAACTCGCAACTTTGGTGGGTCACGATGAAGAAGTGCTCGGCGGCGTACGTGGATCGGTCGCTCTCCGCCGTGGTCGGGGCCTGCGCGGTCAGCACCGTCGCCAGGCGCAGGTACCCGTCGTAGGTCGGCTCGGCGGCGTCGGCGGCACTCTCGTGCGCGGCCGACGTGCGGGCCGCGGAGCCGTTCACGCCCGGCCGCCGCGTGCCGCGGCCAGCACTCGTTCGACGCCCGCCGCCAGCAGGTCGCCGTCGCCGCAGAAGGCGATCCGCAACAGCCCGTGCGACCGGGGCGAGTGCCCGATGTCGGTCACCCGGCACTGCGCGTCGACGGTGGGCCGCAGTGCGAAGCCCCGACCGGGCGCGACCGCGGTACCGTGCTCGGCGAGCAGTTCGGCCGCGAACACCTCGGCGTCCAGGCCCACCGAGGCCACGTCGAGCAGCGCGTACCACCCGCCCGGCGGCACCCGACCGAGCAGGCCCGCCGCCACCAGGCCCGGCAGCGCCCGATCCCGGTTCGCGCGTACCGTCTCGCGGTTGCGCGCCGCCGCCTGCGGCACGCCCAGCGCGGCAAGGGCGGCGTACTGCACGGGAGTCGGCGGGGCCACGATGCTGGCCTCCTGGACCACACGCAGCGCGCTCGCCGCCTCGGCGTGCGGCACGGCGATGTAGCCGAGCCGGTAGCCGGTCATCGCGTAACTCTTGGAGAAGCTGAACGCCGAGTGCACCAGCCGTTCCCGCTCCGGCACATCACGCTCCAGCGAGGCCATGGACACGTGCTCGCCCTCGAACACGAAGTGCTCGTACGCCTCGTCGCTGATGATCCGCCAGCCCCGCCGCCGGGCAATGTGCAACACGTCGCGCAGGAAGGGCTCGTCGAGCACCACGCCGGCGGGATTGGCCGGAGTGTTCACCAGGATCAGCCGGGTGTGCTCGCTGCCGGCGTCGGCCAGCGAGTCCGGATCGGGGCGGAAGTCGCGGTCCAGGGGGTAGAACCTCGGTCGCAGCCCGGCCAGCAGGGCCTGCTGGAGATGGATGGGCCAGTGGATCTCCGGCAGCAGGATCTCGGCGCCGGGCTCGGCCATCGACTGCATCAACGCCGCGAGCCCCTGGCACGACCCCGGTGCGACGAACACCCGGTCGGGGCCGGTGTCGTGGCCGTTCTCGCTCGCCAGCTTGGCGGCCAGCGCCTCGCGCAGCTCGATCATGCCCTCGGCCGAGGTGTACGCGGCGCGCCCCTCGCGGGCCGCCGCGCCCAGGGCCTCGATCGCCTCGATCGGCGGCCCGAACGCCGGTTCGCCCACGTGCAGTCGGATCGGCGCCCGACGGTGGACCAGCTCCCACGCCTGGGCGGACCGGAACACGTCGTGCAGACACGACGGCGGGATGGACGCCGCGCGGGAGACGGCCGGATGCGCGGCGCTCATCTCGAAGGTCGACATGATGGCTCTCTTTCCGCCGGTACGGCTGTGGCTACGGCGATGCGGACGAGTTCGCCGGGCACGCCCCCACGGGTCGCGCCGACGGGAGCGGGCTCGGGACCGGAGCGGCTCGCGGCCGCGGCTCGGGAACCGGGGCGCGCTCGGGATCGGGTCAGGACCTCGGCCGGGGCGCGAACTCGTAGAGGTAGAAGCTCTGCAGGTCCGCCGGCCGGTTGCCGATGACGTTCGTCGACAGCGGCCGGAATCCGTTGAGTTCGAGGTCGCGGCGCACGATCAGCGGCGAGAGCTTGTGCTCCTCGTCGAAGGAGGTGGTCAGGTCGTCGCGGGTGATCTGCAACTCGGCCAGCACCACGGTCCAGTTGTCCTTGGCCATCGCGTAGTCGATGACGAACTTGTACCAGTGCCACAGCGCGCGGCGGCGCTTGGCTTCGAGGTCGCGCGACCACTGCGGGACGACGCCTTGGGCGCGGTAGGCATCCACCTCGCGCTGCGTGGTCAGCACCAGGCCGTCGGCCAGATGGATCACCTCGGCGGTGGTCACCCGGGCCGCGTCGGTGTCGTCACAGTATTCCGGGCAGAACTCGTCGCCGATGATCAGCACGCCGTCGTCCACGAGCAGGCTGCGCACATGGTCGAGGTAGGTGTTCGGCAGATGGTGGTGCGAGCCCCAGGAGATGATCACGTCCAGCGGCTCGCGCCACTCCTGGAACGGCCGGTCGAAGACCTCGCCGCCGGGGATGTCCTCGAGCCGCGAGCGGGCCTGGGCGATCAACCGGGGCTCGATCTCGTTGGCGATCACGCGGTGTCCCGGAAGGTGGTGGGCCAGCATCGCGGAGACCACGCCGGAACCGGAGCCGACGTCCATCACGGTCAGCGGGCGGCCCAGGGTCCGGGCGCGCCGGGCGACCAGGTCCACGATCATGTGGTCGCCGTCGGTGATGTCGGGGTGACCGTGGCGCATCGTGTCGCCGATGTCGATGTCGGCGAACTCGGGTCGTCCGTAGACGGTCGTGGTGTCTTCGGTGGTGGTCACGGTCGGTCCTCCTGCGCTGTCGATGAGGTGCGGTCCGTGGTGCGGATGGCTTTCGGGTGTCCGGGTGTCTCTCGGTGTTTCGGTGTCTCGGAGTCTGTGCCGGTTTCGAAGGTCCGGGTGTTCGGGGTTCGGGTGTTCGGGTGTCCGGGTGCGGAGCGCGCGGTACCGCGCGCCGCGTGCCGGGCGTCGGTCGAGCTGCGCGGGCCGGCGGCCCGGGCCTACGCGGTACGGCCGCCGTCGACCGGCAGCAGGACACCGGTGACCCAGGCGGATCTCTCGGCGTCCAGGAGCGCGCACACCCAGTGCGCGACCTCGTCCGGAGTGCCGAAGCGCCCCATGGGTGTGCCGGCCAGCAGACCCGCGCGCAGGGCCGTGGTCGCGGGTCCGTCCAGGCCGAGATCGTCGTACATCGGGGTCTCCACCGGTCCGGGCAACACCGCGTTCACCCGTACGTCGGGTGCCAGCTCCCGGGCCAGCGAACGGGTCAGGCTGTTCAGCGCGGCCTTGCTCGCGCCGTACAGGGAGCGCCCCGGCATGGCCAGGGCGCCCCCCACCGAGGAGACGTTGACCACGCTGCCGCGGTGTTCGCGCAGCGCGGGCAGGCAGGCCCGGATCAGGGCGACCGGGCCGCGCACATGGGTGTCGAGCATGGCGTCCAGATCCTCACTCGCGGCACTCTCCAACGGCGCGAACCGGGCCACGCCGGCGTTGTTGACCAGACCGTCGATCCGGCCCAGCCGATCGATCGCCGCGCCGACGAGGGCATCCGCGCCGCCGTCGGCGCGCACGTCCCAGGGCAGTACGGCCACGCGGGCCCGCTCGCCGCCGGCCAGCCGGACCAGTGCCGCGGTCTCCTCCAGTGCCTCGACGCGCCGGCCCACGAGGGCGACCGACGCCCCGGCACACGCGGCCTGCACGGCGACCGCGGCGCCGATACCGGAGCCGGCACCCGTGACGAGAACCGCCTTGCCCGCGAGCGCCTTCGAGATTTCCCACGCGGCCGAATCCACAGTGTCCATCCACGGTGTCGTAGGTGTCATGGGTGTCGTTGGAGGTCTTTGGAGGCGTATCCACTCCACCTGTACACAGTGCCGTCATGTTTACCGGTGAAATGCCGTGGCGCCATGATTCTTTCCCGGATGTTTCCCGCCGCGCGGAAGCTTCTCCCCGACTGCCTCGACCGCCTTCCGATCATGTCTGCACCACCTCCCGACCACTTCCCGACTACCTTCCGAATTCCTTCGGGGGCATTGACCGGCCACCGCATCGGGGTGATTGTCGAAAAGCCATTCCTTTGGCTGTTCGGCGAGGCGGAGCGGAGCGGAAGGCGATGACGACGACGAATACGACGGCGTGCGAAACGCATACGATCGAGCGCGAGTCGGTCGTACTGCACGAGCTGGTCGAGGATCAGGCGTTGCGCGACCCCCACGCGACGGCGGTCGTCTCGATCGAGGGCGACACCCTCAGCTACGGAGAACTCCTGGCTCGCGCCCGCGACCTGACGACCCGTCTGCGTGCCGCCGGGGTGGGGCACGAGGATCGGGTCGCGGTGACCGTGCCGCGCTCGCCCACGGCGATCGTGGCCTTCCTGGGCGTGCTGGCCGCGGGCGCCGCCTATGTACCGATCGATCCGGACTTCCCCCTGGAGCGACAGCGGTTCATGGTCCGGGACTGCCGGGTGGCCGCGGTGGTCGCCGAGCGCGGCGGTATCCCCGACTTCGTGGACGACGGTGTTCCGGTGTTGTTCGCGGACGCCGAGGCCGTCGCCGACCCCGCCGGCGAGGATCCGCTCGCGGATCTCGCGGCCGGCCGAGTACGTCCCGACCAGGCCGCATACGTGATCTACACCTCGGGCTCCACCGGCACGCCCAAGGGTGTCGTGGTCGAACACGCCGCCGTGGTCTCGCTCGTCCTGGACGACGAACGCATCGCGGTGCAGCCCGGCCAGTCGGTCGCCCAGTACGCGCCGATGGCCTTCGACGCCTCGACGTTCGAGATCTGGGCCGCGCTGTGCCGCGGCGGCCGGGTGGAGATCCTGCGAGGCGGCCCCGTCGCGGTCGAGGACCTGTCCGCCGAGCTCGCCAAGCGGCGCCCGGACTGGCTGTTCCTGACCACCGGCCTGTTCCACGTCCTGGCCGACCACGCGCCGCACGCGCTGGAACCGGTGGGCACGCTGATCACCGGGGGCGACGTTCTGTCCCCGCAGCACGTGCGAACGGCCGCCGCTGTTCCCGGACTTCGGGTCCTGGCAGCCTACGGCCCCACGGAGACCACCACGTTCGCGTCGCTGCACGCGATCGATCCGGACGACACGACCTGCGATCGGGTGCCGATCGGCACGCCGTTGCGCGGCCGCACGATGTACGTCCTGGACGAGGACCTGCGCGAGGTCGCGCCCGGCGAGAGCGGCGAGCTGTATCTCGGTGGGGCCGGGGTCGCCCGGGGCTACCTGCGGCGTTCCGCACTGACCGCCGAACGTTTCCTGCCCGACCCCTTCGCGACCGACCGGGCGAGTCGGATGTATCGCACCGGCGACCTGGCCCGGCGCCGCGCGGACGGCGCGTTCGAATTCCACGGCCGGACCGACCGCCAGGTCAAGATCCGCGGCTTCCGGATCGAACCGGGCGAGATCGAGGCCGTGCTCAACGCCCGCCCCGAGGTGGCCGAGGCCGTGGTCGCCGTGTTCGGCACCGAGGCGGACGGCAAGCGGCTGGTCGGCTATGCGGTCCCGGCCGGCGACGCCCGGGTGACGGCCTCCACGATGCGCACCTGGCTGCGCGAGCGGCTGCCCGCGCACATGGTGCCCGGCACGTGTCTGGTCCTGGACGAGATGCCGCACGACCCCAACGGCAAGCCGGACCGCGGCGCGTTGACCGCCCCGTGGTCCAGCCGCGACCGACTGGGCGAACTGCCCGATTACCGGGCGCCGCAGAGCGAGGCCGAGTCGCTGATGGCCGACGTCTGGGCCGAGGTGCTCGGCCTGGACCGGGTCGGCGTCGACGACAACTTCTACGAGCTCGGCGGCGACTCCATCCTCAGCGTGGACACCATCGAGCGGCTGCGCCTGCTGGGGATCCACTGCTCGGCCGGGGCGTTCTTCCGGCACCAGACGATCGCGGAACTGGCCGAGGCGACCGGCGGCGAGCGAAACGGCGCAAGCTGATGGAGATCACCGCACCGCCGGCCGGCCCGCACGTACGCTACGACGACGTCGACGTCACCGACCCCGGCGTCTACGAGGAGTGCCAACACGCCAGGTGGCGGGCGATGCGAGCGGACACGGCGGTCACCAGACACACCGCCCCCGCCACAGGGGACGTCTTCTGGGGCTTCCCCCGGTACGCCGAATGCGACCGCATCGTCAAGGACCACCGGGTCTTCGGCTCCGAGGACGGCACGATCCTGGCCTCCGTCGGCGTCGGGGACAGCGCCGGCGGACGGACCATCACGCTGATGGACCCGCCGCTGCACGGCGACATCCGCCGGCCCACCATGCGCACCCTCGGGCATTCGGTCGTGCGCAAGCGCGCCGCCGGGATCCGCGAGCGGGTCCGCACCCTGGCGCAACCCTGCCTGGACGGCGGCGAACACGACTTCGCGAAGCTGATGCGACTGCTGCCGATGGTGGTGATCGGCGAACTGATGGGCATCCCCGACCGGTACTGGGAGACCATCGCCCACTACACCACCGCCAGCATCGCCCCCGACGATCCCGAATACGTCAGCGGCGAGAGCACCCACCAGACGCTGCGCCGCGCCCACCACGAACTCTTCGCCTGCTTCACCGAGATCATCGACGCGAAACGGGCCCATCCGGGCGAGGACCTGATCAGCGCGCTGATCACGCTGGAGACCGAGGGCGCCCCGCTGGACGACCTGCGGGTGGCGCTGAACTGCTACAGCTTCCTGCTCGGCGCCAACTCGACCACGCCGCACGTGGCTTCGCACACCCTGCTCGCGCTGGCCGAACGCCCGCACCTGTGGGACGACGCACTGGCCGACCCGAGCAGCACCACGCTGCTGGTGGAGGAGGGGGCGCGCTGGACGACGCCCACGAACCACCTGGTGCGGCGGGTCCGGGAGGACACCGAGGTGGCCGGAACCACGCTGCGCAAGGGCGATTGGGTGTGCGCGTGGGTGGCCTCGGCGAACCGGGACGAAAGCGTGTTCCCCGACCCCTACACCTTCGATCCGACCCGATCCCCCAACCCGCACCTGGCCTTCGGCGGCGGACCGCACTACTGCATCGGCGCACCGTCGAGCCGGATGGCGCTCGGCATGCTCTTCGACGAACTCGGCAGCGCGCTGGAAGGTGTCGAACCGGCGGGGCCGGTCACGCACTTGCGGTCCAACTGGATCAACGGGATCACCTCCATGCCGATGCGATTCCACCGCCGCCGGAGCAGCCGGTGAACGAGCGAGCGATGGGCGCGCAGGCAGCGAACGGGCATTCGGCGAACGGTCGGACGACGCACGAGCAGGCGGCGGACGGGCACGCCGCGCCCCACCGGATGGAGGTCGTCGGCGACGCGGTGGCCGCCCTCGAAATGCCCCGCCTGGTCAGGCTCGAACACAATCTCTACGCCGCCTGCTTCACCGTGATGAAGCTGCTCCCGGCCCGCTACATCCTGGACACCGCCGCCCGCCGCGGCGAACTGCGCCCGGGCATGACCGTGGTGGAGACCAGTTCGGGCACCTTCGGACTCGGCCTGGCCATGGTGACCGCACTGCGCGGATACCCACTGATCCTGGTCAGCGACCCGGTCCTGGACGCACCGCTGCAGGCCAGGCTGGAATCCCTGGGCGCCCGCGTGGAGATCGTCACGGAACCGGCGGCCGTCGGTGGCCACCAACGCGCCCGCCTGGACCGGCTCGACGCGATCCGCAAGGAGTGCGAACCCGCGTTCGTCCCCTCCCAATACGACAACCCGCTCAACCCCGCCGCCTACGCGGGAGTCGCCGATCTGGTCCGGCAGCGGATCGGCCGGGTGGACACCCTGGTGGGTTGCGTCGGCTCCGGCGGCTCGATGTGCGGCACCGCGTACGAGCTGCGCCGGCACCGGCCGCAGACCCGCGCGGTGGCCGTGGACACCCACCACAGCGTGCTGTTCGGGCTGCCCGACGGCCCCAGGACACTGCGCGGACTCGGCAACAGCCTGATGCCGGCCAACGTCGCCCACGACACCTTCGACGACGTGCACTGGCTGGGCGCCGCCGAGGCGTTCGGGGCGACCGACCGGCTGCACCGCGAACACGCCCTGTTCATGGGCCCGACCAGCGGCGCGGCCTACCTGGTGGCCCGGTGGGAGGCCCGACGCCACCCCGACCGCACCGTGCTGGCGCTGTTCGCGGACGAGGGGCACCGCTACCAGTCCACCTCGGGCGACCCGAACTGGCTGCGCGAACACGGGCTCCATCTGCCCGTGTTGCCCTCCGAACCGCACCCCGTCACCGACCCCGCCCAAGTGCGCGGCCACTGGGACCACATGGTGTGGAACCGCCGCCCCGCACCCGGCGCCGCACGTCTCGGCCCGGACGCGGCCCGGCCCGCCCCCGATTGCGCCCCCCGGCCCGCGGACGAGCGGACGCGCGTCCGATGACCGCGACCCTGGTCCTGGTGGAGAGCAACACCACCGGCAACGGACGGGCCCTGGTGCGGGCGGCCCGTCGCGAGGGCCTGCGGCCGGTGCTGCTGTGCGCCAGCCCGGACCGCTACGACTACGTCCGCGCGGACGGCGTCCCCGCCGTGGTCACCGACACCGGCTCCGGGGATGCGCTGCTGGCCGCCGTGCGGCGGCTGCGCGGACCGGTGGTGGGCGTGACGAGCACCTCCGACCACTACATCGAGCCGGCCGCCGCCCTCGCCGAACGACTCGGCCTGCCCGGACCCGACCCGCACGCCGTCGCGATGTGCCGGGACAAGGGCCGACAGCGCAGCGCCCTGGCCGCGGCCGGGGTGGCCGTACCGAGGAGCGCCACCGTCACCGACCTCTCGCACGTCGAGGCGGCCCGGCACCGGCTGGGCACGGGACCGTTCCTGGTCAAGCCGGTCACCGGAAGCGGCAGCGTGGGCGTACGCCTGTGCGCCGACGCGGACGAGGCACGCCGGCACGCGGGCCCGCTCCTGGCCGAGGCGGTCAACGAGCGCGGACTCGCCGTGCCGACCGGGGTGCTGCTCCAGGAGTACGTGCCCGGCCCGGAGTTCTCCGTCGAATTGCTCGGCGGCCGGGTCGTGGGCGTCACCGCCAAGCACCTGGGCGCGCTGCCGCGCTTCGTGGAA
The DNA here is from genome assembly GCF_042956465.1 of Embleya sp. NPDC008237. NCBI lineage: Bacteria > Bacillati > Actinomycetota > Actinomycetes > Kitasatosporales > Streptomycetaceae > Embleya > Embleya sp. NPDC008237. The sequence goes on from NZ_JBIBGL010000002.1 coordinate 92,508, forward strand.
ACCGGACACGACTTCCCGGCCGCCGCCGACCCCGGCCTGCTCGCCGCACTGCGGGCCGGGGCCGTGGCGGCCGTCACCGCCCTGGGGCTGGCCGGCTGCCCGGCCCATGTCGAACTGCGGGTGGGTCCGGCCGGACCGGTCGTGATCGAGGTCAACCCCCGCCTCGCGGGCGGCCACATCCCCGAACTCGTGCTCGCGGCCCGCGGCGTGGACCTGATCGACGGCCTCCTGGCCGCGGCCCTGGGCCGCCCGGTGCCGCCGCGCCCGGCGGGAGTCGCGGGCGCGGCGGCCGTACGCTTCCTCCTCGCACCCGCGCACGGCGTCCTGGCCGGCGTCGACGGGACCGCGGATGCTGCTCGGCTGCCCGGCGTGCGACGGGTCGAGGTCGGCGTCGCGGTGGGCACCCCGATGACGCGACACGGCGACTTCCGCGACCGGATCGGGGCGGTCCTGACCACCGCACCCGACACGGCGACCGCCGCGGCCGCGGCGGACCGGGCGCTGCGCACCCTCACGGTGCGCACGACGGCGAACGGGAGCCCGCGGTGACCGGGGAACGGGTGCGGGCCGAATCGGCGCCGACGGCGGAGCAGGCGGCTCCCCTCGACCCGGCCGACGCCGACCGGGTGCACACCGGTGGGCGCGTCCCGCTGCACCCGCGGGTCCGGGCGCTCACCCAACAGCCGGGCGTTGACGCGGCGTTCGCCGGCGATCTCGCGCTGACCACGCAGATCGACCGAGCCCATGTGGTGATGCTCGCCGAGCGCGGCATCCTGCCGACGGCCGCCGCCGCCCAGTTGCTCGGCGCCGTGGACGCGCTGCGCGCCGAGAACTTCGCGTCGCTGCACGGCCGCCCGGCCCCGCGCGGCTGGTACCTGATGTACGAACTGTTCCTGACCGAACGGCTGGGTCCCGACGTCGGCGGCCAACTGCAACTGGGCCGCTCCCGCAACGACCTCACCGCCACCCTCCGCCAACTCAAACTGCGCGGACCGTACCTGGACCTGCTGTGGGAGGCGCTGCGCCTGCTCGGCACGCTCACCCGCACCGCCCGCCGGCACGCCCGCACCGTGATGCCCGCGTTCACCCACCACCAACCCGCCGTGCCGATCACCTACGGCCACTACCTCGGTGGCGTCGCGGTGGCGTTGGCGGCCGACATCGAGGCGCTGGCCCGGGTGGCCGAGGACCTCGACCGCAGTCCGCTGGGCGCGGGCGGGGTGGGCGGCACCACGGTGCCCATCGACGCGGGCCGCACCGCCGCGCTGCTCGGCTTCGCCGGGGCGCGCGCCAACTCGGTCGAGGCGGTCGCCTCGCGGGACGCCGGGTTGCGGCTGACGGCCGCGGGCGCCGTGCTGGGGGTGCTGCTCGGCCGGGTGGCCACCGACCTCTCGGTGTGGACCGGCCCGGACAGCGGGCTGTTGACCGTGCCCGACAACCTGACCAGCGGCAGCTCGATGATGCCGCAAAAGCGCAACGTCTTCGTCCTGGAACACGTCGCGGGCAAGGCGGCGGCCCCCCTGGGCGCCTTCGTCACGGCCGCGACCGCGATGCACAAGACACCGTTCAGCAACGCCATCGCGGTACACACCGAGGGCATGCGTCCGATCGAGGACGCGGTGCGGCAACTCGCCCAGGCCGCAGAGCTGTTGCGCCTGGTGGTGGCGGCCGCGCAGCCGGACGTCGAGCGGATGACGGCGTGCGCCGAGGCGGGCTGCACGGCGGCGACCGAGGCCGCGAATCGGCTCGCCCTCGACACCGGCATCGGCTTCCGGGCCGCGCACGCCGCGGTCGCGGGCGCGGTGCGCGAATCGCTGGCCGACGGCGGGGAACCGCTGGCCGACGTGCTGGCCCGACTGCCCGAGGCGGGTGGCCGGACCGACCTGACGGCTTCGGCACGCACCGTCGCCGAGACCGCCGAGTACGGCGGGGGACCGGGACCGCGGGCACTCGACCACTGTCTGCGCACGACCCGGCGCCGATTGGCCGAACAACTCGGCCTGCTGCGCGTGTTGCGACAGCGCTGGAACGGCTACGAACCCGGCCTGGACGCCGCGGTGGCCGCGGTGCGGCGCGCGGGCGGCGAAGAAGGCGCCGCCGGGAGCGGCGACCGCCGGGCGGCCGACGGGGGACACACCGACCGGGCCGGCGGGTGCGATCGCGCCGACGCATCGAGCGCCCGGGCCGCTGCGGATGGGAGAACCACGTGACGACCAAGCAACGCCGGGGCCCGTGGGTGACGTTGCCCCAACCGCGTCCCGACGCCGAGGTTCGGCTGTACTGCCTGCCGTACGCAGGCGCGGGCGCGTCCGCCTTCCGCGACTGGCCCGGGGCGCTCGCCGCGCTCGGGTCCTACGAGGTCGCCCCGATCCAGTACCCGGGACGGGAGAACCGGCTGCGCGAGCACCCGTTCATCGACGTCGACGCGATGGCCGCCGAGGTCGCCGCGAGCATCGATCGGCCGTACGCGGTCTTCGGCCACAGCATCGGCGGCCGACTCGCGTTCGAGCTGTGCCGCCGATTGCGTGCCCTGGGCTGCCCCGACCCGCTTCGGCTGTTCGCGTCCGGGTGCCCGGCGCCGCAGCACCCACCCGCGGCGATCCGCGACTCGGACCTGCCCGACGACGAGTTCATCGCCCGCGTGGACGGCATGGGCGGACTCCCGGCCGAAGTGCTCGCCGATCCCGAACTGCGCGAACTGGTCGTCCCGGTGCTGCGCTCGGATTTCACCATGGTCGACGACTACGACTACACGCCGCAGCCCCCGCTGGCGTACCCGATCAGCGCCTTCGTGGGCGACGCCGATCCGGAGGCCGACCCGGACACCGCGGCCGGCTGGGGCGAGCAGACCGCGGCCCGCTTCGCGCTGCACGTGCTGCCCGGCGACCACTTCTTCCTGCACAGCGCCCGCCGCGCCCTGCTGGCCACGCTGGTCGCCGACCTGGCCGGCGCAACCGCCGCCGCCGGTTCCCCCTGACCCGCCCGCATCCGTCGACGCCGCCGACGGCGCCGACGCCCTGGAAAGGACCGTGGAGCCATGTCGGACGCAATCGCCGTCGAGGCGCTGCACAAGAGATACGGCGACGTGCAGGCCCTGGACGGCCTCGACCTCACCGTCGAACAGGGCTCGGTCCTGGGCCTGTTGGGGCCCAACGGAGCCGGCAAGACGACCGTCGTGCGGATCCTCGCCACACTGCTGCGCCCGGACTCCGGATCGGTGCGGGTGTGCGGCATCGACGTGTTGCGCGAGCCCGAACGGGTACGGCCCCTGATCGGTCTCACCGGCCAGTACGCGGCGGTCGACGAGAAGCTGACCGGCTTCGAGAACCTGCGCATGCTCGCCCGGCTCGCTCGGCGCGGCCGGGCCGAATCCCGCGACCGGGCCGACGAACTGCTCGCGGAATTCGGCCTCGCCGACGCCGCCGGACGCCTGGTCCGCACCTACTCGGGCGGCATGCGCCGCCGGCTCGACCTCGCGGCCGGCCTGATCGCCCGCCCCGAGGTGATCTTCCTGGACGAGCCGACCACGGGCCTCGATCCCAGGAGCAGGACGGCGATCTGGAAGGTGGTCGCCGACCTCTCCGCCGCCGGCACCACCGTGCTGCTGACCACGCAATACCTGGAGGAGGCGGATCGCCTCGCCGACGCGGTCGTGGTCGTGGACCACGGCACGGTGATCGACCGGGGCACCCCGGAGGAACTGAAGGACCGGGTGGGCGGCGAGCGGCTGGAGATCCGGTTGGACGACGCCGGCCAGTACGAGCGGGCCGAGCAGGTGATCCGGGGGGTCGTCGGGGACAGTCCGTGCAACCACGACGGCGAGGGGCGGATCACCGTGGCGGTCGCCGGCGGGGCGCTGCTGATGCCCGAGCTGATGCGCGAGTTGCACGCGGCGCAGGTGATCGTCGTGGACACCGCTGTGCGCCGCCCGACCCTGGAGGACGCCTTCCTCGCGCTGACCGAGCGTCGCCAGGGCCCGGCCTCGGATGCCGACCCGACGCCGGCACCCCCGGAAGCCGAACACGTCACCGCGGTGACGGCCGGAAGGACGGACCAACGATGAGCGGCATCTCGACGGAAAAGACCGCGAAGACCGAGAAATCCGCGAAGTCCGGGAAGGCCGCGGACACCGCGCGGACGACGAAGGCGTCCGCGGTGGCCCCGGCGGGGTCCGGCGCGAGCGAGCGCGACCCCGGCGGCGGGATCGGCTGGTGGTTCTCCGACGCCGGGGAGATGGCGCTGCGCAACCTCAAGCACCTGCGGCGCACGCCGGACCTGATGATGTACGCGCTCATCCAACCGGTGATGTTCATCCTGCTGTTCCGCTACGTGCTCGGTGGGGCGATCGACGTGCCGGGCGGCGACTACGGGCAGTTCCTGCTGCCGGGCATCTTCGTGCAGATGGTGCTGTTCGGCTCGGTCGCGGGCACCGCCGTCGGAGTCGCCGACGACATGAGCAAGGGCATCATGGACCGGTTCCGGTCGATGCCGGTGAGCCGATCGGCCGTCCTGGCCGGCCGCACGTTCTCCGAACTGGCCCGCACCCTCGTGGCCGTCGTGGTGATGGTGGTGGTCGGGCTCCTGGTCGGATTCCGCTTCGACGGCGATCCGCTGCCGATGGCGGGCGCGTTCCTGCTGCTGTTCGCCTTCGGCTACGCGTTCTCCTGGCTCGCCGCGCTGATCGGCATGGCCGTCAGCGGGCCCGAGGCCGCCCAGGCCGGGGGCACCGCATGGCTGTTCCCCTTCACGTTCGTCAGTTCGGTCTTCGTTCCCGTCTCCTCGATGCCGGGGTGGCTCCGGCCCTACGCCGAGCACAGCCCGGTGACGGTGGTGGTGGACACCCTGCGGGCCTGGCTGGGCGGCACCGACGCGGGCTCGGCCGGCTGGCAGTCCCTGGCCTGGACGCTGGGTATCGCCACGATCTGCGCCCCACTCGCCGTCGCCCGCTACCGCAACAAGTGAGAACGGCCGCCGCAGCTCGTCCGGATCGCGATGCGCCGGGTGATGGCGCCATGCCGGGGTGCCCGGGCTTGAAATGGCGCATGTATTGCGCCACAATGGCGTCATCAGGGCAACCGCCAAGGAAGTCGCCGGTTACGAAGGGCAGTCGGTGGACGCGTGGCCGGAACAGGTAATCTCCACCTGGAGCGGCACGATCGCGCTTCCCGTACCGTCGATCGGCGCGGCAGACGGGACCGGGAGCGCCACATCGCCAGGGTGTGCCGAACCGACCGGACCGATATCCCACCCGTCCCACCTTGGGGGACGCCCGCCGCAATGACGAGAAGGGACAGCCGTGCCTGTTTTCGATACTCCCGAGCCGATCTCCGTCACGCTCGACATCCATGTCGGCGACGTGCAGATCACCGCCGAAGACCGGACCGACACCGTCGTCGAGGTGCGACCGACCGACGAGAGCGACGCCTCCGACGTGAAGGCCGCCGAGCAGACGAGTGTCGAATACGCCGACGGCGTACTGGTGATCAAGGCGGCCAAGCCCACGGTGCCGGCGATGAACTTCTCCCGGAAGACCCGTTCGGTGGATGTGTCGATCACCCTGCCTGCCGGCTCGCACGTGCGCGGCGAAGCCGCCTTGGGAGACCTGCGCGGTTCTGGGCGCCTCGGTGATTGCACGTTCAAGACGTCCACCGCGCATGTCCGACTCGACCACGTCGGTTCGTTGCGTCTGGACACGGCAGGCCACATCACCGTGCGCCGCGTCGACGGCGACACCGAGGTCAAGACCTCCACCGGGCGCATTCGCATCGGCGAGATCGGCGGTGCGGTCAAGGCCAAGAACTCCAACGGCCACACCGAAATCGGCAGGGTCACCGGCGACGTCCATGTCCGCGCCGCCAACGGCGACATCACCGTCGAGCACGCGTCGGGTCTCGAAACCGACGCCAAGACCTCCAACGGCAGCATTCGCGTCGGGGAAGTGACCCGCGGCACGGTCGTGCTCAAGACGGCGTGCGGTGACCTGGAGGTCGGCATCGGCGCGGACCGGCCGGCGAAGCTGGATCTGACCACCGGATACGGGCGCGTACACAACACGCTGGAGCCCACGGACAAGTCGTCCGAGGAATCGGTCGAGGTACGGGCGCAGTCCTCCTACGGCGACATCACCATCCACCGCGCCTGACGAACGGCTCTCCGCACCCGAGACGACTACTGCACCCAGCCGTTGAACTGCTGCTTGCCGCGATGGGATCGCCTGCTGTTGGCCAGTGCCGCGGCGGAGGCTCGAACCATCCACGTGTTGACCGAGACGCCCTGCCTGGACGCCGCCTTCTCGATCTCTTCCTTCATCTCCTGCGGAGGTCGGAAGTTGATCCTGGCCGTGGCGCCGCTGCGGACGCCGCCGGGCGATCCGGCCAACCAGTCGCTCGCCGCGTCACCGGTCTCATCCGCGGCATCGCCGGCGGGGCTGCTGTCGTCACCCGCGGGCGGAGTCACCACGAAACTGGGGTCCATCCCCCGCAGCCGCAGGTCCACCGAGCCGGGTGCCAGCTCCCGGGTGATCTCGTCGGCCGCGGCCGACAGAACCTTGAGCAACGTGAGTCGAACGGCCGATTCCAGCGGGGCGACGAGGCGCTCGGCAACAGCGCGGGCCTCGGCGTCTCCGGCCGCAGCGGCTGTCACCAACTCGTCGCGCAGCGCGTCGACGTACTCCCGTAGTTCCATGGATTCATCATGGCACACCGATTGCGCCGCATGGCGCCTGGTCGGCCCGGCACGCGTGTGACCACCTCCGCCAAGGAATATGTGGTGTTCCCATCGCCCGATGGTGGTTGTCCGTATCTCGGCAGCGCGCCGTACGCGGGCGGATTCGACCCACCTGTCGCCATCGGGATCAACCTGGCGCCATCGGCACGCCACGGGACCCACTGCCGCCGCCGCGTACCGCGGCGGTGACCCGGGACGGGCTCGGGGCCGGTATCTCTCGCGAGATACCGGCCCCGAGCCCGTTCGAACACCCCAGGGCCGACAGGATTCGAACCCGGCGGGGCGCCCGGACGCCGACACGGCGGATTTCGGTCACGGCAACCGGGTCATGAGCTCGGCCGTCTCCCGCTGGAGGCTGCACGCGCGCCTGCTGAACGACTGCTGCACCCGCTCGCGGACCTCGGCCGGTTGCTCCTGGCTGAGTTTGAACATGCCTTCCGCCCCCGTGACGGTGACCCGGAAGGCGCCCACACCGGGGACGATCTTCCGGAAGTAGTCGACCGACTCGGTCTGGTCCCAGCCGGCGCCGAACTCCGACTCGAAGGTCAGCGCGGTGGCCCGCACCACGCCCAGCGTCTCCTCCAGCGAGTCGATCCTCTCCACGACACCGCGTACGTGTACCGAGGTGAAGTTCCACGTCGGAGCGGCGGGCGTCACCTCGTACACGGTGGGCGACACATAGCCGTGCGGGCCGGTGAAGGTCAGCAGCAGGACGGTTCCCGTCTCCAGCGCTTTCCAGTGCGGATTCGCCCGGTTCATGTGCCCGAGCAGGGTGGCGCCCGAAAGGTCGTCGGACCACGACCCCGTCATCTGCGGATCGGGTATGACGGGCAGGTGGGTCGCGAACGGGCCCGCGCTGGGGTCGCCGTTCATGACCGCAAGGGCCAACGGATTGGCGCGGATCAGGTCTACCATCCACGAACTGTCCGGTTCACGATAGTGGCGGGGAACGAACATTCGGAATTCACACCCTTTTGTGATCTGGCTCGCGGTATGGCTCCGACTCGCCGACGCTACTACCGGTGCATCGAGCACTTGCGGCAATTCGGAGCCGGGAGGGAAGGCTGTCCCGTCGACAGGACGGCGGCCATGGGTACGCGGTGCACCGGGATCCTTGAAAGGTGGCTCCCGGTCCCTCTAGCTTGGCATTAATGCGTTCCCGAGAGTAATACTCGATACGCCGCTCCCGGGTGACCGGTCGAGATATTCGAGACCATCGGCCGCACACCTGTGGTGAGTTGACCGTGTTCCCCATTCGGGCCTCTGGGTTGCCGCAACCGACCCATTGAAAATGCGGAAGTCCCTGTCGCAGCGACGCTAGCGGGAGAATTTTCTATGGGTACGTTCGGACACGAGATCTACGACGTGGTCGGCATCGGATTCGGTCCGTCGAATCTGTCGCTCGCCATTGCCCTGGAAGAGCACCGGGCCAACGAGTCGGCCCGACCGGTGACCGCCGCGTTCTTCGAGCGGCAGCCCGCTTTCGGATGGCACCGGAACATGCTCCTCCCGTCGACCACCATGCAGATCTCGTTCCTCAAGGATCTGGCCACGTTCCGCAACCCGGTGTCGCGGTTCGGCTTCATCTCGTATCTGCACGCCTCGGGGCGGCTGGCACAGTTCGTGAACGCCCAGGACTTCTTTCCCACCCGGCAGGAGTTCCACCAGTACCTCGAGTGGGCCGAGTCGAGCGTCACCGACCGCGTCTCCTACGGCTCGGCGGTCACCTCGATCCGGCCGCCGCAGGGCACCGCGGCGCGGGACGCCAAGCACTTGGAGATCGAGGTCGAAGACGTCGCCTCGGGCGCGACCCGGCTGGTCAAGGCGCGCAACGTGACCGTCTCGACCGGCCTCGTGCCGCGCATGCCCCAGGGCATCGAGCGCGACGAACGCGTCTGGCACAGCTCGGAGTTCCTGGAGAAGTTCAACCGGATGCATGCCGCCGGGCTGGGCAGTGTGGCGGTCGTCGGCGCCGGTCAGAGCGCGGCCGAGATCACCCGGTTCCTGTACGACACCCTCCCGCACGCCCGGGTCTCGGCGATCCTGCCGGCCTACGGGTACTCCGTCGCCGACGACACCCCCTTCGCCAACCAGGTGTTCGATCCCGGGGCGGTCGACGAGTACTACTTCGGGACCGACCGGGCCCGGGAGGCGTTCTGGCGCTATCACAGGAACACGAACTACTCGGTGGTCGACGACGAGGTCATCAGGGACCTGTACCGGCGCTCGTACGAGGAGGAGGTGCGCGGCGGTCGGCGCTTGTACTTCCGCAACCTCACCCGGGTCGACCAGGTCAAACGCTCCGGGGACGAGACCCGGGTGTTCCTGCGTTCGCTGCTGGACGACGGAGTGCGCGAACTCGACGTCGACGCCCTGGTCTTCGCCACCGGCTACGACTCCCCGGAGCCCTCCGGCCTGCTCGGCGACCTCGACCGGTACTGCCTGCGCGACGAGGCCGGGCGACACCGGGTGGGGCGCGACTACCGCCTGGTCACCAGCCCCGAACTGTCCTGCGGCATCTACCTGCAAGGCGGCACCGAGCACACCCACGGACTGACGTCCTCACTGCTGTCCAACATCGCGATCCGCAGCGGCGAGATCGCCGACTCCGTCATCCGGCGTCGCGTCGAGCACGAACTCGAACTCGAACGCAAGGCCGCCCTGGAGGTCGCGCGGGAGACCCGCTGACCGCAGGCCCCACCCGCCGGCCCGCCGGCACTGCCGGCGGGCCGTCGGCATGTCCGCGACGAAGACGACCTGTCGAGGCCGAGGGGTGCGCGACGCACGACGAGGAAAAAGGTGGGCCCGGTGCCGCTTTCGGCACCGGGCCCACCCCCGGGGTCGTCCGGATCGCTCACCGAAGCGGGCGACCAGGCCGTGTCCGGCGGACCTTGGTGGGGCCACCACCAAGATCCACCGGACACGGCCTAGCCCGCCGCCATCGCCTCGCGCAGGCTCTTCGGCCGCAGATCGGTCCAGTTCTGCTCGACGAAGTCCAGGCACTGTTGGCGTCCGTCCTCACCGAATACGACCCGCCAGCCGGCGGGGACCTCGGCGAACGAGGGCCAGAGGGAATGCTGCTCCTCGTCGTTCACCAGGACGTAGAACCGGCCGTCCGCGTCGTCGAACGGGTTGCTGCTCATGGGCCACTCCAATTCGGGCTGCTTGCCGCGTGGTTCAGTTCGGGCAGCGTATCGCCATTCTCCGGCCGGTGGGGAGCGGGCCATCGAACGGAAAGTCCGCGGCTTCCGGTAAGCCCGTTCCCGTGCTGCGTCGTCGGGAATTCCCTCTGCTGTGGAAGTGGCTGCCGAGGGGAGCGATGATCCCGTCGTCCCGTTGACAGGACAGCCCCACCCTGGCTGGATGGATTCCGGCGTATCGACCGAGTGTGTTCGAAAGCGCGTCGGATTCCGCGGGGGAATTCCGGTGAGGTTTCCCGCGTCGACATGCCATGCTTTTCCACGGTCGGCCCGCCTCGGGTGACAGCATTCCGATCTCGTCGAGACCGGCCGCGGATTCGGCCGACGGTGATTCCGTCGCCACCGGGCCGGTGGTCGGACGCGCCCGACGTCAACACCATCGGTTCCGTCTCCGATGGGCGGTATGCCGTCGTCGTCCCCCGGAGCGCCTGCTCCGATCGCCGGGAGCTGCTCGGTCCACCCGCCGGGCGAGGCGGGCACGTGGAGGCCCCGCACCGGCGATGTGGTGGCCCGACCCCGACGGAGAGCCGGAGTTCGCCGACGACATCGATGAACCGGCGCCCGCCGAGGAACGCATCGGCGGCAAGCCGGCCCCTCTGCGCACGATGAACAGGAGTGCCAAGCAATGATCCCGTTGTCCTTCGCGCAGCGACGTCTGTGGTTCATCGACAAGTTCGAGGGGCCGTCCGCGACCTACAACGTGCCCTTCCTCATCCGGCTCACCGGCGATCTGGACGGGAAGGCACTCGCGGCGGCGGTTCGTGACGTGGTGACCCGTCACGAGAGCCTGCGCACCCTGATCGTGGAGAACGCCGAGGGCGTGCCCGCACAGCAGGTGCTCCCCGCCGAGCAGGTCCGTTTGCACATTCCGCTCGTCGAGGCGGGTCCGGCGGAGCTGGACGAGGCGGTGCGCGAAGCCGCCAACCAGGTGATCACGCTGTCCGAGGAGATCCCGGTCCGCGCCACCCTCTTCCGCGCCGGTGCGCATGACCACCGGCTCCTGTTGCTGATCCACCACATCGCCACCGACGGCGAGTCGCTGGCTCCGCTCGCGCGCGACCTGGCCGCCGCCTACACCGCCCACGTCCGGGGCGGCGAGCCGGACTGGCCCGAACTGCCGGTCCAGTACATCGACTACACGCTGTGGCAGCGTGAACTCCTCGGCGACGAGGACGATCCGGAAAGCGTCCTGTCCACCCAGCTCGGCTACTGGCGCGACGAGCTGTCCGGCGTACCGCAGCCGATCCGCCTGTCCACCGACCGCCCACGCCCACCGGTGGCCGGCCACCACGGTGACGGCATCGGCCTCACCCTCGACCCGGAACTGTTCGCCAGGGTGGAGCAGTTGGCCAAGCGCACCGACGTGACCACGCCGATGGTGCTCCAGGCCGCGCTCGCGGTGCTGCTCCAGCAGCTCGGCGCGGGCGAGGACATCGCCATCGGCTCCACCATCGCGGGCCGCACCGACGACGAACTCGCGGATCTGGTGGGGTTCTTCGTCAACACCTGGGTGCTCCGAGCCGACCTGTCCGGCGCCCCCTCCTTCGAGCAGCTCCTGGCTCGGGTGCAGCACAAGGCCCTGGCCGCGTACGACAACCAGGACGCGCCGTTCGAGCGCCTGGTGGAGATTCTCAACCCGGAGCGCTCCACCGCGTACCACCCGCTGTTCCAGGTGATGTTCACCTGGGCGACTCGCGGCTGGATCGAGTTCGACCTGCCCGGCGTCAAAGCGCATTTCGGCCCGCTGCCGACGCCCACGGCCAAGTTCGACCTGGAGTTCAACTTCTTCGACGACCCCGACGACCCGGGACTGTTGATCTTCCTGGAGTACGCGACCGAGCTGTTCGACCGGTCCACGGCGGAGGCCGTCATGGCCCGCTTCGTGCGCCTCATCGAGCAGTTGGTCACCGAGCCGTCCCGCGCGGTCGTGCTGGCGGACGTGCTGGAGGCGGGCGAGCGCGAGCTGGTGCTGCGCACCTTCAACGACACCGCGACCACCACACCCGAGCTCGGCATCCCGGGCCTGCTCGAGCGCCGGGTGGCGGCGACGCCGGATGCGACCGCCCTGGTCCACGACGACGAGGAACTGTCGTACGCCGAACTCGACGCACGGGCGGAGCGCCTCGCCCGGGAGCTGAGGGGTCACGGGGCGGGCCCGGAGACCGTCGTCGGCCTGGCCCTGCCGCGCTCGACGGACCTGATCGTGGGGATGCTGGGCATCCTCAAGACGGGCGCCGCCTACCTGCCGATCGACCCCAAGTACCCCAGCACCCGCCTGGACCACATCCTCTCCGACGCGCGTCCGCGGCTGATCCTGACCAACGCCGACACGGTCGGCGTGCTCCCGACGTCGGACGTGCCGACCCTGTTCATCGAGGACGTCGACTTCGCCGCGGTGGGCCCGGATGTGCCGCCGGCCGTGGTCCGGCCCGCGAACGCCGCGTACGTGATGTACACCTCGGGCTCCACCGGCACCCCGAAGGGCGTGACGATCACCCACCGCGACGTGGTCAACGGCGTGCTGCGCCTTGCCGACGCGGTCGGGATCGACGCGGGTACGCGGGTACTGGCGGGCACGTCGGTCAACTTCGACGTCTCGGTCTTCGAGACCATCACCACCCTGGCCGTCGGCGGCACCCTCGACGTGGTCCGCGACGTACTGGTGATCGCCGAGCGCGGCGGCTGGACCGGCGGGGTCGTCAGCACCGTGCCGTCCGTCTTCGCCGAACTCCTGGACCAGGTGGGCGAGAAGATCCGGGCCGACGCGGTCGTGTTCGCCGGCGAGGCGCTGCCCGCCGCACTCGTGGAGCGGGTGCGGAACACCATTCCCGGTGTGCGCGTGATCAACGCCTACGGCCAGACCGAGTCGTTCTACGCCACCACCTTCACCGCCGACCAGACCTGGAGCGGCACGGTCGGCGCGCCGATCGGTGTCCCACTGGGGAACATGCGCACCTACGTCCTGGGCCCCGGCCTTCAACCCGTGGCTCCCGGTGTCGTGGGTGAGCTGTATGTCGCGGGCAACGTGGCGCGTGGCTACCACGGCCGTGCCATGTCCACCGCCGAACGCTTCGTCGCCGACCCGTACGGGCCCGCCGGGGCGCGGATGTACCGCACCGGCGACCTGGCCCGCTGGACGGCCGACGGCGGACTCACGTACGTGGGCCGCGACGACGCACAGATCAAGGTGCGCGGCTTCCGGATCGAGCCGGGGGAGGTGGAGGCGGCACTGACCGCCCACCCCGGCGTGGCACAGGCCGTGGTGGTCCCCCGACAGGGGCACGGCAGCACCCGGCTGGTCGGCTACGTGGTGCCGCGGGGCGCGGGGGAGTCGGGGCTCGGCACAGTGGAGAGCCTGGGCGACCTACAGGTCGACCTGACGGCCGGGGTCTCCTCGCGCGAGCTGCGCAAGTTCGTATCCGGCAGGCTGCCGGAGTTCATGGTGCCGTCGGTGTTCGTGATACTGGACCGGCTCCCGCTGGCTCCCAACGGCAAGCTGGATCGCAAGGCCCTGCCGGAGCCCGAGTTCGCCGGCAGCACCCACCGGGCGCCGCGCACCCCGGTGGAGGAGATTCTCGCCGGGGTGTACGCCGAGGTCCTGGGCCTGGACCGGGTCGGCATCGACGACGACTTCTTCGCCATCGGCGGGGACAGCATCCGCTCGATCCAGGTGGTCTCGCGGGCCCGGGCGCAGGGAGTGGAGGTCACGCCGCGACAGGTCTTCGAGACGCGCACGGTGGCCGAGCTGGCCGAGACGGCGGGCAGCGGTGGCCGGCCCGGGCCGGTCCTCGACGAACTCGAGGGCGGCGGCGTGGGCTTCATGCCGCTCCTGCCGGTGAGCCACTATCTGCTGGAACTGGGCACCGGTCTGAACCGGTTCACCATGTCGATGACGGTGGAACTGCCGGTCGGGATCGACGAAGCCGGTCTGGTCGCGACCCTGACGGCGGTCTTCGACCGGCACGACATGCTGCGTTCGCGCCTGGTCGTCGGCCGGGAGACCGGTCTCGAGGTGGCCGCTCCGGGCACGGTCGACATCGCGCCCCTGATCCACCGGGTGCGCACCGACGGCCGCTGGGCCGACGACTGGCGCGAGCAGGCCGCCGCCGAACTGGACGCCGCCACCGATCGCCTGGACGCCGAGGCCGGGCGCATGGCGCGGTTCGTGTGGTTCGACGCCGGCGCCGGGGGCGCCGGGCGGCTGATCATCGTCCTGCATCACTTCGCCGTCGACGGCGTGTCCTGGCGCATCCTGCTGCCCGACCTCGCCGAGGCGTGGCAGCGCGTCCGCGACGGACGCACACCGGAACCGGAGCCGGTGGGTACCTCCGTCCGACGCTGGTCCCACGCACTGACGCAGGAAGCCCGCTCCGCCGAGCGGGCCGGTGAGCTGGCGCTGTGGCGCACGATCGTCGCCGGTCCGGACCCGGTGCTCGGCAGCCGCCCGCTCGACCCGGCCCTGGACACCATGTCCACGGTCGAGCACGTGCACATGAATCTGCCGACGGCGGCCACCGAGGCGCTGCTGACCACCCTGCCCGCCGCCTACCGCGGCGGCGTCAACGACGGCCTGCTGGCCGCCCTCGCCCTCGCGGTGGCCAAGTGGCGCAGGCAGCGCGGTGTGGACGAGTCCTCGCTGCTGCTGCGCCTGGAGGGCCACGGCCGCGAGGAGGGCGCCGTGCCGGGTGCGGACCTCTCGCGTACGGTGGGCTGGTTCACCAGCATGTTCCCCGTTCGCCTGGACGTGGCGGGGGTGGACCTCGACGACGCCCTGAACGGCGGCACGGCCGCCGGCGTCGCGGTCAAGGCGGTCAAGGAGCAACTGCTCGCCGTGCCGGACAAGGGCATCGGCTACGGCCTGTTGCGCTACCTGAACCCGCGGACCGGCGAAATCCTCGAGCGGCACGCGACCGGTCAGGTGTCCTTCAACTATCTCGGCCGGTACGCGAGTTCGGCCAACCAGGCGCAAGCACCGCGGGGCCCGGGCTTCACCCAGGTCGAGGGCACCACCGAACTCATCGCGGACCCGGACGCGAACATGCCCGCGCTGGCCGCGCTGACCGTCAGCGCGTACGTGACCGACACCGAGCAGGGCCCGCACCTCACCGCCCGTCTCGACTTCCCCCGCGCCCTCTTCACGCAGGCCGAGGTGGCGGAACTGGCCGCGCTGTGGCGCACCGCCCTGGAGGCTCTTGCGCGACATGCCGCCCAGCCGGAGGCGGGCGGTCTCACGCCTTCGGACGTGCCGCTGGTGAAGGTGAGCCAGAGCGAGCTGGACCGATGGGAGAGGCATCGCGCGGGCCTGGTCGACGTCTGGCCGCTGACCGCGATGCAAAAGGGTCTGCTCTTCCACGCCGAGTTGGCCGGTGGCGACTTCGACTCCTATCGGATGCAGTTCGTCTTCCACCTCGCCGGGGAGGTCGAGCCGCAGCGGCTACGGGCGGCCGGGCAGGCCCTGCTCGACCGCTACCCCAACCTTCGGGTCGCGTTCGTCGACGACAGCTCCGGCGACCGCGTCCAGATCGTCCGAAGCGGCGTCGAACTGCCCTGGCGTGAAGCGGACCTGACCGCGATCGCCGAGGGCGAGCGGGAGGAACGACTCAAGCGGTTCCTGGCCGAGGAGCACAGCACCCACTTCGACCCGGCCCGGGCCCCACTGTTGCGCCTGTCGCTGATCAGGATGGCCGCCGACACGTGGGAGTTGGTGTTCACCGCCCACCACGTCCTGTTCGACGGCTGGTCGATCCCCCTGCTCATGCAGGACCTGCTGCGTCTGTACGGCTCGGCCGGGGACCCCACCGCACTGGGCAAGGCGCGCAACTACCGTGACTTCCTGGCCTGGCTCGCGCGCCAGGACGAGCAGGCGGGCCGCCGCGCCTGGGCACAGGAGTTGGAGGGCATCGACGAGCCCACGCTGCTGGTGCCCGCAGACTTGGCCCCGCAAACCGAGCCGACCGGCGTCGGCCAGGTGGATGTGCCGCTCACATTCGACCAGTCCCGTGCCCTCTCCCGTCGCGCGAGCGAGTTGGGCCTGACCCTCAACACCCTGGTCCAGGGCGCCTGGGGCATCCTCCTCGCCGGCCTGACCGGGCGTCAGGACGTGGTGTTCGGCGCCACCGTCTCCGGGCGGCCGCCGCGGGTCACGGGTGTGGACGAGATGGTCGGCATGTTCGTCAACACCCTGCCGGTGCGGGTGAACTGCCCACCGAGCCAATCGCTCGGCGTCGTCCTCGGCCGGCTCCAGGAGCGGCAGGGCGCGCTCTTGGACCATCACCACCACGGCCTCCTCGACATGCACCGATCCACCGGATTGCGCGTGCTGTTCGACACGATGGTGGTCTTCGAGTCGTACCCGATCGACGGTGCCGCCCTGAGTGAGGCGTACTCGGCCGCAGGGATCTCGGTGACCGGGATCAGCCCGCTCAGCAGCACCCACTACCCGCTCGTGGTGATGGCCTTCGCCGAGCCGCACCTGAAGGTCAGCCTCCAGCACCAACATCACCTCCTCGACCGCGAACGGGCGGCCGACATCGCCGCGCGCTTCGGGCGGATCCTCAACCTGTTGGCCGAGGACCCGCAGGCCCGAGTCGGTGGCATGGACCTGTTGTTGCCCGCCGAACGCGAGCGCGTCCTCGTCGAGGTCAACGACACCGCGGCCGATACTCCCGAACTGACCATCCCCGGCCTGTTCGAGCGCCAGGCGGCCGCCACGCCGGACAGGATCGCCGTGACGTACGGCGAAATCTCCCATACCTACGCCGAGTTGAACGCACGCGCGAGCCGGCTCGCCGGTGAGCTGACCGGACGCGGAGTGGGCCCGGAGACCGTGGTCGCTCTGGCGCTGCCGCGCTCGGCCGACCTGGTCACCGGCATGCTCGGCATCCTGAAGGCGGGCGGCGCGTATCTGCCGATCGACCCGAGGTATCCCAGCACGCGCCTGGACCACATCATGGAAAGCGCCCGCCCGCAGCTGGTACTCACCGACGCCGCCACCGTCGGGGTGCTTCCCGAGACGGACGTCGCGACCCTGTTCCTGGGCGACGTGGACCTCGAAACCGCCGATACGGGCGTGGCGTCCGCGGTCGAACCGCGGCCGGGGCACGCGGCGTACGTGATGTACACCTCGGGCTCCACCGGCACCCCCAAGGGTGTCGTGATCAGCCACGCGAACGTGGTCAACGGTGTGACGCGACTCGCCGAACGGGTGGGAGTGAGCGCGGATACGCGGATGCTCGCCGGTACGTCGATCAACTTCGACGTCTCGGTCTTCGAGATCGTCACGACGCTGGCCAACGGCGGCACCGTCGAGGTGGTCCGGGACGCACTGGTGCTCGCCGAACGCGAGGTGGTGTCGGCGAGTGTGATCAGCACGGTGCCCTCCGTCTTCGCCGGGCTCGGTGACCGCATGGCCACGATGACCGCTCTGGAGACGGTCGTCTTCGCCGGCGAGGCGCTGCCTGCCACACTCGTGCACCGTGTCCGCGAGGCGCTGCGGGGAGTGCGGATCGTCAACGCCTACGGGCAGACCGAGTCCTTCTACGCCACCACGTTCGCCGTTCAGGCGGGCCAGGAGTGCCGGGCCGCGGACAACACCCCGATCGGCACGCCGCTCGCAAACATGCGCACCTACATCCTCGGCCCGGGCCTGGCGCCGGTACCGCCGGGCGTGGTGGGCGAGTTGTACGTCGCGGGCAACATCGCCCGCGGCTACCTGGGTCGTTGCGGGCCGACCGCCGAGCGGTTCGTGGCCGACCCCTACGGCCCGGCCGGTGCGCGCATGTACCGCACCGGCGACCTGGCTCGCTGGAACGCCGACGGGCAGCTCGAATACGCCGGTCGCGAGGACGACCAGGTCAAGATCCGCGGAGTGCGGGTCGAGCCCGCCGAGGTCGAGCGGGCCCTGGCCGCGCACCCGGGCGTCGCCCACTCCGTGGTCGTGGCCCGTGACATCGCGGGCGCGGGGGACAAGCAACTGGTCGCCTACGTGGTGCCGGATCCGGACGGCATCGACGACACCGAACAGGCGGAGCAGCAGGTCGACGAGTGGGAGAAGATCTACGACCAGGTCTACTCGGGCGAGAGCACCGAGTGGGGCGAGAACTTCTTCGGCTGGAACTCCAGCTACGACGGTCTGCCCATCGAGCCGGCCGAGATGCGGCACTGGCGCGACGCGGCGGTCGAGCGGATCCTCCGCCGGCAGCCCCGCCGAGTCCTGGAACTCGGCGTCGGATCGGGGCTGTTGATGGCCCATGTGCTGCCACACGTGGAACAGTACTGGGCCAGTGACCTGTCGTCGGCCGCCGTCGCGCGGCTGACCCGCGAGGCCGAGCAGGCCGGGTACGCCGACAAGGTCACCCTGCGGCATCAGCGCGCCGAGGACGTGACCGGGCTTCCGGCCGGCCACTTCGACGTGGTGGTCCTCAACTCGGTGATCCAATACTTCCCGCACGCCGACTACCTCGACCAGGTCCTCGGTCAGGCCTTCGAACTCCTGGCACCGGGAGGCCGGATCGTCGTCGGTGACGTACGCAACGCCGCCACCCTTCCCCTGTTCGGTACCGGAGTGCAGTACGCCCGACACCCCGACGCCGCGCCGTCGGCGGCGCGCTCGGCGATCGCCCGCGCGGTGCTCACCGAGCCGGAACTGGTCCTGGACCCCGAGTGGTTCACCCGGTGGGCCGAGCGACACGGTGCGGCGGGGGTGGACATCCGCCTCAAGCCGGGGCGCGCGCACAACGAACTGACCCGCCACCGCTACGAGGTCGTCCTGCACAAGCAGCCGGCCGACCCGGTGGACCTGGCCGGGGTGCCGGCCGTGCCCTGGGGCGGTGAGACCGACGCCGACACCCTGGCCGGCCTGGTGGAACGGTACGCCGAAGCCGGTGGCCCGGTGCGGGTCACCGGCATCCCCAACGCCCGGCTGGCCGGCGAACTGCATCTCGCGGTGGAGGCCCGGGTGCTCGACGGCCCCGCCTTCACGGGTGCCGCGGTGGACCCGCAGGACGTGTACGAGTGGGCCGCCGGACGCGGTTGGGGTGTGCTGACGACCTGGTCGGCGCAGTCGGCGGAGTGCTTCGACGCGATCGTTTTCACCGACGGCCCGTTGGCGATGGGGGAGTTCACCGGCACCTTCCTGCCCTCCGGTCGCGCCGACCACACGCTCGCCAACGCCCCGGCCTCGGCCGCACGGATCGGCGCGTTGATCGGCTCACTGCGCGGCTATCTGCAGAAGCGGCTGCCGGTGAACCTGGTGCCCGCCGCCGTCGTGGCGATCGCCGCGGTCCCGCTGACCGCCAACGGCAAGCTGGACCGCAGGGCGCTGCCCGCACCGGACTTCGCCCCGGCCGCCGGACGGGCCGCGCGCACCGTGCAGGAGGAACTGCTGTGTGAGCTGTTCGCCGAGGTGCTGGACCTGGAACGGGTGGGTGTCGACGACGATTTCTTCATGCTGGGCGGGCATTCGCTGTCGGCCACCAAGCTCGTCAGCCGCATCCGGTCCGAACTGGGCGCCGAGGTCGAACTGCGCACCCTGTTCGCCCACCCGACCGTGGCCGAGATCGCCCCGCACCTGGACGGGAGTGCCGGCGTCCAGACACCCCTGGTGCGAGCCATCGAGCGGCCGAAGCGGCTTCCGCTGTCGTTCGCGCAACAACGATTGTGGTTCCTGCACAGGTTCGAGGGTCCGTCGGCGACGTACAACATGCCGATCGTCCTGCGGTTGAGCGGCGAGCTGGACGTGCCGGCGCTGGAGGCGTCGCTCAACGACGTCGTCACCCGCCACGAGTCGCTGCGTACCGTCTACCCGGAGATCGGGGGGAAGCCGTACCAGGACATCCTCGACCCGGAGCAGGCCCGCATCGGTCTCACCGTGCAGCCGATTCGGGACGAGCAGGCGCTGCGGGACGCCATTGTCGCGACGGCCCGTCACACCTTCGACCTGTCCTGCGAAGTGCCGCTTAAGGCATGGCTGTTCAGCACCGCGCCGACCGAGTACGCGCTGGCGCTGGTGGTCCACCACATCGCCGCCGACGGCTGGTCGGCCGCGCCGCTGGCCCGGGACCTGGCCACCGCCTACACCGCCCACGTCCGGGGTGCGGTCCCCGAGTGGGCGCCGCTGCCGGTGCAGTACGCCGACTACACACTCTGGCAGCGCGAGTTGCTCGGTGACGACGGTGACCCGGACAGCCGGTACACCAGGCAGTACGCGTACTGGGCCCAGCAGTTGGCCGGCCTGCCCGAGCAGGTGACCATACCCGGCGACCGGCCGCGCCCGGCGGTGCTCGAATACCGGGGCGATCTGCTGCAGTTCACCCTGGGAGCGGACGTGCACGCGGGGGTCGGTGAGCTGGCCCGGGCTGCGAACGCGACTCCGTTCATGGTGTTGCAGGCGACCATGGCCGCGCTGCTCACCCGCCTCGGCGCGGGCACGGACATCGCGATCGGCAGCGGAATCGCCGGCCGCACCGACGATGCCCTCAAGGACCTCATCGGCCTGTTCGTCAACACCTGGGTGCTGCGCACGGACACCTCGGGGGACCCGACCTTCGCCGAACTCATCGCCCAGGTCCGCAGGTCGAGCCTGGCTGCCTACACCCACCAGGACATCCCGTTCGAGTCGCTCGTGGAGAAGCTCAACCCGAAGCGCTCGGCGTCGGTCCACCCACTGTTCCAGATCGCCTTGGTGCTGCAGAACAACGAGGAGGCGGACTTCGAGCTGCCCGGCCTTCGGGTGCGTGGTGAGGGCGTGGGCACCGGGACGGCCCGCTACGACCTGATGCTGAGCCTGAACGAGACGTTCACCGACCGCACCACACCCGCGGGCATCCAGGTCGCGGTGGAGTACTCCACCGAGTTGTTCGACGGCTCCACGATCGAGACCCTGATCGCCCGCTGGGAGCAGTTGCTGACCGCCGCGGTCACCACGCCGTCGCATCGCATCAGCCACGCGGACCTGCTCACCGCACAGGAGCGGCGCGAGTCGCTGATCGGCGAGCAACGGCACACCGGACCGAGCCTGGCGGCGGCCACGTTCCCCGACCTGTTCCGGGCCTGCCTGGAGCGGGCGCCGCAGGCGCTCGCCGTGGAGTCGATCGACGACGCCTGGTCGTATCGGGAGCTGAACGCGCGGGCGAACCGCATCGCGCACTGGCTGATCGCCCGGGGCATCGGGCCCGAGCAGCCTGTCGGTGTGTCCCTGCCCCGCAGCGCGCACCAGGTGGCGGTGGCGCTGGGCATCCTGAAGGCGGGGGCGGCCTATCTGCCGATCGCCCTGGACTACCCGGGCGACCGCATCACCCACATGGTCGCCGACTCGCGCCCCGCGGTGGTCTTCACCACCCGGTCCGCCGCCGCGGAGCTGCCGCTCGACCTGCCCACCGAACTCGTCGCCATCGACGACGAGGAGCTGCGGCGGGCCTGGCGGGAACTGCCCGACACCGACCCGGACACCGCTGCGGTCCCGGAGCACCCGGCGTACGTCATCTACACCTCGGGTTCCACCGGGCACCCCAAGGGCGTGAGCGTCACCCACACCGGTCTGGCCGCCCTGAGCGCCACGCACCGCGAGCACTTCGGCCTCGACGCGCACTCCCGCGTCCTGCAGCAGGCCTCGCCGAGCTTCGACGCGGCCTTCTGGGAGCTGGTGATGGCCCTGACCACGGGCGCGGCTCTGATCGTGCCCGAGCAGCAGCGCATGGCCGGTGAGGATCTCGCACATGCCCTGGCCACCCGTGGCGTCACGCATGTCACCGTGCCGCCCAGCGTCGTCGCCACCATGCCTGCCGACGCCGCGCGCACCCTCACCCGGCTGCGGGTGCTCACGGTGGCCGGTGAGGCGTGCCCGCCCGCACTGGCCGCCCAGTGGGCGCCGGGACGCCGGCTCATCAACGCCTACGGCCCCACCGAGACGACGGTGTGCGCCACCGCCAGCTCCCCCCTCACCACCGAGCGCGCCCCGATCGGCACGGCCGTCACCGACACCCGTCTGTACGTGCTTGACGGGCGGTTGGCCCCGGTCCCGCCGGGCTCTCCCGGCGAGTTGTACGTGGCGGGCCCGAGCCTGGCCCGCGGCTACGTGCACCGCCCGGGCCAGACCGCGGGCACCTTCGTGGCCGACCCGTACGGCCCCGCGGGCTCGCGCATGTACCGCACCGGTGATGTGGTGCGCCGCGGCAACGACGGGCAGCTCGAATACCTGGGCCGCAACGACGACCAGGTCAAGATCCGCGGCTTCCGGATCGAGCCCGGCGAGATCGAAGCGGCCCTGGCCGAGCACCACGGTGTGGCCCGGGCCGTCGTCGTGACCCGCAAGCTGCGCGGCAACCCCCAACTCGTCGGCTACGTGGTGCCCACCGGCGACCGCAACGCGGAGGCCGGCGACGACTTCGACCTGACCACGGGCGTGTCCGTCGACGAACTGCGCAAGTTCGCCACCGGACGGCTGCCGGAGTTCATGGTGCCGTCGGTGTTCGTCGTGCTCGACGAGCTTCCGCTGACCCCGAACGGCAAGCTGGACAAGGCCGCGCTGCCCGAGCCGGAGTTCACCGGGGGCGACTACCGTGCCCCGCGCACAGCCCGGGAACAGGCCATCGCCACCGTCTTCGCCGAGGTGCTCGGCGTCGAACAGGTCGGCGTCGACGACGACTTCTTCGCGGTCGGCGGCGACAGCATCCGCTCCATCCAGGTGGTCTCCCGCGCCAAGGCACACGGCATCGAGGTCACCCCGCGGCAGATCTTCGAGCACCGCACGGTGGCCGACCTCGCCGCGTTCCTGCACACCGGTGACCACACCACCGCCGCCCCGGCGGGGCCGGCGGGTGGCGGGGTGGGCACCATGCCGCTGCTTCCGGTCGCCCGCTACATCACCGAACTGGGAGGCGGCCACGACCGGTTCAGCATGTCGATGGTGCTGGAACTGCCGACCGGCATCGACGAGCGGGGCCTGGTCGCGACGCTGTCCGCGGTCCTCGACCACCACGACATGCTGCGCTCGCGCCTGGTGCCGGGTGTGCGGCCGGAACTGGAGGTCGCCGCGCCGGGCACGGTGGACGCGACGGCGCTCATCCACCGCGTCCGCTGCGACGGCGCCTGGGACCGGGACGACCGACGGGAGCAGGTCAAGGCCGAACTCGACGCGGCCGCAGCCCGGTTGGACCCGAAGGCCGGCGCCATGGCCCGCTTCGTCTGGTTCGACGCGGGTTCGCGGACCGCCGGGCGCCTGATCGTCGTCCTGCACCACCTGGTGGTCGACGGCGTGTCCTGGCGCATCCTGCTGCCCGATCTTGCCCACGCCTGGGAGCAGGTCCGCGAGGGCCGTACGCCCGAACTCGCCCCGGTCGCCACCTCCGCACGTCAGTGGGCACACGCCCTGGTCGAGGAGGCGGCACGGCCGAAGCGGGTCGCGGAGCTGGAGCTGTGGCGCTCGATGGTCGAGGGACCGGACCCCGTTGTCGGCTCGCGGGCCTTCGACCCGGCCGTCGACCTGCGCTCCACCGTGGAGACCGTGCGGGTGGAACTGCCGCCGGCGGTGACCGAGACGCTCCTGACCACGCTGC
This sequence comes from Embleya sp. NPDC008237, assembly GCF_042956465.1. Taxonomy (NCBI): domain Bacteria; kingdom Bacillati; phylum Actinomycetota; class Actinomycetes; order Kitasatosporales; family Streptomycetaceae; genus Embleya; species Embleya sp. NPDC008237. Next base: position 115,987 of record NZ_JBIBGL010000002.1, read on the forward strand.
CCACCGCGTTCCACGGCGGTGTCGACGACGGACTGCTGGCCGCGCTGGCCCTCGCGGCGGCCGAGTGGCGCAAGCGGCGCGGCGTGGACGAGTCTTCGCTGCTGCTGCGCCTGGAAGGTCACGGCCGCGAGGAGGCCGCGGCGCCGGGGACGGACCTGTCGCGCACGATCGGCTGGTTCACCAGCATGTTCCCGGTCCGCCTGGACGTGACCGGCTTCGACCTGGAGGACGCGTTCACCGGTGGCGGCTCCGCGGGCGGCGTTGTCAAGACGGTCAAGGAGCAACTCAAGGCCATCCCGGACAAGGGCATCGGCTACGGCCTCCTGCGCTACCTCAACCCCGAGACCGCCGACGCCCTCGGGGCCCACGGCACCGGTCAGATCTCCTTCAACTACCTGGGCCGTTTCACGGCGGACACCAACCCGCGGAGCGCGAGCGGCACCGGCTGGACGGTGGCGGCGGACGCGGCGGACCCGGCCCCGGACCCGGACCCGGACATGCCCGCCCTCGCCACCATGGAGATCAACTCCTATGTCCTGGACGGTGAGCAGGGCCCGCGTCTGAGCGCCGAGATCGGCTTCCCGGCCGGTCTGCTCACCCGGGACGAGGCGCAGGAGTTCGCCGACCTGTGGCGCACCGCACTCCAAGGGCTGGCCCGGCATGCGGCCAAGCCCGGCGCGGGCGGCCTGACCCCGTCGGACGTGCCCCTGGTCCGGGTGAGCCGGCGCGACCTGGAGGCATGGGAGGAAAGCCACCCCGGCCTCGTGGACGTGTGGCCACTGACCCCGGCGCAGTCCGGCATCCTGTTCCACAGCGTGATGGCGGAGTCGTCGTTCGACGCCTACCGGATCCAACTCGTGCTCCACCTGTCCGGGGCGGTGGTTCCGGAGCGCATGCGGGCCGCGGGCCAGGCGCTCCTCGGCCGTTACCCCAACATGGGCGCCGCCTTCGTGAACGGCACGGCCGGTGAGCAGGTGCAGCTCATCCTCAAACATGTGGAACTTCCCTGGCGCGTCATGGATTTGCGCGGCCTGAGCGACAGCCTGCGGGACGAGGAACTGGAGCGAATCCTCGCCGCCGACCACGCCGAGCCCTTCGACCCCACCGTGCCGCCGATGGTGCGCATGACGTTGGTCCGGATGGACGCGCGGCGCTCGGAGCTGATCCTCACCGTCAACCACGCCCTGTACGACGGCTGGTCGCTCTCGCACCTGATGCGGGACCTGATCCTGCTGTACGAGGCGGAGGGCGACGCCTCCGCGCTGCCGCGCGTGCGTCCCTACCGGGACTTCCTGGCCTGGCTCGCGCGGCAGGACCACGAGGCGTCGGCCCGGGCGTGGGCGGAGGAGTTGGCGGGTGTGACGGAGCCGACCATGCTGGCGCGCGTGGCCGCCACCGAACAGGGCGGCGGTCTGGGCCAGTTGGAACTCCCGCTCGGTGCGGAGACATCCCATGCGTTGTCCCGCCGGGCACGCGAGTTGGGCATCACCCTCAACACCCTGGTGCAGGGTGTGTGGGGTGTGCTCCTCGGTCACCTGACCGGACGTCAGGACGTAGTGTTCGGCACCACCGTCGCCGGCCGTCCACCACAGCTGACCGGGGTCGACGACATGGTCGGCCTGTTCATCAACAGCCTGCCGGTGCGTGTGCGCTACTCCGCCCGGGAGACGTTCGCGCAGGTGCTCACCCGGCTCCAGGAGCACCAGACCGTGCTGATGGACCACCATCACCACAGCCTCAGCGCGATCCACGAAGCGGTCGGCCTGGGCACCCTGTACGACTCGATGGTGATCCTCGAGTCCTTCCCGGTGGACCGGCAAGGACTCACCGAGGCACACGCCTCGGCCGGTGTCGCCGTCACCGGTGTCCGCATGCTCAGCGGCACCCACTACCCGCTGATGCTGGCCGGCACGGCAGACCCGCACCTGCGGCTCGGCCTGCAGTATCAGGACACCATGTTCTCCGCCGACGCGGTCGAGCGGATCGGTGCCCGACTCGGGCGCCTCCTGGAGCAACTGGCCGCCGATCCGCACACCCCGCTCACCGATCTGGACGTCCTCGACGCGGCCGAACGAGACCTGGTCCTTCGCCGATTCAACGACACGGCGCGCGAGCTGCCCGAGCGCACCGTCCCGCAATTGGTCGAGGAACAGGCCGCCCGGCGGCCCGAGGCGACCGCGGTGGTCTGCCAGGACCGGTCCCTGACCTACGGGGAACTGAACGAGTGGGCCAATCGGCTCGCCCGCCACCTCACCGGGCAGGGCATCGGTCCCGACGACACCGTCGCCGTCGTTTTGCCGCGCACGCCCGAACTGGTCGTGGCCCTGCTCGCGGTGATCAAGACGGGGGCCGCCTATGTACCCATCGACCCGGGCTACCCGAGCACCCGCCTGGCGCACATCCTCGCCACCGCCGAGCCGCGGCTGATCATCACCGACGCCACCGCGGCCGGTGTGCTCCCCGAGCGGGACACCGAACTGCTGCACCTGGACCGAGTGGACGTGTCGGGCCGGCTCGGCACCGATCTCGACGACGGCGACCGGACGCGGGCGCTGCGGCCGGACCATCTGGTGTATCAGGTGTACACGTCCGGCTCCACAGGCCTGCCCAAGGGCGTGGGCATCAGCCACCGCAACCTCGTCAACGCCCTGGCCGGGCTGGCCGAGGACATCGGTGTGCCACACGGTTGGCGGATGCTGGCGAGCACCTCGATCGGCTTCGACATCGCCGCTTTCGAACTGTTCGTCACGCTGACCACCGGTGGCAGCGTCGAACTCGTCCGGGACGTCCTCGCCCTGGCCGAACGCGACGCGTGGGACGTGGACGTGATCAGCTCGGTACCCTCGGCCTTCGCCGAACTGGTCGACCGACTCGGCGATCGCGTGCACCCCAAGTCGCTGGTGTTCGCCGGTGAGGCCCTGACCACGGCGCTGGTCGACCGCCTTCGCGCGGTCTGGCCCAAGGCCCGCATCGTCAACGGCTATGGGCCCAGCGAGACCTTCTACGTCACCTCGCACATCGTGCCCGAGGACGGTCCCGGAGCCTCCGCCATCCCGATCGGCAAGCCGCTGGGCAATCTGCGGGCGTACGTCCTGGGCCCGGGCCTGACTCCGGTCGCCCTCGGCGCGGTCGGCGAACTGTACATGGCGGGCACCGGGGTGGGCCGCGGCTACCACAACCGCCCGGCCCTGACCGCCGAGCGCTTCGTGGCCGACCCGTTCGGCCCGCCGGGTGAGCGGATGTACCGCACCGGCGACCTGGCTCGCTGGAGCGAGGAAGGGGAACTCGAATACGTCGGGCGGGCCGACTCGCAGGTGAAGATCCGCGGTTTCCGGATCGAGCCGGGTGAGGTGGAGGCGGTGGTGGCGGCGCATCCCGAGGTTGCCCAGGCCGCGGTGATCGCGCGCTCCGGCGCGGGCGGCAAACAGCTCGTCGCCTACGTCGTCCCGACGCCGGGTGGGGGCGAGACGGCCACCACCGAGTTGCGCGCCTTCGTGTCCGAGCGGCTGCCGGAGTTCATGGTGCCGTCCGCCTTCGTCACCCTGGAGCGGCTGCCACTGTCACCGAACGGCAAGCTCGACCACAAGGCGCTGCCCGCGCCGGAGCTGACCGGTTCGGCGGCCTACCGAGCGCCGCGCACTCCCCAGGAGGAAGTCCTGGCGGGCCTGTTCGCCGACGTCCTCGGCGTCGGCAAGGTCGGCATCGACGACAACTTCTTCGACCTGGGCGGCCACTCGCTGCGGGCGACCCGCCTGGTCGGCCGCATCCGTACGGTCTTGATGATCGACGTACCGATGCGGACCGTGTTCCAGTCCCCCACCGTCGCAGGGCTGGCCGCGCACCTGAACGGCGGTGCGGAACCCGGCGGCCACACCGACCCGTTCGGGGTGGTGCTGCCGTTGAAGACGGGAGGCGACAAAGCGCCGGTCTGGTTCATCCACCCCGGCATCGGCCTGTGCTGGTCGTACCTGGGCATGGCGGTGCAACTGGGCGACCGGCCGGTGTACGGCATCCAGGCCCGCGGCTTCGACGGCGCACCGGTGCCGACGAGCTTCGAGGCAATGGTCCTGGACTACGTCGAGCAGATCCTCGGCATCCAGGCGTCGGGCCCGTTCCACCTCATCGGGCACTCCATGGGTGGCACCCTCTCGCACGCCATCGCCGCGGAACTCCAACGGCGCGGTCACGAAGTGCCGTTGGTGGTGATCCTGGACGCCGCCCCCAGCAGCAGGTTCGCCGAGCAGGACGTGGTCCTGGACCCGGCCCAGGCGCGAGATTTCCTCCAGGACTACCTGCCTGGCGGACAGGACGACGCCGACCGCCTGGCCCTGATCACCAACGGTTCATCCCTCATGGTCGAACACGTCAAGATGGTGCGGAAGTTCGCACAGCCCACCTACCGGGGCGACGTGGTCTTCGTCAACGCGACGCTCAGCCCGGAGCCGTCGGCCGACCTGTGGGAGCCGTACGTCCGAGGCAGCGTGCGGTCGTACGACATCGAGGCCACCCACTTCGGCCTGACGGCGCCCAAGCACACGGTCGACATCTGCGCGATCGTCAACCGGCACCTCGAAGAGTAGGCACCGCAGCCGGCGCCGCGTACGCGCGCCCCGGCCGGTCGGTGCGAACCACACCGACCGGCCGGGGCCGCCGAGCGGGGGAGTCAGGCCCCTGGCGCGGTGGTATCCGGCCGGTGCCTTCGGCACGCACGACGAACCCGGCCCACTCGCGGTGGGCCGGGTTCGTCGTGCGTACGGTGGTCGAGACCGGCTTCGCGGCGGCTCTCGGGCGGTGAGTCCCGCCGCCCTCACCTTCTTCACATCCCGACGACCGTGGCCGGCAGCCGGCGGCCGCCGTGCCCCGTCACGTCGACGCGAGCAGGTCCAGCAGTTCGGGTGTGACGAACTCGTCCGCCGGACAGGCGCCCGACATCGCCGAGAAGTAGCGATCGGTGAGTTCGGCGCTGCCCGCGATCACCCGGAGCAGCTCGATCTGGTGCTTGCCGGCCGCCAGGGCGGCGGTTTTGAGTGTGTTGCGGTAGTCGGTGACGAGCATGTCGTCGCGCTCCGCGGCAAACCTGCCCAGCGCGCGACCGAGTCGCCGCGGGTCGTGCAACCCGTCGCCGACGCAGTCGACGAGGAGCTGAACCTGGCGGAAGGCATCGGTGATGCCGCGTGCGGTGATGGAATCCTTGTGATGCCCGGCATCTCCCACCAGCACCCATCCCGGTCCGGCGGCCCTGCGGAAGAAGTTGAGCTGGTCGCCCGTGCCGTACAGGCGCTCGAGCGCACGGCCGCCGGACATCTGCTCACGCAGCTCCGGCGCGGTCTGTTGCACGGCGGTGAGCAACGCCCCGAGACCGTCTCCGCGCAACTGCCCGAACCGGTCCTGGGGGAAATACGCACCCACCAGAGTCGCGCCGTCGTTGGTGGGGATGGTCCCCACCCAACTGCCCGGCGCCTCGTGCAACCGGAACCGCTGCGGCAGGTCCGACCAGTACGTGTAGTAGGCACATGTCAGCTTGGGGTCTTCGATCTCGATCGGCGCGCCGACCTTGGCGGCCACCGTGGACCGCATCCCGTCCGCGCCGACGACCAAACCGGCACGCACCGTGTACTCGGTTCGGCCCGACCGCACGCGCACCCCGGTCACCCGGTCACCGTCGAACGTCAGGTCGAGCACGGTGGACTCGTCGCGGAACTCGGCGCCCGCGTCGACCGCGGCCTGCGCCAGGAGCGAGTCGAGGAGATACCGACGGGGTGCGAACGCGGTCCGCACCCCGTCGACGGCCCAGGAGGACCCGTCCAGTCGGACATCCGCCACGGTGTAGCTGACCCGGTCGATCGGCGGGCATCCGGTGGCGACCACACCGGGCAGCACGTTCCACCGCTTGAGCAGCGCGACCCCGGGCTGGTGGATGAGCAAAGTGGACAGTGTGTCGCGGGGAAAACGCCCGCGTTCCAGGAGCAGGACCCGGTATCCGGCACGCGCGAAGTGCATGGCGGTGGGAGATCCGGCGACGCGGGCACCCACCACGACGACGTCGTATGTGTCGTTCATCGCGAACCCCCAGCGGTGCGGGCGCAGTCGAACTCGGGCTCCGGCAGGGCCGCCCGATCGAGCTTGCCGTTCGGAGCCAACGGAAGACGGTTCAGCAGGACGAAGTCCGACGGGACCATGAACTCGGGCAACCACTCGGCGGTGAACCTGAGCAGGTCACTCGCGGAGAGCGAGGCCGTCGAATCCACGCTCGGGTCGCGGATGCCTTCCGTGTCGCCGAACCCCGGATCGCCGGCGGCCACCGGGACGACGTAACCGACGAGGCGCCGGCCGGACTCACCGTCGTGGGCCGTGACCACGGCCTGCGCCACCCCGGGGTGGGTGGTGAGTGCGGCCTCGACCTCGCCCGTCTCGATGCGCACGCCGCGGATCTTGACCTGGGCGTCGTCGCGACCGACGTACTCGTGGACACCGTCGTGGCCGGCCCGGACGAGGTCGCCGGTCCGGTACATCCGCGCACCGGCCGGACCGAACGGGTCGGCCACGAACCGGGAGGCGGTCGGGCCGCGGCGGCCGTGGTAGCCGCGGCCGACGAGTCCCGCGACGTAGAGCTCACCGACGACGCCCGAGGGCACCGGCCGCAGCCCCGGGCCGAGGACGTAGCACCGCATATTGGCCAAGGGTGACCCGATCGGGACGGCGGGCCGCTCGGCCGGCTCGCCGACCGCGGTGAACGTCGTGGCGTAGAAGCTCTCGGTCTGCCCGTACGCGTTGATCACCCGCACCCGGGGGGCCACGGCGCGCACGCGGTGCACCAGCGAAGTCGGCAGCGCCTCACCGGCCGACACGATGGTCGGCGCGTCGATGCCGTCGGGCAACCGGTCGAGGACCTCAGCCAGGACCGACGGCACGATGCTGACGACGTCGCCGGACCAACCGCCGCGCTCTGCGATGACGAGTCCGTCGCGGACGATCTCCACGCAGCCGCCGACGGAGAGCGGGGTGATGATCTCGAACACGGACACGTCGAAGTCGACCGAGGTCGCGGCGAGTACCCGTGACCCCGCGCGCATGCCGATGACGTCCGCGAGCCCTCGGACGCCGTTGACCACCCCGGCGTGCGTGATCACCACACCCTTGGGCGGGCCGGTCGACCCGGACGTGAACATGACGTACGCGGCGTTGTCCGGGGCGGCCGCGTCGATCGTACGATCGTCCGCGGCGTCGACGTCGCGATCGAGCAGCATCACCGGGACGTCCGCAGGCAGCACCGACGCGGTCGCCCGGTCGGTGAGCACCAACCGCGGCCGGGCGTCGGTGAGTACCGCGCCCGATCGTCTGCTCGGGTACTGCGGATCGAAGGGCACGTAGGCGGCCCCGGACTTGAGGATGCCGAGCATGCCGACCACGAGTTCGGCCGTTCGCGGCAACGCGATGCCCACCAAATCCTCCGGCCCGATGCCTCGGCCGGCCAACGCGTTCGCCACCCGGTTCGCCCGCGAACGCAGTTCACCATAGGTGAGCGAAACACCCTCACTGATCACGGCCACCACATCGGGATCCGTGTCGGCCTGCGCGTCGACCAGGCCGGGGACGGTGAGAGCGGGCGCGGCGGACGTGGTGCCCGCGAACCGCGCGAGCAGCAGGTCGCGTTCGACGGCGGTCAGGATGTCCGCCTGGGCCACCGGCAGGTCCGAGTCCTTGGTCAGCTGCCGCACCAGGCGCAGGTATCGCGCCACGATGCCGGCCGCCGTCGCGGGGTCGAACAGATCGGTGGCATACCCGAGGCGGCAGCGGAGTCCCCCGGTTTCCGGGTCGGGGAAGAGGGTGAACTCCAGATCGAACCGCGCCGTCCGGTTGTCGAGCACTTCCATTCGCGCGGTCAGGTCCGGCAGCTCGATGTCGATCGCGAAGTCGTCCCTCCAGGTGAACATCACCTGGAACAGCGGGTGATACGCGGTGGGCCGCTCCGAGTCGACGAGTTCGACCAGGAGGTGCTCGAAGGATGCGTCCCGGTTGTCGTACGCGCCCAGGGCCTTGTCCCTGACCGACTCCAGCAGGTCGCCGAACGACGGGTCGCCGGACAGATCGGCCCGCAACACCCAGGTGTTGGTGAACGCACCTATCGCCTCGTCGAGTTGCTCGTCGGTGCGCCCGGTGATCGTCGACCCGATCGCGATGTCGGTACCCGAGGCGAGGTGCCGCAGCAGCGCCACCACGCCGGCCTGCATCACGATGGGCACGGTCACCCCGTGCGCCCTGGCCAGTGCCCGGACCGCCGCGAGTTCGGCGCGGTCCAGCGAGCCGTCGGCGACGTCGCCGCGGTGGCCGGGTTTCGGCGGCCGGGGCCGGTCGAGCGGAAGCCTGGTCGGCTGGGAAAGACCGGCCAGCTCCCGGCGCCAGTACTCGGTCTGCTTCGACAGGAGAGCGGTCGGATCGCTCGCGTCCCCCAGCAACTCCCGTTGCCACAGCGTGTAGTCGACGTATCGGACGGAAGGCTCCGGCCGGTTCGGGGCTTCGGCCCGGACCCGCGCGGTGTACGCGGCGGCCAGATCACGGGCCAGCGGTGTCATCGACTCGCCGTCGAAGGCGATGTGATGGATCGACAGCACCAGCACGTGCAGGTCCGGGCGCACGCGCAGCAGCGTCGCCCGCAGTGGAAGGTGCGCCGCGATGTCCGGTCCCTGCTCGGCGGCCGACCGGAGCGCCGCCTCCAGGTCCGGTTCGGCCACCTCGACCACGGGCACGTCCAGCACCACCCGATCGGCGGCAAGCACGTCCTGGTGCGGCACACCGTCGTCGTCCCGCACGATCAGGGTGCGCAGGCTCTCGTGCCTGACGACGACATCGTGCAGGGCGGCACGCAGCGCCGGGACGTCGAGACGTCCCGCAAGGTCGAGGCGAACGGGCACGGCGCAGGTCGCCGACGGGCCCTCGAACCCGTCGAGGAACCACCACCGGCGCTGAGCGAACGACAACGGGATCACGACCGGGCGCTCCTGTCCATCCGTCGCAGACCTGGTCTGGTGGACTCACCGGCCGCCTTGACCGCGCGCGCCAGGTCGACGATCGCGGAGGCTTGGAAGATGGTCCGGATCGAGACGGCGACGCCGAATTCCTTGCGGATCCGGCTGCTGAGCCGGGTCGCCATCAGCGACGTCCCGCCCAGTTCGAAGAAGTCGTCGTCGATGTCGACGTCGTCGACCTCGAGTACCTCCGCGAACAACGCGCACAACACTTCCTCGTGCCGGTCGCGCGGCTCGCGGCGCACACGCTCGGTCGCCTCCGCCGAAGGCAACGCGGGCACGTCGACCCTGCCGTTCGGCAGGCGAGGGATGTAGGTCAGCGGAACGACGGCGTCCGGGACCATGCAGCGCGGCAACCGATCGGCGGCGAACGCGGCCAGTTCCCCGGCGTCCACACCGGTACCCACCACGTACGCGCTCACCTGCGGGAGATCGGATTCGAGCCCCGCCACCGCGGCGACCTCGACCACCTCCGGGTGCTCGGCCAGCGCCGATTCGACTGCGGGCAGGCTGATCCGTACGCCGCGCACCGTGACCTGTCCGTCGGCACGGCCGACGTGCTCCAGGGCACCGTTCGGCCCTCGACGCACCAGCTCGCCGGTGCGGAACATGCGAGCCGCGCCCGCACGGAACGGGTCCGGGACGAACCACCGCGCGGTTGTCGCGGGCCGGCCCCGATAGCCGAAGCCGAGCGTCGGGCCGGCGACGTACAGTTCGCCGACGGCTCCCGGTGGCGCGGGGTGGAGGGTGTTGTCGAGCACGTAGAGCCCTACATCCGGCAGCGGTGGGATCGGCGGTACGTCACCGGGCACCCCGTCACCGGAATGCGGGGAGAGCGAGTTCGTCGAGCCGGTCTCACTCGCGGCGTACCCGGCGGTTGCCGGCTTCGGGTCACGCGGCACCTCGGGGTCGGCGGCGATCTCGACGCCGCCGCCGACGCACACCGCACCGAGCACATCGACCAGCCACAGGCCGAAGTCGCCGGTGAAGTCGGTCCGCAGACTCGCTCGCGTCACGGCGTTTCGGACCCGCGCGGCGAGTGCCGCGTGGCCCAGCGCGACAGTCCGGCGACCGTCGGGGTATCCCCACGTCGGCAGCAGCGCGGCGATCTGCCCCGGGTGCACCGACTTCGGCGCACCCGCTCCGGCCGCCGGCGCGGGCAGGTCGGTGAGCACCACGTCCGCGTCGTCGTCCGGGGCCACCAGACAGCCGCCCGCGCGCAGCACCGCGACCAGCGCGATCACCACAGCCGACGAGGCCGGCAAGCGAACCGAGACCGTGGTTTCCCGAACCACGCCACGGTCGGTCAACACCCGCGCCAGCGCCGCGGCCCTGCGGTCGAGTTCCCGGTAGCTCAGCGACTCCTCGACGGACCGCACCGCGACGGCGTCCGGTGTCAGCGACGCCCGTACGTCGAGCAGGGAGAGGACCGTCTGCGAGGGGGGTGGGGTATCCGCGGCGACCACGATCGTGCGCTCGGCCGGGAAGAGGGCATCCACCGCACCGGCGCGCAGCATCGGGTCCTGCGCGATCCGGCGCAGTATCAACGCGAACCTGGCCGCGATGTCGGCCGCCGCGGCCCGGTCGAACAGGTCCCGCCGATACTGCACGCACGGGCGCAGCGGGCTGTCCGGCTCGGCGAACACCATCAGGGCCAGCGGGTAGTGGCTCACCGTGAAGGAGCGGATCCCCACCACCTGCAGCCCGGCCGCGTGACCCGCGGCGGCGATGCCGGTCCGGTCCAGCGGGAACGACTGGAAACCGACCACCGTGTCGAACAACGCCGGCACGCCGGACGCCTGGTGCAACTCGCTGAGTCCGTGGTGGTGATGGTCGAGCAGCGTGGCCTGCCTGTGTTGCAGGTCGACGACCAGTTCGGCGAGTGTGCGGGCGGGATCGCAGTCCAGGCGTACCGGAACCGTGTTGAGGAGCATGCCCACGATCGCGTCCACGCCGGGTACCGCGGGCGGGCGTCCGGAGACGACGGCTCCGAACAGCACGTCGCGTCGACCGGTCAACCTGGACAGCAGCAACGCCCACGCCGTCTGGACCAGGGTGTTCACCGTCACCCCCAGCAGCGCGGCACACGCGGCGATCGCCTCGGACTCCGCCGCGGTCAGCGCCGCGTCCACCTGCCCGATTCCCTCGCCGCCGTCGGTGTGGCGTCCGTCGTCGATCAGCGTCGGCCCGTCGACGCCGTCGAGTTCACGCGCCCACGCGGCCGCCGACTCGTTCGGGTCGCGCTCCACACGCCATTCGAGGAAGTCCCGCTGGCCACGTGCCCTCGGCAGTGGTGCGGACCGGGCACCGTAGTGCAGCAGCAACTCCCGCACGATCAGCGGAATCGACCACCCGTCGACGATCGCGTGGTGTGCGGTCAGGACCAGGTCCGCCACTTCCGGTGCGCTGTGCACGAGTGTCATCCGCACCATCGGAGGCACCACGGGATCGAAGTGTTCCCGCAGGTCGTCGGCGAGCAGGCGCTCGAACGCGGTCGTTCGCGCGCTCTCGTCCAGGTCACCGAAATCGACCACACGCCAGGGCAGTTCGGCGTCCGCGAGGATGAGCTGGACCATCTCCCCGCGGCCGTCGGGGGCGAAGACCGATCGCAGGCCCGGATGCCGTGCCAGCAGTCGCTGCCCGGCCGTGCGCATTCGCGCCGCGTCGATCGGCCCCAGCAACCTGAGGACGTACTGCACCTGGTAGGCGTCGAAGCCGGAGTCGACCACCATGCTGTGGAACAGCAGACCCGACTGCAGCGGCGTCAACGGCCAGACGTCGACCAGGTTCGGGTGTCGTTCGGCCCACTCGTTCAGGTCGGCCTGCGTGACCGACACCAGCGGTACGTCCGAGGGCATCAACCCGTGCACGCCCGGGGTGGCCGCGTGTCGGGCGACTCCCGCAAGCGCGGTACTCCACAAGTGCGCGATCTCCGCCAACTCCTCGCGGGTCAGCACACCCGAGGGTGCGGCGAACACCGCGCGCAACTGCGGTCCCTGCTCCGTGTCCACGAGGCTCGCGTTGATGTCCAACTCGGCCGGCGCGGGCATCCTCGGGTCCTGACCGGCGTCCAGCTGCGCGAGCTGGGGGACGTCGACCCGGCTCCAGGCACCGGTGTCCGGCGGAGCGAAGCGGCCGAGGTAGTTGAAGCCCACCTGGGCCATCGGATACTCCCGCAGCACCGCCGCGGTGTCGTCGTTGAGGTGGCGCAGCAGTCCGTACCCGATGCCCTTGTCGGGGACCGCACGCAGGCGCTGCTTGGCCAGCATCACGGCCCGGCCCGCGGCCGGGCCGCCCGCGAGCGCGTCGGCGACGTCGATGTCGGCGAGATCGAGACGAATCGGGTACACGGTGGTGAACCACCCCACCGTCCGGGACAGGTCGGCTCCCGGCGCCGCGCCCTCCTCCCGGCCGTGTCCCTCCAACCGGATCAACACCGACGACTCGGCATCGCCTCCGGCTCGACGCCGAGCGGTCAGCGCCAGTGCCAGCGCGGCGAGCAGACCGTCCATCACCTCGCCGCGGAACACCGACGGCACCGTGGTCAGCAGCGCCTCGGTGATCGGCACCGGCACGGTCACCGGGACGTCGATCACGGTGGCGACCACATCGGTCGACGGGTCCAGTCGGCGGGTACCCAGCAGTGGGTCCGGCCCGGCCAGGATCGAACGCCACAGCGGCAGTTCGGCCAGTCGGCGCGGATTGCGCGCCTCGTCGGTCAACGCGTGTGCCCACCTGCGCATCGAGGTGCGCACCACGGGCAACCGCGGTTCGTGTCCGGCGCGGATGGCGGCCCACGCTTCGGCGAGGTCGGACTGCAGGACTCGCCAGGACACACCGTCGACGACAAGGTGGTGCAAGACCACGAGCAGCTTGTCCGTTCGGCCGTCGAACCGGACGAAGCGGGCGAGCGCCCCCGAGGACGGATCCAGGCTCATCGTCGCCCTGTCCAACTCCCCTGCCAGGGAGGGGTGCCAGGACGGGTCGGCCTCGTCGATGCCGTCGACCCGGTCGACGGCAACCGAGACCGTACCGGCGGGCGCCACCACGATCTCGTCTCCCACCAGGCGGGCCCGCAGCATGTCGTGGTGATCGACCACGGCCTGCAGGGTCGCGGTCACACCGGCCTCGTCGATCCCCTTTGGCAGGGACACCACCATTGCCTGCGCGAAGCGGTCGAATGCCGGGCCCCAGTCCCGAATCCACCGCGCGACCGGCAGCAACGGCATCGACCCGATGCCGCCACCCTCGAACTCGTGCAACGCGTCGGCCGGCGCCGCCGCCGAGCGCGTTGTCGCGAGCTCGGCCAGGGCGGCCACCGTCCGCAGCTCGAAGACATCCCGGGCGCTGAGGTGAATGCCACCCTCGCGCAGCCGGGAAACCACCTGGATCGACTGGATGCTGTCGCCACCGATGGCGAAGAAGTCGTCGTCGACGCCCACCTCTTCGAGCCCGAGCACCTCGGCGAATCGCTGCGCGAGTGCCGCCTCCGTCTCGTCACGCGGCGCCTGGTATGCCACCTGCCGCAGCCGGGGTGCCGGCAGCGCCGCGAGATCGGGCTTGCCATTGGGAGTGAGGGGAATCCGGTCCAGCGGCACGAACGCCGCCGGCACCATCGGGGAGGGCAGGAGCCGTGCCGCGAACGCGCGCAGGTCGCCGACCGAGAAGGCGGGCTCCAACGCGAGGGCGCCGTAGGAGTCGCTCGACACGCCGTCGGAGCGCTCCGCTCGCTCCTTCGGGACGACGTACGCGACGAGTTGTTTGCTCGATCGGGTCTCGCGGGCGACGACCACCGCGTCCGCGACGCCGGGATGCGCGGCCACAACGGCCGCCACTTCGTGGGTCTCGATGCGCACGCCGTGGATCTTGACCTGGGTGTCGGCCCGGCCGTGGAACACGAGCGTGCCGTCCGCCGACCGGGCCACCAGGTCCCCGGTGCGGTACATCCGGGCGCCGGCCGGCCCCGACACGTCCGGGACGAACCGGGCCGCGGTCTCGCCCGGGTTGCCCAGGTAGCCGCGGGCCAGCAAGAGGCCGGACACGTACAACTCGCCCACGGTGTCCGGCGGGACCGGGCGCAGCGCGGTGTCCAGGACGTGCACCCGCGCGCCCGTGATGGCACGGCCGATGGTCGGCATTCGGCCGTCGGCGACCAGCGGGTCGCTCATGGTGGCGCACACGGTGGTCTCGGTGGGCCCGTAGGCGTTGATCATCTTCCGGTCGCCGGCCCAGGCTTCGACGAGATTGGGCGTGGTCGCGTCCCCGGCGACCACCAGGTACTCGACGTCGGGCATCGCTTGGGCCGGGAGCGTGGCCAGCACCGGCGGCGGCAGCGTCACGTGGGTGATCCGGCGGTGCGTCAGGGTCTCGGCGAGCGGGCGGCCCGGAGCCAGATCCGCGTCGTCCGCCAGTACCAGCGTCGCGCCGGAGAGCAGAGCCATGCACAACTCCCACACGGAGGCGTCGAACCCCGGGGAGGCGAACTGGAGTACCCGGCTGCCTTGGGCGACGCCGAGTCGGTCGGTGTGTGAGGCGGCCAAATCGGCGAGTCCACCGTGGGTGACCGCCACGCCTTTCGGTCGGCCGGTGGAACCCGAGGTGTAGATGACGTAGGCGCTCTGCGCCGGCCTCGGGAAGGCCGGCATCGGGGTGTTTCCGTCGAGCTCGTCGAGCTCGTCGAGCCCGAGGGTCGGCACCGCCAGATCGGGCAGCTCCGGGTGGACGGACTTGTCCGTCAATACCAGCGCGCATCCGGACTCGTCGACCATGTACGCCAGGCGCTCGGCCGGGTGCGCGGTGTCCAGGGGCAGATATGCCGCGCCCGCGCGCAACGTCCCCAGCAGCGCGGTCACCCAGTCCACCGATCTGCGCAGGGCGATCGCCACGATGGATTCGGCCCGCACGCCGGCGGCGAGCAGTCCACGCGCCACCTGTTCGGCTCGTTCGTCCAGCTCCCGGTAGGTCAATGACGTGGAGCCGTACTCCACGGCCGTCGCATCGGGTGACGTCGTCACCCGAAGGTCGAACAATTCCGGAAAAGATCGTGCGCCACCGTCGGCATCGGTGCCCGGTCGTCCCACGTTCCCATCCCCCACGGTTCCTCCTAGACGTTGCCGTGCGACGGGCTCCGCAGATTCCCGGTCATGGTCTGGCGGAGTAGCGAACTCAAAACAGTGCAAATTGACCGCCGAATCCGATTCGACCAGCGTACGAACACGACTGCTCAAGCTGTCAAGGAATGCACGCCGGCAGCCTTCCGATAGCGAACAGTCCACCGCAAGGGGCTTGCCTTGTCCTGTCGCCGGGACACCCGACGGTACGCTCTCCTGGTAAATCCGCGGGAGACACACCCGATCGGAAATTCCCGAACCACATCGGGCCGCACTTTCCCTCACGCATTTCGAGCGCATCGCACCTCGACGACCCACGGGAGTAATAAAATGGCAGCGAAGAAGCACCGTTCGGGCACCTCGGTGATCGCCGACATGTTCCCGAAGGCGCGCCTGGAATTCATCCACGGCGACACGATGACGGTCACCCTGTGGCAGTTCGACCAGGGCGGCGACGTGCCGCCCCACCAGCACCCGCACGAGCAGATCGTGCACTGCCTCGAGGGTCTGTTCGAGGTGACGGTCGACGGCGAAGTCGTCGTGCTGGAGGCGGGCGAATCCGTGGTCATCCCCGGCGGTGCCGAACACGCGGCACATGCGCGAACGGCCGCCCGGGGAATCGATATCTTCCACCCGGTGCGCGAGGATTACCGACTCTGAAGTGAAGGGAACATTCGTGTCCACGAATAACCGCCGCCTGCAGGTCCACACGCTGGGGCCGACAGGCACGAACTGCGAAGCGGCCGCACAGTACTACCTGGAACAGAACAACCACAAACAAGGCGACGTCGTTCTCTACGAGACTCTGGAAGAGGCACTCGACGGCGTTATGTCGAACCCGGCGGACAGCGTACTGCTCGGTTGTGTCGTCTACCCGAAGCTGAACGAGATCGTCTTCCGGAACCTCAAGTCGATGTCGTTGCACGAATGCTTCATGATGCCGACCCATCCGATGGTTCTCGCCGGGCGCGATCACGGTCCGGTGCAGAAAGTGCTGAGCCACCCCGCGCCGGTCAACCTCCTCGAGGGCCGCGGCTACGACATCCGGCTCGTGACAAGCAACGCCGCCGCCGCGCTGGAGTGTGCCGGCGGCTCGGCGGACGCGTGCATCACCACCAGTGTCGCCGCCGAGGCGAACAACCTCGAGATCCTCGAAGACTTCGGCCCGGTGCGGATGGGCTTCAGCATCCACGTGCCGCACGGAACCGCGCTGTGACGGCGGGCATCGACGACCGGCGGCCCGACACCGACGCCGAGGCGCCGCACGGCGAAACCCACGCCCTGATCGCGAAGGCGGTGCAGGAGCACGGCATCTCCACCGCCACGATCGCGGACGTGCTCGACGGGCTGGGAATCACCAACCGGGTGCTGGACTCGCGGCTGCACCGCGTCTCGGGCGACGACCGGTTGTTCTTCGGCGCCGCGTACACCGTCTGCTGGGTGATGGTGCGCAAGGGCCCGAGCATCGTGGCCGCCTCTCCGAGCACATGGCAGGAGGTCCGCGACTTCCTGGTACCCGAGGTCGTCGACGGCCGAGGCATGGTCTACGTCGCGGGCTCCGGGCCACTGATCACCGACGCCGCGCTCGCGGGCGGCCTGTCCACGACCTATCTGCTCGAACAACTGCGCTTCGAGGGGATCGTGTTGGGCGGCGCCATCCGCGACCGAGACGTCGTCGAGCAGAGCACCCGTCCCGTCGTCGCGAGCAACTTCGTCCCGACCGACACCCAAGGCGCGTACCGCGTCGAGTCGGTCGGTGGCACCTGCCTGGTCGACCACGTGCCGGTGCACACGGGGGACTGGGTGTTCTCCGACGGCAACGGCACGGTGGTGGTGCCGGCGGCACGCCTGCACGAGGTGCTGGCCGCGGCCGCGACCACCGGATGCACCGAGCAGGACGTTCTGCGGCGCATCCGGGCCGGCGAGCGGCTGCCGAACATCATCGACGAGGTCGGCACCATCTAGCCCCGACACCCGATAAGGAGGCCGCAATGCGTGCGGTCGCGGTATACCGCCATGGCGGTCCCGAGGTACTGACACCGACCGAGTGGGCAACGCCGGTCGCCGGTCCGGGCGACGTGCTCGTCGACGTCGCCGCCATCGGCGTCAACTACCACGAGACCTACGAACGAAGCGGCCTGTACCCGCGTGAGCTGCCCTACGTCCCCGGACGTGAGGTGGCGGGGACCGTGGCCGCCGTCGGGGCCGACGTCACCGACCTGTCGGTCGGTGACGTGGTGGCAACGGCGGACGTGCCGATGCCCGGCGCCTACGCGGAACAGGTGGTACTACCCGCCGACCGGGTCGTGCGGGTGCCCGAGGGGGTGAGCGCCGAACAGGCCGCCGCGGTGCTGTTGCAGGGCCTGACGGTCCACGTGCTCACCCGGGACAGCCACCCCGTACGCGCGGGGGAGACGGCTTTGGTGCACGCCGCGGCGGGCGGTGTCGGGCTGCTGCTCACCCAGGTGTTGCGCTCGCTCGGCGTCCGCGTCATCGGAACCGTGTCCAGCGCGGCGAAGGAGGAGGCGGCGCGCCAGGCGGGGGCGCACGAGGTCATCCGTTACACGAAGGTCGACTTCGCAGCCGAGGTCGGTAGGCTCACCGGCGGCGGTGGCGTGGACGTCGTCTACGACGCGGTCGGCAAGACGACCTTCGAGGGAAGCATCGCCTCGCTGCGTCCACGGGGCACCTTCGTCCTCTACGGACAGTCCGGCGGCAAGATACCGCCCATCGACCTGAGCACCGGCACACGCGGCTCGATCAAATTGACCCGCCCCTACCTTCCGGACTTCATCGCGACCCCCGAGGAACTGCGGTCTCGCGGCGCCGCGGTGTTCTCCTGGCTACGCCGGGACAACCTCAGCGTCCACATCGGACGACTTTATCCACTGGCCGACGCCGGTATCGCGCAGGCGGACATCGAGCAGCGCCGCACCATCGGCAAGCTGCTGCTGAAACCCTGAGCGAACACCGTGCACACATCCGACCTGCGGCAACGGCACGACACAAGGGGGCAAGGCGTGTTGGTCTCAGAGACCGAATCCCTGGCGGACGTGGACATCCGACTGTCCACAAGAGAAGCGCGTACCGACATCGACAATCTCGACCTGGGCATCATCAGCCTGTTGCGGATGCGTCGTGAAGTGTCCCAGCGCATCCAGCAGGCTCGCCGGCAGGCGGACGGGCCGAAGTTCGACTCCGGCCGGGAAGCCGACATCGCGGGGGTGTACCGCTCCCACTTCGGGGACAGCGGCGACGAGGTCGCGGCCGCCGTCCTGCGGGCCTGCCGGTCGTGACCGCCGCGACGAACACCGCGCTCAGCGGGGTCGATGCGCTGCATCTGCCGGTCGAGAACCAGCAGCCGAACTGGCGTGATATCGACGAACTGGCCGATGTGGTACGTGCATTGGGCAGTCTGCCTGCGCTGGTTTCACCCGGTGACTGCGACGAGCTCCGGCTGCGCCTGGCCGCGGTGGCCCGCGGTGAGGCGTTCCTGCTCCAGGGCGGCGACTGCGCGGAGTTGTTCGCGGGGCCGCTGATCGAGCCGACACGAGACAAGCTGCGCTGCCTCGCGGACATGGCGGCGGTGCTGACCTCGGAGTCCGGGCTGCCGACCCTCACCCTCGGCAGGATCGCCGGCCAATACGCGAAACCGCGCTCGATGGGCACCGAGACCAGGGGCGATCGGGTGGTGCCCGTCTATCGGGGCGACGCGGTGAACGAGCTGCGTTTCGACACCGAGGCGCGTACCGCGAATCCACAGCGTCTGCTCGCCGCGTACCGGGCCGCGGACCGCGTCCTGTCCGACATCCGGCGGCTTCGCACCAGGAGCCACACCCTGTTCACCGACCTCGGCGGCGACTTCTTCACCAGCCACGAAGCGTTGCTGCTGCCCTACGAGACCGCGCTCACCAGGGTCGACCCGGCTTCCGGGCGGACATACGGCCTGTCCGGTCACCTGCTGTGGATCGGCGAGCGCACGCGACGACTCGACGGGCCACACGTGGCCTTCGCGGCCGGCGTGCACAACCCGGTGGCGGTCAAGATCGGGCCGACCACGACCCGCGCGGATATCGCGGAACTGATCGAACTGATCGACCCGCACAGGGAGCCGGGCCGGCTGACGTTCATCACCCGCCTGGGCGCGGATACGGTGCACGACCGGCTGCCCGCGCTCGTCGACGAGGTAATCACTCGGGACTCGCCGGCGATCTGGGTGTGCGATCCGATGCACGGCAACACCTTCGCGACCGCGGACGGCACCAAGACTCGTCGGTTCGAGGCGATCCGGGCGGAGGTGCAAGGGTTCATCGAGGTCCACCGGGCGATGGGTACCCACCCGGGCGGCCTGCACCTGGAGTTGACCAGCCGCAACGTGACCGAATGCGTGGACGAACACACCCCTGTGCAGGAGCGGGATCTGCACCTGCGGTACGAGACGGCCTGCGACCCGCGCCTGAACCGCGGCCAGGGACTGGAGTTGGCCCGATCGATCGCACCGCTGCTGCGCCGGAGTGCTCCGAGCGCTCCGATTGCTTCGAGCGTTCCGAGCGCTCCGAGTGCTTTGAGCGGGGAGTTGTTGCGGGACACCGCCACGCTCGGCTGAGCACACACTCGTGACACCCGACGAAGACGCTGCACGGGCAAGTCGCCCGTGCAGCGTCTTCGTCGGTTGGTGCGGCAGCGGCGCTATGTCCCCAGCAGGGTCCGGCCGACGAACCCGGGGACGTCGTTGCCTTCTTCGGTCAGGTAGAAGTGACCGCCGGGGAAGAGTTCGGTCGTGAACGACGCCGAGGTGTACTCGCTCCACCCCACAACGGTTTCCAGCGGGGCCCGCCAGTCGGACTTCCCGACGAGCGCGGTGATCGGGCTGTCCAAGGTGGGCACGGTGGCGACGCGGTGGCGCTCCCAGAGCTGGAAGTCGGCGAGGACGACCGGTACCAGCTCGTCCATGACCTCCTGATCCGCGCTCACCTCCTCGTCGAATCCGCCGAGGCTGAGCACGGCGGCGTGGAACTCGCGCTCGGGGAGGTCGTGCAACTTGGGCCCGGCCCAGATCACTTCGGGTGTGGACTGCGCGGACACGAACAGCCGGGTGGGGCAGGGGCCGCCCTGCATCTGCAGCGCCCTCGCCACCTCGAAGGCCAGCATCGATCCGCACGAATGCCCGAAGAAGGCGAACGGCCCGGTGAGCACGGGGCGCAGGTCCGCGACGATCTCCTTCACGAGTCGACCGACGTCGGTCGCCGGCTCCTCGGCGATCCGGTTCTGCCGGCCCGGCAGTTGCACGGCCGCCAATTCGATGTCCTGCGGCAACGCGCGCGCCCAGTTCGAGTACGCGTTGGCGCCCCCGCCCGCATGGGGGAAGCAGACGATCCGGTGCCGTGCCTCGGGTCGCCGCGCACGCCACAGGTAGCGGTTCTCGGGGACCAGACGACCCTTCAGGCCGGGTCTTTGGGTGCGCACAATGCCCTCCGCGAATGTGGATCAGCAGGATTGGTCAACAGGTGCGGCGGCCGCCGCTTCGTCGCTCAGCGCCGCGATGGTCTGCAGGCGGAACAGGGCCTTGGCCGAGATCGACACACCCGCGGCCCGAGCCTTGGCGACGACCTTGATCCCGAGGATGGAGTCGCCACCGAGTTCGTAGAAGTTGTCGGTCACCCCGACGCGATCGATGTCGAGCACATCGGCCCAGACCTCGGCAAGCACCCGCTCGTCGTCTGTTCGAGGCGCGACGTAGTCCTCGGCGTCGGCGATACGCTCCGGGGCCGGCAGCGCGGCGCGGTCGACCTTTCCGCTCGGGGTGAGCGGGAACTCGGCGAGCAGCACGACGACCGCGGGCACCATGAACTCCGGGAGTCGGTCTCCGACGAAGTCCCGCAGCACGGCCGGCTCGGGCCGGCGTTCCGGCTCGGGGCGAACGTAACCGACCAGGCGCTTGTGCTCACCGTCGTCGCGCACGACGACCACGGCCGCTTCGACGTCCGGGTGTTGCTGGAGCACGAGTTCGATCTCGTTCGGCTCGATCCGGAAGCCGCGGACCTTGACCTGGCGGTCGATCCGGCCGACGTACTCCAGCACGCCCTCCGCCGACCAGCGCACCAGGTCACCGGTGCGATACAGCCGATCTCCGGGTGTCGTGCCGAAGATGTCGGGCAGGAAGCGTTCCGCGGTCAGGCCCGGACGAGCCAGGTAACCTCGCGCGACCCCCGGCCCGCCGATGAACAACTCGCCGACCACACCCACCGGTACCGGGTTCAGCCGTTCATCGAGCACGTGAACGCCGGTGTTCACGACCGGACGCCCGATGGGCACCGTGCGGTGCTCCTCGATCCGCTCCACCAGGTGCCACGTGGCGAAGGTGGTCGTCTCGGTGGGCCCGTAGCAGTGGATCAGGCGCTGCGGTGGACCCGCCGCCAATGCCTGCGCCACCCGGTCCGGATTGACCGCCTCACCACCGAAGAGCAGGTGGCGCAGCGTCCTGAACGCATCCGGCTGCGCGGCGACGACCTGGTTGAACACCGCCGTCGTGAGCACGAGCGTGCTGATGTGATGCCGAGTCAGCGCGTCCGTCAGCGCCTTGGGGTCGAGCATCGTGTTCTTGTCGATGACCACCATCCGAGCACCCGCGACCAGTGGCCCCCAGATCTCGAAGGTCGCCGCGTCGAACGTCGCGTCGGCGCCCTGGGCGACGACGTCATCGGACCGCAGCGGGATGTAGTCCGCCTCGCAGAGCAGTCTGGTGATCGAACGGTGCTCGACCACCGTCCCCTTCGGTCGGCCGGTCGAGCCCGAGGTGTAGATCACGTACGCCCCGTCCCGCCCGGAGACCGGGATGGCCGGCGGCGCGGTGGGCTGCGCGGCCAGGTTGTGTTCCTGTTCGTCGATCGCGACGAAGTCCGCGTCGGTGGCCTCTCGTAGTTTGCCCACCAGCGCGCTTTCCGTCACGCACACCGCCACGTCGGCGTCGGCGAGCATGAAGTTCAGCCGCTCGGTCGGGTATCCGGGGTCCAACGGCAGGTAGGCGCAGCCGGCGCGAAGGACCGCAAGCAGTGCGGTGACCAGCTCCGGGCCGCGCGGCAGGCACACGGCGACGACATCACCGCGCCGAACCCCGGCGGACACCAGCAGGTTGGCGAGTCGGTTGGCCCTGGTGTGCAACTGCCCATACGTCACGGTGTCCGTGCCGGCGACGACCGCGACCGCGTCGGGCTTCGCCTCGGCGCGCTCGGCGACCAACTCGTGCACGCACGGCCATGCCCGCAACTCCACCTGGTTGACGCCCCACTCGCCGAGCAGGGTGTGCCGCTCCCGCTCGTCCGGCAGCGGAAGGTCACCCACCGGGCGCTCCGGATGACGCACGGCGGCCGTCAGCAGCCCCACCAGGTGCCGGGCCAGCCGCTGGACGGTGGTCGCCTCGAACAACCCCGGATCGTAGGTGACGGTGCCGAGCAGCTCACCCGTATCGGTCGACCGGCAGTCGATGGTGAGGTCGAACGGCTGAGGCACCTCGACGGTGCCGGGGTGCTCGTCTCGCAGCACCAGCAGCACCCGAGGCAGGGGAGAGCCGGTATCGGCGCCGCGGGGGCCCGGCGGGTCCGCAAGTCCGGAAAAGGGCAGGTCCGCGTTGGCCACCGCGTCTTCGACGATCGGGGCGTTTCGCTCGATCAGCCGGGTGAACGGCTCGTCCGGCAGGATCGTCGACCGCAGGACGACGACATTGACGAAACGGGTGTCCGGTTCGTCGAGCGTGCGGCCGCTCGCCACGGTGGCCACAGGAATGTCCTGCTGCCTGCCGTAGCGGGAGAAGAGCACCTGGGAGCCGGAGAGCAGGGCGGTGAACAGCGTCCCGCCGACTTTGCCGGCCACATCGTCCAGGGCCTCGACGACCTCCGCCCGCACCCGGAACTCGACGGCGGCGCTCGCCGTGCCGGCCGTCGTCGGCCGCGGCCGGTCGGTCGGCAGCCGCAATACCGGAAGGTTGTCGAGCCGGTCGAGCCAGTAGCGCCGCTGTTCGGCGAGGTGAGCCTCGGTGAGCCGGTCGCGCAACAGTGTCACTGTTTTCCCTTCGCGTTTATTGCCTGCGACCGGCCCGGCGCACAGCGCCAGGACAGTCCGGCTCGTGAGTTCTGCGGTTTCCGAAGCGATCGCACGCGCAATTCCGCGACGACGTGCTCACGCAGGCACTCGGAACCGCATCTCGACAAACTCTTCCCGAAGCACCTCGAACACGCCGCCGGCACGGTGTCCGAGATTCGGAAGTCGCAGGCCCGCAGGCGAAACGATGCGATGATGGCACCACTTGCCACCACCGCGAACCGCGAGGCCGGCGCCCTCTTGTAAATGCCGTCCGGAGAATCCGACGCGGTCCGGTCGTTGCGGTGGTGCAGGCGGTGTTTCCCGAGGTCACCGCGTTGCCGCAGTGGCTTCATGTACGTAGTGCCGACGCTATCCAATGTCGATTGACCACGGTAGTGAACCGATCGTGATCGATCAATCGGCACGACGGAACGGCACCGTCGGCGATCTTCCATCTGTCTCGTCGACGGGACAGGCCCCGCGAACTCGACCGAATACTTGACGGACCTTTTCATCCGTGCCACGGTCTCAGCGGGAGCGTAATCGACGTTCGACCCCCGGCCGGCCCGCCGAGTCCGCCGGCGATCGGTGCCAGAATTCACGGACCGCA
Source organism: Embleya sp. NPDC008237 (assembly GCF_042956465.1). Lineage (NCBI taxonomy): Bacteria > Bacillati > Actinomycetota > Actinomycetes > Kitasatosporales > Streptomycetaceae > Embleya > Embleya sp. NPDC008237. Next base: position 139,812 of record NZ_JBIBGL010000002.1, read on the forward strand.
TGGAGCCGCGGCAAAACATCGATTGAATTCCGCGTTCCCGATTTCCGGCAAACGACTGCCGCGGAGATATCTGCGGATATCTGCCGAGACCCCGCCCGCCGAGCATCCGGACGCACCGGAGGATCCGCAGGGTCTCTCGGGCGCCCGTTGGCATACTGAAGGGATGGGCCCTCGTGTGCGGTACGCGGATGTCCGGCCGTATGCCGTGCCGGACACCTTCGCGGAGTTGGCCGGCCCGGCCGAGGGTGTCGTCGCGTTGCCCACATCCTTGGATTGGACCCCGAAACAGTCGTACGATCTGGCGGACGACGCCGATGTGCGTCTGCTGTACGAGACGGTGCTGCGTGAGGCGATGCATGCCGAGGAACTCGGTCGTCACGTGAACGGGGACCTGCTGGCGCGGGTGTGGCCGCGGCTGTGGTTGCCGCGTCGCCTGCGGGTGATGTGGGAGTCGAGGTTCCCGGACCTGGTCCCCGTCGCCGCATAGCATTCCGGCCATGTATCCCCTGCACGCCAGGCTCGCCCGCGTCGGCCTCGCCGCCGCAGCCTCCTACGGCTTCGCCCTGGCGGGCGGCTACGCGCTCCAGGCCCACGGCTTCCTTGAACGCATCTCGGACGACGTCGACCTGTTCACCGACATCACCGACCCCGCGGCGTTCGCCGAAGCGGTCGATCGCGTGGCCGCGGCCTACCGGACCGACGGCCTCACGGTCGACGTCGAACCCCTCGGGGAAGTCTTCGCCCGCTTCGCGGTGATCGACGAGGCGGGACGCGCGGCCAAGGTCGAGATGGGCTGCGACTGGCGATCCCACCCGCCGGTACGACTCGACATCGGCCCCGTCCTGCACCCCGACGACGCGGTCGCCAACAAGGTCACGGCACTGTTCGGCCGAGGCGCCCCACGCGACTACCTGGACGTCGACGCGGCCCTCGACTCCGGCCGCTACACCCCGAATCGCCTGCTCGAACTCGCCGAAGAACACGACCCCGGCTTCGACCGCGCCTACTTCGCCCTGGCCCTCCAAGCCGTCGACCGCTGGCCGGACCGCGAATACGCGGTGTACGGAGTGAACGAGAAACAGAGCACCCACATGCGTGACCGGCTGAAGAAGTGGGCCGCCCGCATCACCGACGCGTGACCTGATGGGTGTCGGAGGTCCCTTGCTGCTTGTCGGGCGGACGAAAAGGACCAAGGCGCGTGCGCGGGTGGTGGCGACCCACAGAAGTCGACGTTGCGCCCGGGTGCGCTCCGCAGCCCGGCCCGGGTCCAGCAGGCGGTCCGCATAGGGGACTTCGACGGTCACGCCGTCGAATTTTGAAGCGATCCTGCGGAATCGAAACCGAGCGGATTCGAAAACCACACCCGATCCGCATCGCCTGCCATGGCGGAGCGCCACCCTTTCCGGCGCGTCCACCGGCTCCGCCGACCGGAACGCACTTTGTCACTTCCGCTTTTCGACACTGGGAAGTCCGCTCGTGTGTAATCTGTCTATCCGACAGTACGCGGGCGAAGACGGGCAGGTCGCACGCCGGGTCCCAGGCGGTAGTCGGCGGGGGTGTGTGGTGGGATGGACATCGGCGCGATTCGGAGACGAACTGCGCCGCCGAAGGTCCGAGGCGCGGTTATCTCTCAGATCCTTTGCAGAAACGATCAACTTCTCACAAAGTCATATAAGCAAGGTCGAGCGAGGATTGAAGAATCCCAGCCCGGAACTCGCTCATGTGTGCGATGCGGCTCTGAATGCGCACGGTGAACTGAGTCGATTGATCGCGCCGAAACCACCCGCCGAGCCGGCGCCACCCGACATCACGTCCTCGTGGGCCGTGCCATGGACGTTGCACCTCTCCCCGGACGGCGGCAACGAGTTCATCGCGCTCGACGACGGGCCGCGGGAATCCTCCCTCGTCAAACCCGCGGTGATGACCTGGAAAGGCCCGCCCGTCGCATATCCCGGTGGCCGGTGCGGACTCTCCCTGCCGCATTTCCATCGCCTGCTCGACGAATACCGCGCGCTCGGGCAGTTGCTCGGGCCCGCGGTGGTCGCCCAACTCGTCGTCGCCGCGACCAACGCTCTGCGGGGTATCGCGCGATCGACACGCGGCGCGGACCGCGACGCGACCCTCGCGTTGGCGGCCCGCTTCGCCGAGTACACCGGCTGGATGACCCAGGAAGCCGGCAACGACGTGGCTTCGCTGTGGTGGACGGACCAGGCCGCAACGCTGGCCGAGGCCGCCGGAGACACGGAACTGGCCGTGTACACCCTCATCAGAAGGGCGGAGGTCGCCTTGTACCGGGGCGACGCGTACTCGCTCCTGGAGCTGGCCCGCGGGGCCGCCGCCCGCTCGCACAGTCCGCGCATCCGCGGCCTCGCCGCGCAGCGGGAGGCGCAGGGCCACGCCCTGTTGCGCGACGACCGGGCCTGCATGGCGGCCCTGGAACGCTCTCGGGAGTTGATGGCCCAGGCGCTCGCCGCGGGTGATGCCGGAGGCGAACCGGCCCTGGGCAGCGTCTACTTGGCGCGCAACGCGGCCTTCGTGTCCGGCTGGTGCCTGCACGACCTGGGGCGTGACGCCGCCGCGGTGCGTGCACTGGAGGGTGGGCTCGACGCGATCCCCCCGCAGGCGCTGCGAGCCAGGGCGCGGTGCGGCGCACGCCTTGCGGTGGCCCTTGCACGCTCCGGAGAACTGGAACGGGCCTGCGCGATCGCCGACATGGTCACGTCGTCGGTCACGATCGTGGACTCCGCCACCGTCCGCGCCGACCTGCATCGGCTGAACCACACCCTCGGCCGTTGGCCGCGCGACGAGGTCGCCCGGCTCACGGTCTCGCGGATCGCCGCCGCGATGCGTGTCGGCGGATACCACCCCCAGTCGAACACGTAATCGGTAACCCGAGCGAGTGTTCCGTTTCCCGGAGAAAAGGGCGCAGGAAACTCGTTGACCCGCCACGCGAATACTGAAACGCTCACCTCTCCGGCTTTCCCGAGCCCATATTCCAACGCATCTCCCGCCGCGCCGAGGAACCGGTCGATGTCGCAAGGCGGAATGCCAAAAACGGAAGCGAGAGTCGATTCCTCATGCCCGGCGTATTCATCAACTATCGAACCGGAGACGGTGACGCCACCGCCTCGCACGTCGACGACAAGCTGCGCCGAGTCTTCGGTGACGACAACGTATTCCGAGACCGCCGCAGTATGACCTCCGGGACCGACTTCCCGCCGGAGCTCCGCCGCAGGCTGGAGAACAGCACGGTGCTCCTGGTGCTGATCGGCGAGAGGTGGCTCGACATCGAAACCCCGGACGGCAGGCGCAGGATCGACGTCGACGGCGACTACGTGCTCGAAGAGATCCGCTGCGCGCTGAGCTGGCGAAAAGTCGTCATCCCGGTATTGCTGGACAACGCCCGACTGCCCGCCGTCGGCGATCTCCCGCCGGATATCTCGGACCTCTCGAGTCGACAGCAGATCGTGCTGCGCACCCCCTATATGCATCGCGATCTGGACTGGATCGTCGAAGAGGTGGCGCGCCACATTCCGCCCGCCCCCGAAACGACCCAGGAAAAGACCGGAGGCGGCCCCCCGGACGATCGAGGCGGAGGGAACTACGGCGGCACGTTCACCCGCAGCGCCGTGGGGCCGAAGGCCTCGTACGTGGAGAATCCCGCCCCGAGGCGGAAGAAGAACCGCGATGACTGAGCAGGCCGGCCCGGAGGGCGCCGAAACCCCCGGTGGCGAGGAAGGCGTCGACACCGTGGGCACACCACGAGAGGCGAGTGAGGAAGGCCCGCCGAACGACGAACGGGCCGGCACCGAGACGCCCGCCGCACCTCAGGGACCCGCCGCCCCCGCGGCCGACGCTCCGCCCGTCCGACCCGAGGCCGCCGGCACCGGGTCGCCCACGCGACGCAGGGTCGAGCGGCCCGCCGACTTCGCCGAGAGCCAGGACGCGCACGAGCGGCACGGGCTTCAGAAGATCAAGCGCGCCGCGTTCAGTTCCGGCACGAACGGCACGGCCTTCTACGTCGAGAACGTGTTCGCCAACGGCGACGGAGAAGCCCTCACCGAGGTCCGGGTCATCCCTTTCACCGAGGACGCCGTGATCGACCTGTACGAGCCCGTCGCCGACCACGGACGGATGGCCGCACACCTGGAGGAGGTCCACATCGTGGCACTCGCCGGGCGCGTCGGCAGCGGTCGACGCGCGACGGCGGCGGTCCTGCTCGTGAAGCACTGCCACCGATATGCTCTCGGCACCCTCCACCGCGAGGGACCGGACCTTGTACGGGCCGTGTGCGACCAAGCCGACGAGCTGCTCGCGAACGCCCCGAAATACGACGGCTACCTGCTGGACGTCGGCCCCCACCCCGTCACGGCCCAGGCCCTCGACACCCTCGCGCAACTCGCGCGTTCCGCCGGCAAGTTCCTCGTCCTGATCGGCGGACCCGAGACGTTCCCCAGCGACCCGCCCACGCCCCACGTGTTCGAGCACGCCGGCGCCGACCGCAGGGCCGTGCTCGCAGTACACCTGCACGCGCAACTCACTTCGCACATCGCCGACTGCGTCCCGCAGGAGGGGACACACGAACGGTGCGACCCCGCGACCACCCGCGCGTACGTCACCCGTGTGCTCGAAGGCGCACAGATCCAACATGCCCTCGACATGGCCCGATCCGTCGAACGCGTCGTGCACCTGGCCCGTCTCCTGGCCGAGAACATCCACGGCGCGGACGCCGACGGAGAGGCCCGCATCATCGGTCGCTGGCGCGACCACCTGCCCGCACTCGCCAGGAAGCTCCTCGGCCCCGACGAGGCACGCGAAGGCGACCCCATCCTCGACGACCCGCACCGGCAGGCCTTGCGCATCGCGTACGCGCTCTTCCACGGCCACCCGCTGTCGGACGCCATCGAAGCCGGCGACCTGCTCGGCCGCACCGTCCTGCCGTACTTCGAGGTACGCGAAACCGCCCCCCTCAACCACGTGTTCGAGCGGGACCTCAACCGGCTCATACCCCGCGAGATGCGCGCCTCCGAATCTCTCGCGGGAGTCGAACCGGACGACAACCCGCGTCGCGCCCTGCTCGTGCACGAAGAACTCCTGCACGCCGTGCTGGAAGTCGCCTGGCACGAATTCCCCAGCCTGCGACAGCCGTTGCTCGCCTGGCTCGACCTCCTGATCGGCGTCGAACAAAGGAGTCTGGACTTCGAGCGGATCCGCGTGCGTGTTGCCCACCTCGCCGGCCTGCTCATGCGCCGCGACTTCGGATTCGTCTACCGCGAGATGGTCGGGCTCTGGGCCCGCCACTCCTCCGGTGCCTACCGGCAGTGCGCCGCACTCGCGATGGAGATTGCCGCCGAGGACGACACGTCGGCCGTCCGTGTGGCCACCCTCGTCAAGGACTGGGCGCGCAGCCCGGACACCAGGTTGCAGGACGCCGCGGCCCGCACCTACGGAACGAGCTTGGGAATGCGCGATGTTCAGCTCACCTTGCGCGAACTCGGCCGACTCGGCCGGATGCCGGGACTGTCCGCCAGGACCTCGGTCGCCTTCTCGACGGCATACCTGCTGCTCAACGGCCGCGTCGACGAAGTGCTCGCGGACCTCGACACCTGGATCACGTCGAAGGACGCACACCTGCCGCGGCATGCGGTACGCGCAATGCTGGCGTTCGGCCGCTACACCAGAACCCCCGACCGGCGCGGTCGACCCGCCCTGGCCGAACTCGCGCTGAAACAGACCGGGCATCGCGAGCTGCTGACGAACTTCTGGCGCCACGCGCTGAGCGAGCAGGAGACCTCGGCCCGAGCCTGGCACCTCCTGGAGCGCTGGCTCGCGGACGCCGACGGCAACGACGACCTCGCGCAGCTGTACGTGGACCTCGCCCCCCGCTTCCTGGGCGCGGAGCTGACCGGCCGTTCGATGTTCCACCTCGGACTTTGGCGGATCCGCCACCCCGATTCGCACACCCTCCGCCGTGTTCAGCGGTCCCTGGCAACGGGGACCGGAGAAGGGAGATAGCGCATGTCCTCCAGGAGAGGCCTCCTCGCCCGACTGCGCGACTGGTGGAACGCCAGTCACCCGGTCACGGATCCGCCGTCGGCACCGGTCACCGCAACCGCCTTGCAGTCGCCGGCGATCGTGGAACTGCCATTTGATGGGAAACCGTTGCCGTGCGTCGCACGGGGCGACGTGTTCGAGTTCCACCTGCTGCCGCACATGCGCTGGAGCAGCACCGAGATGAGTTCCGCGACGCTGCGCGAACGCGCCGGCCTCTTGCAGGAGGCCGCCTTGGTCGAGGTCCTGCGGCGCGCGTGGACCGTGACCCGCGGCTGCGAGGCCGGCGACCCCGCCGGCGCCGAGACGCAGATCAACCGGGAACTGGGTGACGGCTGGTGCTACACCGACGACGAGGGCCTGATCAGTTGCCGCCCCTCGGTGCGCGTACGCATCGATCCCTCGCTGCGCGACCACCTGCGCCCCTTCGTCCTGAGCGAAGTGAGCATGCGGAGTGAACACGGCAACGCACTGCTCAGGGCCGCGCAGACGGAGGCGCTCGTCGAGGAATGGATGCAGGTGATCGCCAGGCTGGAGATGTCGGGCGGACTCGGGCCGGCGCAACGTCAGTTCCTCGTACCGTTCGTCGCCACACTGGTGGACAGGGACTTCGCCGCCGCGACGGGCGCACTGCGGGACGCGCGCGGCAGCGGCACACTCGTACTCGCCGAGTTCCTCAAGACCGCGGTCGGCAACCATGAGCGCATCGGCCTGTTCGAATACGCCAACGCTTACGACAAGGCATTGAGCGGATTCTGCGTACAGATGGGATTGTCCCCGTACGCGATGGTCTTCCCGCCGAGCGACGAGCCCGCGTCCGCGCCCGTGAACGGCGTCGCGGGGGCGACATCATGACGAGAGGCCGCACCGGTCGTGCCCGAGGGCGGTGTTCGCGATTGCTCGTACTCGCACTCCTGGCCGCGGGCATCACGTCGTGCGCGCAGCCGCACGATTCCCAACGGTGCGGCTGGATGAGCCGGGACGTCGGCGCGGCGAACGGCCAGGGTCGAACCGTGATTCTCGTGGACACGTCGGCATCGCTGCGCGGAACCTCGCCCACGACACCCGGACGCGACGGCGCCCGAGCGCTCACCGACCTCGTCGCGCGCGTTGTCGCAGACAAGGACATTGTTGCGGTCGGGGCGTTCGGCGGATCCTCGGACATCGCCTGGATCAGGCAAGGCATGACGACCGACTGGGCGAAGGGCATAGCCAACGGCACCAACCGGAACAACCGCAGGCAGCAGGCCCTTGATTGCCTCACCGCGACCATCACCGAAACCCGGGAATCCGTACCCCGGCAAGGCGGCACCGACGTCCTCGCGGCTCTGCGCGCGGGCGGCACCGGATTCGCGAACGCCGGCGCGGGTCGCCGACTCATCGTGCTCACCGACGGTCTGACCACCAGCGGGTGCGCCGACCTGCGTCCGGCGGGATTCCGCGAGGACAGCGAGATCGACGCCGTCTCTCGGGTCTGCCTCGAACGGCAGGAGATCACCGAACGCACACTCGCGTCGGTACGAACCGTCCTGGTGGGACTCGGACAGCCCGCGGAAGGCCAACCGACACCCACCGCGGCACAATCCGCGTGGCTGAAGCGCCTGTGGCTGAGGCTGTGCACGGACGCGCACCCGACACCCGCCGTGGAAGGCGACTGCGTCGCGCCGGACACGCCCTTGACGAACGAGTCGAAGGCCCCGACGGCATCGGTCACGCCCCCCGCGGATCCGGTCGTGCGATTCGGGCAGAACCGGCGCACCACGTACCCACTTTCCCAGGTTGCGCTGTTCGCCCCCGGCTCCCCGACCGTACTCCCGCAGGCCAGGCCGCAACTCGAAGACATCGCGGTGCGGGTGCGCAGTGTGCCCGGCGCCGAGGTGCAGGTCCACGGATACGTCGACCCACGCGGGGACCCCGGGAACAACCAGCGGCTTTCGCAGGACAGGGCCGAGGCCGTCAAGGCGGTCCTCGGCGAACTCGGCATGACCAACAACGTGACCGCGTACGGCCACGGCGTCGCCAACGACTGCCCTCAGCCGATTGCCGAGGCCCCGAACACCGGATCGACGAACGCCGCGGACCGGGAACTCCAGTGCCGGCGCCGCGTCGACGTCGTCGTCATCGAATGAACGTGCCGTCCGGCAACGGACGTTGCAGAGCAGCCAGGCGACATAACCCAGGGGGATGGGACGACGATCATGAGCATCAACGGCAGCTCGGCGGCGTCGGCCGCCGTCTACCAGGCTGCGGTTCCCTGCCCGTGTGACACATTCTCGACGAACGGCGCCGACGACGGACACCGCCGATCCAAGCCGGTCGACCGTGTCGAGAGTCGCGAACAGGCCGCGCTCATGGCCGCTTTCGCGGCAGCCAACACGGGACTCGCCCAGGATCAGCGTGGCCTCGTCCGCGCGTGCGCCGCCGTCGACGAGTCCGCCCGGCGCGTCGAGGGCGGCATCGAGGCCGTGGAACGCTTCGCCGCGATACGTTCGGTCCGCAAGTCCCGCGAGCGCAGCCTGGCGACGGAACGATTGCACGCCGACGACGGCCCCGAGGACCTGCGGCGCCCGCCGACCCTGTGGCGCGTGCTGTTGTGGCCCGTGCTCGTCGCGGGTGTCGTCTTCGACGCGATGTTCATCGGCAGCGTCATCCGGAGCTTCCTGAACGGCGAAGGCGGCAACAAACGCACGATCGGGTACTGGTTGGCGTGCCTGCCCGGACTCGGCGCGAGCATCTGCCTGTTGGCCGCCGGAACCGTGTTTGCGGAAGCGCTGTTCCGAGCGCGCACCCGCAAGGCGCGCGCCGGCGAGCGGCGGCGGTCCGGACTCCCGGCCATCCTGCGCCACCGCTTCGGTTTCCGGCGGCCCGTGGAACGGCGCGAGCCCGGAGACCTGCCCTGGCCGGGCCTGGTCGGACCCACGCTGCTCGTCGTGGGCATCTGCGTGATGTTCGGCGTGTGGGCGAACATCAGGGCGGACCAAGCTGCCGCGGACGCCGGCTTCGACCCGCAGAACAGGCCGGCCGTGATCGTGCTCCTGCTGCTGCTCAACGCCGCCACGGTCGCCGTCAAGGTGCTTGCCCACAACCCGTACGCCGACCGGGCCGAGGACGACGCGTCCCGCGCGGCCGAGGCCGCGCGCAGCGCCGATCGTCTGCTCCGGGTCGCCCGCAAGGACCTGACCCGGCACGTCGTCACATGGTCCGAACTGCGGGCGGCCGTGGCCGTGGCCGAGGATGTCGCCTGGCGCACCGTCGAGGACGTGTGCATCGGACTGGTCGAGGAGCGGGCCAGGACCGGCGTCGCGGGCGCCTTCGCCTTCCCGCTCGACCGATCCGCGTGGCCCCACCCGGAGAATCTCCACGGCGCGTCCGAGACGGACGGCGCGCACACCAGGCCACCGTACATCCGACTCGAACTCCTCGACCATGCCCGCGAGATCCTGAAGGACGAGCATCCGGAAGGCCTGCGCACGCGCCTGGAGAAGGCCGCCGCCCTGCTCAACGCCCAATGGGGCGCGGAACCGGAGGCCGACCCCACACCGGTGTCCGACGACCCCGACCCCGGTCCGGGCGGGGGAGACGCACTCGTCTCGGAACCGGCACCACCCGATCCGGCACCCGATCCCATGCAGACCCCGAAACCCCCTGGCGTATCCGAACCGGAAACCGAGCCCGCACCGCGGCGCAGCCGCCACCGGATTTCGCGGCCGACACCCGACCGAGGGCCGATTGCGAAGGGCCGGGCGGACACATGACGACGACCCCCGCCCACCACGAAAGGCGGGACAAGCACCTGGAGTTCCTGCAGAGCGCCATAGGCCGCTTCAGCACGAACTCGTTCCTGATCAAGGGCTGGGCCATGACGCTCAGCGGAGCCCTGGTCACCATCGCGCCGCACGGATCCGATTGGACCGCGGCGGTGGTCGCACTGCTGACGACCATCGGCTTCTGGCTGCTCGACAGCTACTACCTCGGCCAGGAAAGGCGCTTCCGCTCCCTCTACGAAAGGGCGGTGACGGCGACCCCTGCGGCTGTTCCCTTCTTCACGATGGACGCCGACCAATACGGCATCCCTGTCCCATGGCGCACCGTCGCCCTCTCTCGCACCATGCTCCTGTGCTACGGAACCCTCACCGTCGTCGACACTGCGGTCCTGGCAGTCCTGGCCCGGAGCGGCTAACCGGGTCCTCGACATCGCCGGCGGTACGAACGCGCGCCCGGCGCCGGCCCGGCCGGCGGGTTCGACGTGTTTGCCACGGAAGGCGACCGCAGTTTCGGTTGGTTCGACTGGGACAACACGTCATCCCCGGCGCGGTGCACGGAGTTCCCCAGCCAATGCCGGCCTGCCACTGAGCCGGACGCACTGTGGGGCGGAAATCGTGAGAAAAGATCTCGAATGGGCACCGCGCAGGTGGTCCACCCGACTTCACGCAGTAACCTCCCCAACACACCGACTCGACCGGGGGACCCTCACCTCATGGCTCACGCCCTCTACAGCGACACCTCGATTTCCGTGTCCCGGCTTGTCGAGGACATCGAACTCGGCGAGATCGCCCTACCGGAACTCCAGCGGCCCGTCGTATGGAGCCCGGCCCAGGTCCGCGACCTACTCGACTCGATGTACAAGGGATTCCCCGTCGGGTCTCTGTTGTTCTGGAGCACCGGGGCCGAGCAGGGTGCGCGGCAGATCGGTGCGGACGAGAAGAAGCGCGCTGCGCGCTACCTCATCGTGGACGGTCAGCAGCGCCTCACCGCGCTGTACGCCGTCCGTCATGCGCGCCCCGCGGGAGCATCCGGCAGTGCCGGCGCCGGCCGTCCGCCTACCGTTCCGCCGGCGGCGCGCACCTGAGGGGCGCTGCCGCCGTGGAAGCGGCAGACCGTCCCGCCCTTGAGCGGGATCGGGAGCGCGGGAGCCCGGTTCTACGTGCCGATGGTCGGGGTGCCTGCGTCGATGCCGAGCATTTTGGCGGAGAGGGCCACTTCGTCCATGGCGCTGGTTGCCACGAGGTGGTCCTCGGTCGCGAGGATGCGGTCGAAGTTGGTGAGGTATTCGCCGGGCGTCGCCTTGGCGGGATCGGGGGAGAGGTAGCCGGGGGCCACGCCCAGGAAGACTCGCGCGGCGCGCCCCGCGCCCACGGTGAACGTCTCGCCGGTGCACGGGGCGTTCTCGTCCGCGAGCACGGCGACGAACGGCGCGACGTATTCGGCTTTGAAGAAGTGTTCGAGGAGGGTCCGCAGTCCGTCGTCGGGGATCTCGGCGGTCAGCCGGGTGTACGCGGTCGGCATGATCGCGTTGACCTTGATCCCATGGGCCACGCCGTCCTGTGCGAGGGCTCGGGTCAGACCGAGCACGCCGGCCTTGGCCGAGATGTAGTGGCTGGTGTGGGGGATGCCCAAGACCGATGTCGACGACGAGTTGACGATGCGTCCGTATCCCCGGGCCCGCATGATCGGCCATGCGGCGCGGATCATCTCGACGGTGCCCCAGTAGTGCACGTCGACCATGCGGTGGAACTCGGCGTCGGGGATGGCGTCGATCTCCCCGCCGCCGGCGATGCCCGCGTTGTTGACGAGGATGTCCACGCGGCCCCAGGTCTCCACCGCGGCCCCGATGACGCCTGCCGCGTCGGTGGTGATGTCGCGCGTGTCGGCGTGCGCGATGCCGCCCGCCGCGCGGATCTCGGCGGCCACCCGCTCGGCCGCGCCGAGGCCGTCCGAGCCGAGGCCGTCCGTCCCGGTCGGGCCGTCGGCGTGCGGTTCGCCGTGGCTGCCGCCGCCGAGGTCGTTGACCAGGACGCGGGCGCCGAGTCGGGCGAGTTCGAGGGCATAGCCGCGGCCGAGCCCGCCTCCGGCGCCGGTGACCACGGCGACGCGGTTCTCGAAGTTCATGTCGGTCCCTTCCTGTGTCGGCGGACCTGCCGGTGGGTCGGTGTGCGCTTGCGCCGAGGGACGCGGTGGCTCAGTGGACCGTGAGGCCGCCGTCGACGCTGACGATCTGCCCGGTCATGAAGCTGCCCGCGTCGGACGCGAGCAGCAGGGCCGGCCCGGTCATCTCCTCGGGGTCGGCCATGCGCTTGAGCGGGGCCGCCTTGGTCATGCGTTCCTGCATGTCGGGTGTGGTCTTGAGGACCATGTCGGTCTTGACGGTGCCGGGTGCCAGCGCGTTGACGCGGATGTTGTGGACGGCGAGTTCGCCGGCCATCGTGCGAGTGAAGGCCACCAGCGCGGATTTGCCCGCCGCGTACAGGCCCTTGCCTTCCGCGCGCGTGAACACGGCGGCGCTCACCACGTTGACGACCGATGCGCGGCCACTGGCGATCAGGTACGGGAGCGCGTACTGGACCAGGAAGACCGGGCCGCGCAGGTTGACCGCGAACGACTTGTCCCAGGCTTCGGGGGTGATGTGCCCGATGGGCTGGGCGAGTTCGTTGGCGGCGTTGTTGACGACGATGTCGAGACGCCCGAAGCGCGCCACGGTGGCATCGACGAGGGCCTGGAGCTGGTCGAGTTCGCCGAGGTGGGTGGCGACGGCCAGGGCCTGCCCGCCGGCCGCCTCGATCTCCTCGGCCACGGCCTTGCAGGCGTCGGCCTTGCGGCTCGCGATCACGACCGCGGCACCGGCGCGGGCGTAGGCATGGGCGATGGCGCGGCCGATGCCGCGGCTGCCGCCGGTCACGATGGCCACGCGGCCGGTGAGGTCGAATCGGTCGGTCACGAGGTCACCTGTTCGTCGGTTGGTGTGGGGTCGATGCGGGGTGCGGCATCGAGGCCGGCCCCGGCGGCGGCTTCGCGCCAGCGTGCGGCGAACCGCTCCAGGAGCTCGCCCAGTTGCTCGCGTTCGGCGGGGTCCCAGTCGCGGACCGCCCAGGCGATGTCGGCGAGCCATGTGTCGCGCACCCGGGCGCGCAGGCGCAATCCTGCCTCGGTGACGCGGAGCAGGCTGGCCCTGCGGTCGGCGGGATCCGGATCGCGCGCGACCAGCCCGGCGGCCTCGAGCGGCCGGACCTGGCGGCTGGCCGTGGATTGGTCGACGCCGAGGCGCACCCCCAGTTCGCTGATGCCGAGGGGGCCTTCGCGTTCGAGGACGGACAGGATCGACAGCCCGGACTGGTGCAACTCGACGCCCGCGACCGCCAGCAGCCGGTTGCGGTAGCCGGGCAGCCGCGCCATGTCGGCCACTTGACCGACGAACGCTTCGATCCGGTGCACGGCTCGGTCATCTGACATGGCGTCAGCTTTGCATGCATCAGTACATGTATACAAGGCCTTCGGGATGGCGGGATCCGAGTTTCCGGCGACGACGCGATGGCGAGCGGGGGGCGAAGGATCCCGACGGAACTCGCGGGCGCTATCCAACCCATTCGGGAGTCCGGTTCCGAACGGGCGCCCCGAACCCCGAACCCCGAACCCCGAACCCCGAGAGGCGACACGCGACACGCGACACATCGAAACGCGACACGCGAAATCCGAAACCGAATCCAGAAATCCGAGATCGGTGCGCGGCAAGTTCCCCAGCCGGATATCCTCGGCCGAGGAACCTGTTTCCGCATCGGCGTTGCGACGGGATGCGACGGGATTCGAACCGCTTTCATGACGCCGCTTCGAGCGCCGCGGATTCGGGTCGGCTAGTGGCTCAGTGCGGCGAGTACCGCCTTGGCCATGGCGTTTTCGCCGGCCGCGTTCGGGTGGAAGGGGACAGTGGGTGAACCCGGTATCAGGCCTTCGATCCACGGTTGGTCGGAGCACACGTCGTGGCCCTTGGTCGGAGTGGCCGTGTCGACGTACGTCGTACCGTTCGCGGCTGCCGTGGAGGCCAGCATGCCGTTCAATCGGGTGATGATGCCGCGCAGGTACGCGACGTCGCCGATCGCCAGCGGCTGGCGTGCGAAGCACGTCCACTCGTTGTCCGGAACGACCGACGGATAGCCGACGAGGACGATCTTCGCTCCCGGGGCCTTGGTGTGGATCGCCTGGAGGGCCGAGGCGAGTTGCGGCGCGGTTGCCGTGACGGCGGCTTCGAGGGCGTCGTTCTCGTACGCCCACGACAAGGTATCGAAGTCGAAGTGCCGGTCGGCGTATTGGTTGTGGCACGGAGCGCCGAGCGGGTCGGACCCCGACACCAGGATGCATTCGAGGATGACTTCGACGACGCCGAGCGGGGAGGCGCTGAGGTCGTTGCCGCCGATGCCGAGGGTCACCAGGTCGGTGTCACTGTCGACGGCGTCCAACTGTGGCACCGGGGATACCTGAGGTGCCGTCAGGTCGAGGACTTTCGCACCCGCGCAGGTCACGTCGCTGTAGTCGGTCACGCCGAGCGAGGCCGCGACGACGGTCCCGAAGTTGTGGTTCGAACGCAGGCACGCGCCGCCGGACAGATCCGGTATGCCCGCGCCCGCGGCGTACGAGTCGCCGAGCGCGGTGTACTTCGAGTAGGACGGCGCACCCTGCGCAGTGGCCGGCCCGGTCAGGACTGTTGCGGCGAGTAGAGCGGCAGTACCGAGTAGTACGGGGGATCTTTTCAGGATCGTGGCGAGCACAATTCCTCCCGGAGGTCCTGCAATGAAATCATTTTGTGGTACCGGCCGGTAAGCTACTGCCGAGTCACTGGCATGTCCAGAGGTGTGGAAAGTAAATCGGCGGTTAATCCTTCCGGGGCTCGTCGGTGGGTTCGTCGGTTGATTCCGGGTGTTATTGCGGGCCTTTTCCCGCATGATGATCCGTGCGGAATGATTCGACGATTTACGGCATGCCGAAATTGCCATTGCCGGACTCCTTCGGGCGTACGCCCCCCACCGTCGCGGCACGGCCCCCAGCTCTCGTGCCGCGACGCCCGCCCCGACGCCCGCCGCAGACGCCCGCCCCGACGGCGGCCCCCGGCCGCATCCACCCCGGAGCGTCAGAGGGCGATCGTGGTCATGAGGTGCGGGTCGGCGGCGTGCCTGCCGATGGCCAGGCGGTAGGTGCCGGGCACCGTGGTCCAGGCGTTCGCCTCGGTGTCCCAGCGCCCGAGGGTCTGCGGTGGGACGTCGACGCGGACGGCCTCGGTGGCGCCGGCGGGGAGGTCCACGGCGGTGAAGCCGATCAGCCGGAGCGGTTCGGGGGCACCGAACAGCGTGCCGTCCGCGGGTTCCAGGTACACCTGCACCACTTCGCGGCCGGCGCGCATGCCGGTGTTGGTGAGCGTGACCTCGATGGTCAGGCCCCGGTCGGCGTCGCCTTCGACGGCGACGTCGTCGTAGCGCCAGTCGGTGTACCCGAGTCCGTAGCCGAAGGGGTAGGCCGGCTTGGTGCCGCGCCGCGCCCACAGGCGGTAGCCGATGGTGTGGCCCTCGCTGTAGTCGATACCGCCGTCGACCACCTTCGTCGACAGCAGCGGGACGTGCTCCTCCTCGGCCGGGAACGTCGAGGGCAGCCGGCCGCCGGGCTCGACCCCGCCGGTGAGGACGTCGGCAAGGGCCGCGCCGCCCTCCTGGCCGGGAAGCCATGCCCACAGCACCGCGGCCACCCGGTCGCGCCACGGCATGAGAACCGGTGCACCCGCGTTGACGACGACGATGGTCCTCGGGTTCGCCTCGGCGATCCGGGCCACCAGTTCGTCCGTACGGCCGGGCAGCGCCAGGTTCTTGCGATCGAACGATTCGGATTCGATGTCGTCGGTGGTGCCCACGACCACGATGGCGACATCGGCCGCGGCGGCGTCGGCGATCGCCTCGATGAGCTCCTCGTCGTCGGACAGCCGCGGCGCGCCCCAGCCCAGGCCGATCTTGCCGAACAGCGTCTCGACCACGCTGTGGAAGACCAGTTCGATGTCGACGGGCACGCCCGCCCGCGCGTCGATTTCCAGGCGCCGCACCGGCGGCCGCAGCAACATCGCGCCCATGTCGGTGCTCTCGGCGGTCGAATGGATCTCGTGGACCACACCGTCGATCGTGAGCGTGAACGCGCCGGCGCCGACGACGTCGATCAGGTGGGTGCCGGTCACGACCGGGGTGAGTGCGGTACGCATCGCCACCGCGGTGGTGCCCTCGGCCAAGGTGCCCGGCCAGAAGACCACGGCCGGGTCCAGGCGCACGGCGGTCTCCAGCACGGTGCCGTCGGCGGCCCGGTACTCCAGACCGACGCCCGGCTCGCCGGTGGCCGGGTCGACGACGGCGTCGCGGGGCAGCGCCGGGAGGTACCGGTGGGTGAACGCGCCGGACCGTACCGTCAGTTCGACGTCGGGTCCGAGGGCGGCCCGCAGTCCCTCGGGGATCCCGACGACGTGCTCGGGGTTGACGTGCGCCGAGCCGCCGCCCTGGGCGGACAGGCGTACCGCGTTCGGGCCGATCAGCGCGACCCGGCCCAGCGCCGAGGCATCCAGCGGGAGTTCCCCGGCACGGTTCTCCAGCAGCACCATGGCGCGGGCCGCGACCGCGCGCAGCTGCGCCGTGGCGTCGGCCGGCGTGCTCGTGTGGCTCCGCGCGACCTCCTCGTCGAGCACTCCCACGCGAGCCGCGAGCCGCAGGATGCGCAACACCTTGTCGTCCAGGACGGCCTCGTCGACCCGGCCCTGCCGGACCGCCTCGACGAGCGGTTCGAGCCACTGCGTGGTGGGGCCCGGCATGGCGACGTCGGTGCCTCCGGCGACGGCGGGCTCGGTGGAGCGGACCGCCGTCCAGTCGGAGACCACGACACCGTCGAAGCCCCACTCGTCCTTGAGGACGTCGTTCTGCAACCGGGAATTCTCGGTCATCGACGCGCCGTTGACCGAGTTGTACGCCGACATCACGAGCCACACCCGGGCCTCGCGTACCGCCGCCTCGAACGGCGCGAGGTAGACCTCGCGCAGCGCGCGCTCGGCCACGCGGCTGTCGTAGGACATGCGTTCGTCCTCGGAGTCGTTCGCGACGAAGTGCTTGATCGTCGCGGCGACTCCGGTCGACTGGACGCCCTCGATGAACGCGACGGCCATCCGCGACGTGAGCAGCGGGTCCTCGGAGTAGCACTCGAAGTGCCGCCCGCCCAGCGGGGTGCGGTGCATGTTCACGGTCGGTGCCAGGAGGACGTGGACGTCCCGGTCCAGCGCCTGGGTGCCCATCAGCCGGCCCACCCGGCCGGCCGTCTCCGGATCCCAGGTGGCCGCGGTCGCGGTGGGGGAGGGGAACAGCAGCGAGGTCTCGTGCTCGCCCATGCCGACGCCGCGTACCCCTGCCGGGCCGTCGGACATGCGCAGCGCGCGCAGGCCGATCTGCGGCAGTTCGACCAGCGACCACATGTCGTGGCCGGCGACCAGGCGCACCTTGTCCTCTAGCGTGAGCCGGCCCAGCAGGGCGGTCAGGTCGTGGGCGTCGGCCGGGTCCGGCGGGATGAGGTCGTTCATGTGCGACTCCATGGCTTGCGTGTCGGTGCCCTGTCCGGCCGCTGCGGAACAATCAGCCGAACGATCGGGGGAGCAGTGGGTCGGGCAATCAGGAGGGCACCGCGATGAAGCGATTGGTGCCCGGCTCGTACGTCTGGATCCGGAAGGGGAGCGCGCCGCTCGGCGTCTGCTGCGCGTACGTCGCGTCGTCCCGGTAGTTGGGCAGCCGGTACTTCCCGAGGCCGAACCCGGCCTGCTGGAAGCTGTTGTAGTTCAGGTCCTTGCCGGCCTTCCCGGCGATCGCCTCGAACAGGGAGAGGTTGATGCAGGCCGTCTGCACGGACCCACCCAGGGTCGGCAGGCCGGGGGCGACGGTGGTGGGATCGACGAGCTTGCCGGTGAGCGAGGGGTCGGCCTGCTCGACGGTGCGCACGCAGTCCACGATCCGCGGTTCCGTCCAGTCCAGAACGGGGTTGACCACCACCGAGCCGGTGAGTGTGCCGAAGTCGTGCCGGCCCTTGTCCTGGGTGTAGCCCGAGGGGTTGAGGCTGAACAGCAGGCGCGGGCGCCAGTCCGACTTCTCCAGGATCGCCGGGATCTGCGAGGCCGCGCCGCCGGTCAGCAGGATCGTGTCGGCGCCCGCGGTCCGGGCCTTCTGCAGCAGGACGGTGCCCTGCTGCAGGGTCGCGGCCGGGTCGCCGGCGGTCGACGCGAGGTAGCCGGTGGCGACGGGCGTGACACCGTGGCGCTTGAGCGCGGGCAGGAGGACGTTCTCGGCGTCCGTCTGGCCCTGGGCGTCGGCGACGACGGCGATCTTCCTGCCGGTCAGGTCGCCGTGGGCGGCGAGTGCTTCGACGGCCTTGGCGGAGGCGTCGCCGTCGATGTCGGTGAACCAGGGAGCCCGGGCCTGCGCGTACAGCGCGGCCGGCATGGCCCCGCCGATCAGCGCGGTCTTGTGGGCCTGGACGTAGCACGAGGTCTGGTCGGCGATGGGCAGCATGCCCAGGACCGCGAACACCTTCTCGTCCTCGGTGAGTTTCACGCAGGTCTCCTGCGCGGAGGCGGGAGCCAGCAGGTTGATCTTCGCGAACACCGGGACGATCTTGCGGCCGTTGATCCCGCCCGCGGCGTTGATTTTGGCGATCAGCGCCTTGTAGGCGACCTCGAAGTCGCCCGCGTCGAGGTTGACGAACGGCTTGAGCGCGGCGAAGTCGGGGTAGACGACGCCGATCCTGATGCTGTCCGCGGTGACCCCCGGCGCCGCCGCCGGGACGGCCGGAGCGTTCGAACCGGAGGCGGTGGCGGGCGACTTCTCGTCCTCGACGGTGCAACTCGCCGCGGCTGCCGCCACGCACAGCGCGGCCAACATCGAGGTGGCACGCCGGGCGGTCGCACGGATACGTCTGGTGGTGGTCATGCCGGTGGAGTCCTTTCGGAAGGTGGGGCGCAACTGGAGGGCGGAGCACGAGAGGGCCGGGCACAACGGGGCGGAGCACGAGAGGGCCGTGGCACCACAGGGCGGAGCACAACCGAGGGGGTGTGACCGGCGACCGGACCGGCTCAGGTGGGCACGGGGTCGCTGCGTTCGATGGCGCGTTCGTCGGTGCCCAGGTAACTCGCGACGACCTTGGGGTCGTCGCGTACGGCGGACGGCGAGCCGGCGGCGATGACGCGGCCGGTCTCCAGGCAGTACACGCGGTCGCTGATGCCCATGATCAGCGGCATGTCGTGCTCGATGATCAGCATGGACGCGCCGAGTTCACGGCGGATCTCCCGAATGAGCGGGCCGAACGCCTCCGTCTCGCGCTGTGCGACACCGGCGGTCGGCTCGTCCAGGCACAGGACGCGGGCGTCGAGCGCGAGCAGACCGGCGAGTTCGACGATGCGCCGGGTGCCGGTGGACAGGTCGCCGATGAACGCGTTGGCGTAGCGGCCGAGTCCGAGGAAGTCGATCAGGTCGCCCGCTTCGGACTTCTTGGCGCGTTCGCCCCTGATCGACTTCGGCAACCACAACGCGGACGACAGCAGTCCGGTCCGCCCGCGCGCCTCCAGGGCGATCTGCACGGTCTCGGTGACCGTGAGTTCGGGAAAGAGCGTCGCGGCCTGGAAGGTGCGGCCCAAGCCCACGCACGCGCGGCGCGCGGGCGCCAGTGCGGACACGTCCCGGCCGAGGAGTTCGATGGTGCCGGTTGCGGGGACGAACCCGCCGATGGCGTTCATCAGCGTGGACTTGCCGGCGCCGTTGGTGCCGATCAGGCCGACGATCTCGTTCGGCATGACCTCGATCGCCACGCCGTCGACGGCGTCGACGCCGCCGAACCGGACCCGGATGTTCGAGGTCGCCAGCACCGGCTTCCCGTCCGGCAGCGGTGCGCGCGAGGTGGGGGTGAGCGACCCGGGGACGACACCGACGGCCCTCGCCGGTGCCGGGCCCAGCCGTCGTTCCGCCCGGGAGAGCACGGCATCGCGCAGCGCGTAGCCGATCCGGACCAGGCCGCCGGGGAAGTACAGCAGCAGCATCAACAGGCCGAGGCTGGAGGCGAGCAGCGGCACGATGGAGTTGTCGGGGAACACCGCGGGCAGGCCGATCACCCACAACGATCCCCATACCGGGCCCGAGGTGGTGCCCAGTCCGCCGATGACGACGACGGATACCAGCATCAGGGAGTCCGAGCTGCGGAAGTAGGCGTCGCCGTAGGGCACCGTCTGAAGCGCGCCCGCGAGGAGGGCCCCGCCGAGTCCGGCGACGCCTCCCGCCAGGGCGAACGCCCGTAGTTTCACGCGCGCCGCGGGGACGGTGTACGCGGACGCGGACGCCGGGTTGTCGCGTACCCCGATCGTGGTGCGGCCCACGCCGGTACGGCGCAGCCTGCCGGTCACCGCGAGGACGGCCACGAGCACGACCAACACCACGTAGTAGTAGGAGCGTTGCGCGGTGACGTCGATCCCGAAGACGTCGGTGCGGGGGAAGGACGCAGCGGTCTGCGTCGGACTGTCGTGGAAGACGTCCTGGGTGTAGACCCACTGTTCGCAGGCCACCGCGAACGCGAGGGTGCTGACCGCCAGAAGCAGTCCCCGCACACGCAGTGCGCCCGCGCCGATCACGGCGGCAAGGGCCGCGGTCAGCAGCGCCGCGACGCACACGGCGGTGGGGAACGTCAGGCGCTGGACCACGAGGACGTTGCCGCCCCCGATGTCCAGCCGCAGTCCGCGCGAGAGCGAGGCCGCGGTGAGCGCGCCGATCCCGGCGAACGCCATCTGCCCGAGCGAGAGTTGCCCGGCCCAGCCGGTGAGCACGGTGACCGAGGCGGCGCAGATCGCATACGCCAGGATGGTCGTGTAGAGCAGCTGCTTGGACGGCTGCGTGACGAGCAGCGGCAGGACGACCGCGATCAACCCGAGGAACACCAGACCGAATCGCTCGAGATTGCGCACCCACCACAGCTCTTGTAGGCGTACCGGGACAGGCCGGACCTTGGGCGCGAAGGAGAACGTCGACGTCTCGGTGTCCGGGCCGCGCCCCACGACGAACACCGCGACGAGCACGAGCGCGAAGACGACCACGTCGGTCAGGCCCGGCCGGTCGATCCAGTTGAACTGGACGACGGATTCCAGGAACCCGAGGAACACCCCGGCGACCAGGGCGACCCGGAAGGAGACCATACGGGCGATCACCGCGGCCGCCAGCGCCCTCATCAAAGTGGTCATGCCCAGCACCGCGGGGGAACCGACCGAACCGGTACGGCCGGAGATCAGGATCAGGCAGATCGTCGCGACCAGCCCGGCGATCGCCCACACCGCGGTGGAGACGGCCTTGGGGCTGATGCCGTTGAGCCTGGCCAGATCCGGGTTGTCCGCCGAGGCCTTGACCGTCTTGCCGAGCACGGTACGGGCCAGGAACCAGCCGAGCGCGAGCGCGACGAGCGGGACCACGACGAGCACGGCGAGTTGGGTCGCGGTGACCTCCACGCCGGCCGGACTCCACCTCGACGTGGACCACACCGGATACGTGTTCGCCGCGTCGACCTCCGGATAGGCCATGACGATCACCAGCGCCAACTGGGCGACGCCGATCGTGGCGACCAGGAGGATCACCCGCGGCGCGGCGAACAGGCGTCGTACCACCACGAGATCGACGACCGCACCGAATCCGGTCCCGACGACGAGGGAGACGGCCAGCGCGATCCAGAACGGGACGCCGTAGCGCAGGTTCAGCAGGGCGAACAGCGCCGAGCCGACCAGACCCATGTTGGCCACGGCGAAGTTGACGATGCGGGTGGAGCGGTGGACCAGGACGATGCCCATCGCGAGCAGGCCGACGACCATGCCGTTGACGACGCCGTCGAAGGCGAGTTGCCGGGTGAGTTCGATCACGATCAGCCACCGTCCTTGCCGAGGAACACCGCGCGGGCGAGGTCGTCGCGCTCGGCCAGCTCGCGAGCGTCGCCGGTGAACCGGACCTGCCCCTTCTCCAGGAAGACCGCCCGATCGGCGATCGCCAGCGCCACGTTCAGGGACTGCTCGACGATGATCATCGTCATGCCGTCCGCCTTGAGGCGCTCGATCACCGCGAGGAGGTCCCGGACCACGACGGGCGCGAGCCCGAGCGAGAGTTCGTCGATGAGCAGCACCTCGGGATCGTGCATCAGCACCATGGCGAGGGCGAGTTGCTGCTGCTGGCCGCCGGACATGCTGCCCGCCCGCTGGGCGAGGCGGGCGTTCAGATCGGGGAACACGTCCAGCACGTAGGCGAGTCGGGCATCGCGGTGCGCCCGGTCCCGGTCACGCAGCCCGAAGGCGGCCATCTCCAGGTTCTCCGCCACGGTCATGCCGGGGAAGGTGCCCTTGCCGCCGGGCAGCAGGCGGATCCCGTACCGGCCGCGCCGCTCGGGCGAGACGTACGTGACGGTCTTCCCGTTGAGCCGGACCACGCCGCGAGAAGGGGTCCCGAGGCCGCAGATCGCCTTCAGGATCGTGGACTTGCCGGCGCCGTTCGTGCCCAGGAGGGCGAGGACTTCGCCGCGCCGGACTTCGAACCCGACACCGAACAGCACCTGTACGTTGCCGTACTCGAAGTCGACGTCGTTGACCTGGAGCACCGGGACCCGCTCCGGGTCCCGGGCCTGGCGGTCCCGCTCCGCGAGCTCCTCCCGCAGCTCGTGGACGACCAGGGCAAGGTCGTGTTTGATGAACGAGGAGCTGCGGATCAGCATCAGGCTGCCCACCAGCGTCGCCGGCACGCCGATGACCAGTGCCGCCGCGCGCGCGTCGTACGAGTCCAGGATGAGCGCGGACAGCAGCGAGCCGCCGGTCGCGCCGATGAAGAAGATGTGGATCGCCGCGAGCGCGGTGCCCAATCCGCGCAGTCGGTACGGGGATACGGACTGCATGACCGGGCCGATCATCGCGAACGCCGCGGACAGCAGGACGAGCGGCAACATCTGCGCGATGACGAACGCCGGCGCGGTCGGCATGAACCACTGCACCGGCGTCAGCGCCGCCACCGGCAGGATCAGATAGCCGACCAGCTTCAGGGCGCGCGCCGGGTCGGTGCGGTAGAGCCGGTCGTAGCGCGGGCCGACGAACGGCAGCACGGCCAGCACGCCCAGGCCGCCGAGAGTGCCGTACACCCCGCGCTCGAAGGTGCCGAGCCCGAAGTGGTCCTCCATCCACAGGTTGGTCAGCACCGGTCCGGTGAACAGCCCGAAGCCCATGGCCGCGAACGCCAGGACGACCGTCCTGGTGGTGCGGATGCGCATCAGCCGGGCGAACGCCGCCTCGATCGAGATCGGCATCGGCTTGTCGTGGGTGATGACCTCGCCGAGCACCGCCTTCATCTCGTGCTGTCCGCGCGGGGGTTCGGGCAGCCGAAAGGCGTACAGCGCCACGAGCGCGGTGGGCACGCCCAGGATGAAGAACGCCCAGCGCCAGCCGTCGTCGCCGCCCGCCACGGCGGCGATCGCGCCGACCACCAGCGGACTCAGCACCCCCGCGAGGCGGCCCGCCATACCGGTCGCCGCGGCGATGCGGCCCCTTACCCCGATGGGGTAGGTGTCCGCGTTCAGCGAGCCGTGCACCGGCAGCGTGCTCGCCTTGGCCACCCCGACGCCCAGCCGGGCGAGGAACATCAGGAAGACGTTCGCCGCCATACCGCACGCGAACACGAAGGCGGCGAAGGCCAGTCCGGCCCACCCGGCGACCCTGCCGCGCCGATACCGGTCCGCCAACCAGCCCATCGGCAGCGCACCGAGGACCAGGAACGCGCCCGACGCCGCCGACAGGAACACGATCGCGCCGTCGCTCATCCCGAACGAGTCACGGATGTCCGGGGCGAGCACGCCCAGTGTCGCGGTCTCCAACTCGTCGAACGCGGACAGCGCCATCAGCGTCAGGAACGTCGCCGACCCGCCCGCGGCAAGGCCCTGACGAAGGGTCAGCTGCTCGCCGCCCACTCCGGGCAGCAGATCGTCGGCGAACAGCACCTCACGTTCGACCTCGGCCGCCCGGGCACGCTCCGCCTCGGCATCGACGAGTTCGATGGCCAACTCCGCGGCGAGGCGGCGGTGTTCGGCCCGAGGGGCGACGGCTTCGGTGGTTTCGTCCCGGGTGGCGTCGTGCCTGGTGCCTTCGTCTCGGGTGGCATGGTGGGCTTCGTGCCCGGTGGCATCGTCGGCTTCGTTCCTGGTGGCATCGTCCACCGCGCCGCTCATCGGCAACGCCCGGACCGAGCAAGTTGGTTGCGCCCGGCCGTTGCCTGTGGCCCGGCCGGATGACGCGATCGCCGGCCGTGCCGCCCATGGGACGGATCAGGCGCAGGGGGGCGGAAGGTCGTACGCATCGGGCATCCTTCGCGGCTCGGAACGGTCACCACACAGACGAACCCGCAGGCGTGACACCCCCGACTGCGCGTATGCGGCCGTGACGTCTCCCGGTGCGGAGCCCAATTGTTTATTCGAGATTAAATAAATGTCCAGCCCCTTGGGGAGGGGACTTCTCGGCGATTCCGGGGGTGATCAGTGCACCGACCGACCTCCGCACGCCCCGAGGAAGCGGCGCCCACCGACCGCTCGACACTGCTCGGCGCGCCGCGACTGCTCGGCGCGCCGCGACCGCTCGACACCGCGACTGCTCGGCGCACCTCGACCGCTCGACACCCGCTACTGCGCCCCCGGGGGATCGCCGCTCGCCAACCTCGGCGGATCTGCCGCATTGCCGCGTGCCAGCTTCGGGACACGCCAGGGAGTCGGCCCGCCCAAGCCCTCCAACCCTTGGCGCGCCGCCGGGGAATTGCCGCTCGCCAACCTCGGCGGATCTGCCACATTGCCGCGTGCCCGCTTCGGAACACGTCAGGGAGTCGGCCCACCAACTTCCGCACACGCCGAGAGGGCCGCCACCCCACCTCCGTACGGGGAGGTCTACCGAGGTTGGTGGTGGCGATTCCCTGGGAGCGCCGGGGTGGGTGGGCCGTGATTCCCAGAGGGGTGCCGAAGTGGCCGCGCGGCGATCGGCGGACATGCCGAAGTCGATCGCGGCCGTGCCCGGAGTGCCCTGCAGGTCCTTGTGGGTTGGGTCTGCAGGGCGTGCCGTCGACTGCGGCACGAGGCGGCTTGGAGGCTTGACTCTCGGGGGATCGCCGCAGCGGATGGGGGTCGGCGTTGCTTGTCCGTCGGCGCCCACGCACGCTGCCGAGGATCGTCACGCGGGCGAGGGTTCGGCGGGGTGCCAGGCGAGGGCGCCGGGTGGGGGCGCCGGGCGGGCGTCTGCGGGTGGGCAGCCGCAGGCAGCCGGGGGCAGGGTCGGCGGGGCCGGCCTCGTGGGCTGGTGGGCCGGAGGGCCGGAGGGCTGGTGGGCCGGAGGGCCGGGCGGGAGGGCGGCTGGGTGGGCCCCTCAGCTCTCCACGTCCACCGAAATCCAGAAGTCCGCGAGCGCCCTCGCGGTTTCCTCCGGCCGTTCCTCGTTCGGCGTGTGCCCCGCGTCCGCGATCACGACGTACCGCGCGTTCAGGTTCCGCGCCATCTTCGCTTGCGTCGCGGGCGTCCACGGCTGGTCGTTCTCGCCGCACATCACCAGGAAGCGCACGTCCGTTTGCGCCAACGCCGCCACCCGCGACGGCTCTCCCAGCATCGCGCGGATGATCCCGATCAGGTTTGCCTTGTGGGTGTGGACGAGCCGGTGCTTCAGCCACACCTGCGAGCCGTGCGCGAGTCCGGCCTTCCTCAGTTGGCCGCGCATGAGCTTCCACAGCAGCGACGTCCCGCCGATCCGCAGGATCCACACGAGCGGCCCGACCATCCTCGCGCCCGCGAAATCGGTGTTGCCCGGACCTGTGCCGAGCAATGTCAGGCTCCGCACGCTCGACGGCGCGTCCGCCACGGCGCGCTGCGCCACGATCCCGCCGAAGCTGTGTCCCAGCAGGTGCACCGGCGCGGGATCGACGGCCGCGATGACCTCGGCCAGTTCGGCCGCGAAGGTGGCCACGTCGTACTCCCGCCACCGGGTCGGTCCGGGCGACTGGAACTGGCCGCGCTGGTCGTACGACACGACGCGGTACCCCTCGGCGGCCAACGGCTCCAGCATCGGCAGGAAGTCTTCCTTCGAACCGCTGAACCCGGGCACCAGTACCGCGGTGCCCCGCGTCTCGACGCCTGCCGGCGGCATGATCTCCAGGGCAGCGAGCGGCCCACCGGCCGTACGCAGTTCGATCCGTCGGGCGGACTCGGGCAGGGGGGTCGGGTAGAGCGACGGGTCGGCAACGTCGGCAACGGTGGCCATGACCACTCCTCGATCGGACGGTGTGCGGCTGCGGAAATGACGCTGAAACGAGTCAGCGGCCGGAAGGCGCCGAGTGTAGAACCGCCGAATGCGCAAGGGAAGACTCAGCCCGCAGGCCCGGGCGGGGGCGGGGCGGGGGTGTGGGTGTGGGTCGCTCGGTGGGGCGGCTCGGCCGGGCGGCTCGATGGGGCTGTCCGGTTGGGCTGCTTGGTGGGACGGCTCGATGGGTTCGCCCGGTTGGCCGCTCGGCGGGGCCGCTTGGTGGAGCTGTTCGGTCGGGCGCCGGGTCGGGCTACTCGCCTGGGCCGCTCGGCGGGGTCGTTCGGTGGGGCCGCCGGGGTGGGCTGCTCTGGGGGTTGCCGGGGCGGGCCGCTCTGTGGGGCTGCCCGGCGGCTCGCTTGGTGCGGCCGCCGGGTCGGGTTGTTCAGTGGCACGCTCGCTCGGATTGCCGGGGTGCCTCTCGCTCGGGCCGCTCGGAGATGCCGGTCGGTGGGATTGCGAGGCGGGGCCCACCCGGTGGGCTGCTCGGTGGGGCTGCCGGGTCCGGCTGTTCGCCTGGGCCGCTCGGCGGGGTCGTTCAGTGGGGTCGCCGGGTCGGGCTGGGTGGTCGGGCTGTTCGGTGGGGCTGCCGGGTCGGGTTACTGGGTGGGGCCGTTCGGTGGGCTGCTTGGTGGGGCTGCCCGGTCGGGAGGCTTGCTTGGGCTGATTGCTCGGGTTGCCGGTCCGTCGGCCTGGTCTGGTTGCCCTGTGGGCCGTTCGGTCCGGTTGCCGGGTCCGGCTGCTCGTTCGGGCCGCTCGGTGGAATTGTTGGATGGGTCGCCGGGGCGGGCCTCTCGGTCGGGCTGCTCGGTGGGGTCGCCCGCTCTGGCCCTCGCTCCGGCCCTGGGCGGTCGGGGCGCTCGGTTCAGCCCTGGTCGCGGTCGGCAGGCGAGGGCGTCAGGCCGGTGAGCACCGCGTCCAGGTCGAAGGCGAACTGCGCGTCAGGGTCGTAGTCGGCGTGGCCCGCGGCGCGCATGAGCGGCAGCGCGTCCGGCTCGTCGTGCAGGATTTCGCCGATCGTCGCCCGATGCGGCTCCTGCCCGTGGACGCGCAGCATGAAGACCGAGCGAACGTTGATGTGCACCAACTCGCCGATCAGCGTCACGCACCGCCCCGCGCCGATCGGGTCGAAACCCGCGTCCACCAGGACCTCGTGCAGCCGCTCGATCTGGTCCAACTGCCGCCGCCCGGCCGGTCCGCTGAACGCGAAGTACTCCGCATGCCCCGGCAGGGTCAACGACGCCTCGCGGGTGGCGTAGGCGAACGCCCGCAACCAGGTGCGCCAGTCCGCGTCCGCCGGAGGCATCCACGACTCGTCGAGTACACGCTCGATCCGCGCCGCAGCCACCAGCGCCGCCAGCGAATCGCGGTCGCCCACGTGGTGGTACAGATTCGGCGAGTGCACCCCCAGACGGTCGGCCACGGCCTTCATGCTCAACGGCTCGCCGGCCGCGTCCAACTCCAGGGCCGCCTGCACGATGCGGTCGCGGTCGATGCGCGCCGGCCGTCCGCGTCCCCGCCGGCCGCCGCTCATGCTCCGACCTCCCGCAATGTCTTCTCCCGCAAATCTCCGGCGCAGCCGCCACCGGCGCACCGCAAGTGGGAATCCTCAGCGCGATTCTTCCACGGGGCTCGCTTCGCGCACCGCGCCGCCCGGGCGTCCACCGCGGACCGCAGACCGCAGACCGCAGACCGCGGAAGGCAGCGGGGACGAGGGCGAGCCGCTGGGCGGATGCGCTGTGGACCTGCTGTGGATCGCTGTGGATCGCCGTGGAGCGGGTGCGGACCCGCCGCGGACCTGCTGTGGATCGCCGCGGACCCGCCGCGGTCCGCCGCAGACCTGCCGCGGTCCGCCGTGGCGACCGGAGCCGCCGGTCGGAGCGCACCCGAGTAATTCATCGCGGCTGCCCGCGAGTTCGGTCCCACCTCCGCACACCTCGCCGCCGGCGCGCGGCCGATGCGGTCGGTTCATGGAAAGCGAAGCGCGGTTGTCGCCGGCATGCACTGCTGCCGAGCGGCTGCCGGCAGCACGCC
This sequence comes from Embleya sp. NPDC008237, assembly GCF_042956465.1. Classification (NCBI taxonomy): domain Bacteria; kingdom Bacillati; phylum Actinomycetota; class Actinomycetes; order Kitasatosporales; family Streptomycetaceae; genus Embleya; species Embleya sp. NPDC008237. The sequence goes on from NZ_JBIBGL010000002.1 coordinate 168,046, forward strand.
TTGCTCTGTCCGCGCGTTCGCCACTTGTGCCCGCCCGCCCTGTCGGCGGCGCGCGGCCGATGCGGTCGGTTCATGGAAAGCGAAACGCGGTTGTCGCCGGCTCACACTGCTTACGAGCGGCTGCCGGCAGCACGCCTTGCTCTGTCCGCGTATTCGCCACTCGTGCCCGCCCGCCCTGTCGGCGGCGCGCGGACGATGGGGTCGGTTCGTGGGCGGCGAAGAGCGGTCGCGGCAAGGCACGCACGGCTCACGAGCGTTCGCAGCCGCATGCACTGCTCCGTAGGCGAGTTCGCCCCGCGCCTCTGCCCGCCCCCTCCGCACGCCCCGCCGGCGGCGCGCGGCCGATGCGGTCGGTTCGCGTGTAGCGAAGTGCGGTTGTCGCCGACAAGCACTGCTCCGGCCGGTCGCAGCCGGCATTCAGCGCCACCTGGCAGGCGCTGCCACCATGCATCGCTCCAATCGAGCAGTCAGCCCCCGCATCCACCACCAGCCACCCGAGCCGTCGCCCCCCGGCATGCAATGCCCACCCGATTGGTTCTCCTTGCAGCCTTTATCCCCCAGTGGTACAAGAAACGCGGAAGCTGACTCGATTCAGCGACTCAGTGGTGTGGTTGCGGTGCCGTCGATGCACGGATGCATCGGTGCTTCGCCGCGCCCCCGTGCCCCCCGTGCAGGGACCACTGGATTGCCGCCCGCTTCCGGTACACCGGCATGCGCCGGTTCGTTCGGCGCCTCACCGAAGGGCCCTCCATGTCACGAACCCGTACCGCCGCCAGATTCGCCGCCGTGGCAACCGCCGCAGTGATGGCGGCAGGCACTCTCACCGTCACGTCCGGCGCGGCCGCAGCTGCCGCCGACTCGTGCGCCGACATCGACGTAACCTACGCCATGGGCACGCAGTTCGGCGTGTCCGGACCGCCCGACTCCGACCCCGTCTACGACGCCCTCGTCGCCGCACTCGACACCCGCCTCGCCGGCACCAAGACGGTCTCGTACTACCGCGTGAACTACCCCGCCAGCCTCGAGCCCTGGTCCGCGTCCGTCGGCAACTGGGACCTCGTCCGGCACATCAAAGCCCAGGCCGCCGCCTGCCCGAACCAGACCTTCGCGGCGGTCGGCTACTCGCAGGGCGCCAACGTCGTGTCCAACTCCGTCGGCGTCAGCAGCCTCGGTTCCCTCACCGGCGCGCCCATCGTCGCCGTCATCCCGGCGAACATCGAACCCCGAGTCACAGCGCTCGTGGTCTACGGCAGCCCGCAGCGCGGAATGCCGCTGTACAAGCCGACCACGATCACCGGCACCTACCAGGCCCGTACCCTCGACGACTGCGCCACCGGCGACCCCGCCTGCGGCGGCGGCGCCGACCCGGCCGCCCACCTGTCCTACTCCCGACCCGAACACAGCGTCCCCGCCGCAGACTTCATCGCGGCCCGCAGCTGACCTACGCGAAGCCTGCCGTCCACCGGGCCTCCGCCCGCCGGGAGGCCCGGTCCTCAGGGACACCGCTCCGCTGCCTCCCATGCGGCCCATGAGCCGTTCGGATATCGGGGCGGCGTCCGCCCGGACAGGAGTCCGATGCCGGTGTGGGCGGCTTCGTGTCCAGAGGCGACGGCCCCATCGGTGTAACCGAGGGAGGAGGGGCGAGCGCTCTGCACATGCGGCGTCTCGGCTGGGTAGCCGACCTAGACCTTTCCATCAGGGGACTGGCGGTGCACGTCCCCGAGGTCGTCCATGACACATGGCCGGCCGGCGGCGACGAGCAGGTCCAGCACTGGGTGTGGGGCGCTGAAGCCGGTGAGCCGGTCGAAGGAGGAGTCCGGGAGGTGAGTGTGCCGGTCGGTGTCGGGGGACGGCGGGACCAGGGTCGGGAGGGTCACTGGGTACCTCGTTCGTGGACGCGGCGGGACGCAGAGCGGCGGAGCGGGGCGCGGCTCACGGGCCGGGTGCTGCCGCGCCCCGGGTATCAGTCTTCGAAGGCGGGGCTGCGGTGCTCGGTGTCGAGGAGGGCGGCGACGAACGCGTCGATCAGGTCGCCAGGGGTGTAGCTGGTGAACGGTCTGGGTCCAGCCGATCTCTCCGTCGGGGCCGACCAGGCCCACGACCCATGGGGCTTCACGGGCATCGGGGATTTTGGGCAGGAATCCCACGTACGCGCGGCCGTTGGGGCAGGACAGGTGGGCGTTGGACAGGAGGTCGTTGACGTTCGACCGGCCGGCGGCGAGCAAACGCTCGATGATGGGGTACGCCGCCATCCGAGGCCGGTCACCGGCCCCCGGGAAGCCTTCGTGGCCGCGGGAAACCCACGGCACGGCGAGCCGGCGGCCGCCCCACACGCCGAGCCGGCCGAAGCCGCGGCGCCGTGAGCCGCCCCGTCTCGCCGCCATGCGCCGGCCGAGCGCTCGGCGCGTGGGCGTTCAGCCGCCTTGGGTCTCCGGACGCGCCGGCCCGATGCCCGATCACCTCGGATTCCGTGGTGGACGACCGCCGCCCCGTCGATGCCCAACGCACCTTCGCAACGCACGAGTTGCCGCGTCGGGAAGCCTCACTTCTCGCCGAGGTCGTCCGGGATGCCGTCCACGCCCCCGGCGCGGTCGACATATTCGCCGCCCTTACCCGCCGAGGTGGAACCGCAGCCCTCACCGGCCGAGGCGGAACCGCAGCGATCAACGGGAGTCTGCGGAGGTGCGGCTCTCAAGAGGATCTTCGCCAAGACCGGGGTGCGAAGCCGGCGTGACCCGGTGGGGACGCTCTTCTCCCGTGCCGGCGCCGAGCCGGTACCCAGGCAGCCGCCGCAGGGCGTGTGATCCGCACCGTCAGGGAACCACGGGGTCGGAGTCCCCTGGCGCCGGGAGGCGAGGAACTCCGCCACCGAGACACCGAACTCCGCCGAACGTTCGAGACGGGCCGGGGAAGTGCCGTTCCCGGGCGCCGCCTTGCCCCGTGGGCGGTGTCCGGAACGAGTTCGCCCGTGCCCGCGGCGGTGGTTCAGGACTTCCGGCCGCGGTACAGACCCCTGCCGGTGCGCCGGATGCGGGACGTGCCGACCAGGCGGTCGAGAGTGCTCCTGACCGCGTTGATACTGCCGCTGTCGGTGTCCCGACCAAGCGCGGCTGTGACGTCCCGGGCGCGCACGTCGACGTCACCGACTGTCGAGAAGTGCTCCGTGATCTGTTTTCGGTGAGTCCTGGAACCGACCAGGCACCATCCGCCTCTGACGCTTGCAGGGCCTCGGCGCGCCTTACCGGCCCGAAAAGACGTCCACCCCGGGTGGACGTCCCACACCTGCACGTCGGCTCATCGGGTGAAAGCGGTTCGCGAACGAGGAATGGCCCTCCCTGTCGACGCGGGTGGGCCGCACGTTGCTCGTGGGGCGGGAGCGAAGCCGGTCGGCATCGAGGAGCACGTTCGGCGGAACACGCTCGACGGAACACGTTCACCCGTGGGTCATTCGGCGAGTTTTCCGACGGTGGAGACTTCCTCCATCAGGGCAGCGATCTCGTCGGGGATGGGCGCAATGCCTTCGTGCGTGATCCCGGTGGTGGGGGACCAGACGAGGTTCACCCGGAGGGCGGGATCGCTCTCGGGGTAGTCGCTGCGGTTGTGGCAGCCGCGGGTCTCGCGGCGTTCGAGTGCCGCTTCGAGGGTGGCCCGGGCCGCGAGGGCGGCCGACTTGAGGTCGAAGGCGTGTGCGAGGTCCTGGTAGCCGGCGATGTCGGGGTGGATGCCGACGTTCTCCATCCGCTTCTCGATCGTCTCGAGTTCCGCGAGTCCGGCGCGAAGCCCCTGCTCGTCGCGTACGACGCCCGCGTGTTCCGTCATGGTGTTGCGGATGGCGCGCTGCAGGGCCCGGACGTTCTCGGGGCCGTCCGCGGTGAGCAGATCGTCGATCTCGGCGCGGGCCCGGGCGACTGCCGGTGCCGAGCGTGGTTGGGCGGTCAGGGCCCGCGAGTAGTCGGCGGCCGCCTGCGCGGTGATCCGGCCGTAGACGAGCAGTTCGATGAGGCTGTTGCCGCCGAGCCGGTTCGCACCGTGGAGTCCGCTGGACGCTTCCCCGATGGCGTAGAGGCCGCGTACGTCGGTGCTGTGGTCCTCGGGGCGGACCCAGACCCCGCCCATCGAGTAGTGGGCCGTGGGTGCGACCTCGATGGGGTCACGCGTGATGTCCAGCATCTGTAGTTCCAACAGTGTCCGGTAGACGCGGGGCAGGCGGTCCATGATCGTCCGGCGTGGCAGGTGGGAGACGTCGAGCCAGACACCACCGTTGGGTGTACCGCGGCCCTCCTTGATCTCGGTGTAGGCGGCGAGGGCGACACGGTCGCGTGTGGACAGTTCCATGCGGGCGGGGTCGTAGCGATTCATGAACCGTTCGCCCAGGCCGTTGCGCAGGATGCCGCCCTCGCCCCGGGCGGCCTCGCTGACCAGGGTGCCGGCCGCGTTCTCCGGCTCGATGATGCCCGAGGGGTGGAACTGGACGAGTTCTGGGTCGCGCAGCCGCGCACCGGCGTCGACGGCGAGCCGGAACGAGTCGCCGGTGTTCTCGTCGCGGCGTGACGAGGTGCGCCGCCAGATACGGGTGTGACCGCCGGCCGCGAGGATCACCGCGTCGGCGTGGACGAGATGGCGGGTTCCGCTGCCGAGGTCGAAGCCGTAGGCACCGAACACGGCGCCGTCGTGCACCAGGAGCCGGGTGATGTACACGGTGTCGAGCATGGGGATGTCCAGCTGCTTCGCACGCCGGATGAGGGTGCGCTGGATCTCCAGGCCGGTGTAGTCACCGGCGAAGGCGGTGCGTCGGAACTTGTGTGCGCCGAAGAAGCGTTGGGAGATACGGCCGTCCTGCTCCCTGGCGAAGGCCATGCCGTAGCGCTCGAGGTCGTCGATGCCACGGGCCGCGCCCCGAGTGACGATCTCGGCCGTGCGCGGGTCGCCGAGCAGGTAGCTCTCCTTGAGGGTGTCGGCGGCGTGCTGTTGCCAGCTGTCCTCGGGATCCATGGTGGCCAGCGCGGCGTTGATCCCGCCGGCGGCGAGCGATGTGTGGGTGTCTTCCTTGGGGCGTTTGCCGACCGCGAGGACGTCGAGCCCGGCCTCTGCCAGCTCGATCGCCGCTCGCAGCCCGGCGCCGCCGGTCCCGATCACCAGGACCGTGGTGGAAAGGTGCTTTTCGATGGCAACCACGATTGCTCCGAATCAATGGGGGCACTGACTACGACCAGGCCCCTCAGGTGTTTGTGACATCCCGGTCGCGTACACGAGCGGGCCGCGGTGGCCGTGCCCACGCGGCACCTCCGCGCTCCTGCCCGCGGCCGGACCGCCGCCGACGATCACGAAGTGTTCACGGTGGACACGATGTTCCCCGTCTCGGATGTCGCATGGTGGGGGCCATGTTGTGACAACCACCCATCAGACCGGGTAGCCGGGCGTTCTGTGACAACAGCCGGTCGGGCTTCGTCTTTCGGTCCCCACGACGGCCGGTTGTCACAACACACGGCGGTCACCGGTCACACGGGCCGGGTCGTTTCCGCGAGATCCCGCTGTAGGCCCGAAGGGCATGGCTCACGGCGTTCGGTGCGCCTCGGCAGCGGGGCGTTGCCGAGCGCCGGCGCCGCGGACACCGCCCGCCCGGGGATGGCCGCCGAGCACCGCGACGCCCGGCATCCGCCCTTCGGGCTCCTTGCCGCACTCACCGCGCCACCCCGGTGAAAGACCCGAATGGAACCACCATGCGAGCGCTTCCCCGGCGCGCCGATGCGCGGCACCGGGCGCCGCGGAGCCCGACGCGAGATCGGGTTCTCAACCGCCCAGCGATGCCAGGTAGGGCGACAGCTTGGCCGCGTTCATCAGCCACATGATCCGGTCGATCCCCTCGGCGGACACATCGACGCAAAGCAGGGCCACGACGTCCCCGCCGGAGGAGACGACGACAGCGGGACGACCGTTGGCCTCGACCCACCGCACCTCCGACCCGGGCCAGAACCGGGGGGCGAAGGCCACGAGGTACTTGGAGACGTGCAGGCGTCCGACGACCGGGATCCTGGATGCGCCGCGCAGCCCTCCGCCGTCGCTGTAGCTGACGACATCCGCGGCGAGCACCTTCTCCAGCGCCGCCAGATCACCCTTTTGCGCGGCGGCGAGAAACACCTCCAGGAGGCGGCGGTGATCAGTCGTGCCGACGCGTTCCCTGCGCTCGGCAGCCAGGTGTTTGCGCCCGCGGCTCACCAGTTGACGGGTGTTCGCCTCACTCGTCTCCAGGATTCCCGCGATCTGCGCGTAGGGGTAGTCGAAGGCCTCGCGCAGGACGTAGGCGGCACGCTCCATCGGGTTCAGCTTCTCCAGCAGGAAGAGAACCGCCAGTTCGAGGGCTTCGGCTCGTTCGGCACCCACCTGCGGATCCGCGCTGGTATCGACCGGCTCGGGAAGCCACGGGCCGACATAGGACTCCCGCCGTACTCTCGCGGACTGGGCCAGGTTGATGGCCAGACGGGTGGTGACCGTGGTCAGGAAGGCCGTCGGCTCCAGGACGTGAGCGCGGTCCGCGTTTTGCCACCGCAGCCACGCCTCCTGGACGATGTCCTCCGCTTCCACGGCGCTTCCGAGCACCCGGTACGCGACACCGAACAGCCTCGGGCGCACCGCGAGGAAGTCCCTCGTCGCCTGATCGAGAGAATCGGTGTCGGCCCCAGCGTGCATGGTTGCCTCCTTCGGCTTCGGCGCCGCCATGCTACAAGCCGCTTTGGAACGGTTCTTCCCCATGTCGAAGGCGAGGCGATCACACGCTGCCACACTCAACGCGCCGGTCCGCGCCTCGGGCGGCATCCCTTTCACACCGTTCCGCTCCCGTCCACCGTCCGACCGTCTTCGGATCTCCGCCTGCCCCTGTCACAGATCCATGGGGCACTCGGTCATCACTGCGAACGGCCATGCGCCCGGGGCGCGATGACGCCTCCGGGTGACGGTGTGTCCGCCCCACGAAGCGGCGGACCGACGGAAGGTGACAACACGGTGTCGGACAAGCACGCAGCGCACGCGCACGGCACCGGCGAGCACACCGGGTCACAGGGCTGGATGACGGCAGCGAAGATGTTGCAGGACGCCTCGCCGATCACCGTCCCGGAGGGCGCTTCGGCCATGACCATTCAGGTCGATTGGGAGCCCGGAGACCCGGGGACCCCTCCGCATCGTCACTCGGGCCCGGCGTTCGGGTACGTCGTCGAGGGCGCGGTCCGGTTCGAGCTCGAGGGCGAGCCCGAGCGGGTGGTCGAAGCCGGCGGGACGTTCTGGGAGCCGGGCGGAGACGTGATCCACTACCAGGACGGCAACGCGCTGACGGACGCGCGCACCCGGTTCGTGGTCACCATGGTGTGCGCGCCCGGGAAGCCCATGCTCGAACTGGTCGACCCGGACGAGCTGAGAAAGCGGGCCCATCTGCGCGCCCCGCGGCCCACCGACTGACCCGTCGTCCGCTCGCACACATCCGTACCCGACGGAGCCCGCCCGTGCCGGGGGCGCGCGACACCGCGACGGCGTGACGGCGCGACACCGCGACACCGCGACGGCGCGACGGCGCGACGGCGCAGGCGGTGTCCCCGCGACACACCATGCCGCGCACATCGTGGCACCCGTGATTCACGCCGAGAGGTGGGGGGGGGGCGGGGGGCCCCCCCCCCCCCCGCCCGCCCCCCCCCCCCCGCCCCCCGGCCCCCCCCCCCAAGGCCGGGGGGTTTATCCAGGCGGGGGGGGGGGTGTTTTTTTTGTT
>NZ_JBIBGL010000002.1:175808-259148 GCF_042956465.1 Embleya sp. NPDC008237
GCGGGGCCGGGGGCGGGCGGGGGCGGGCGCGCCCCCCCCACCCCCCGCCCCCCCCCGCCGGCGCCCGGCGTCCCGCGCCGGGGGGCGCCGGGGCCCCCCCCCCCCCCCCCCCACCTCTCGGCTACCGCCACTCGTGTGCCGGACGGATCAGCCGAACTGGCCGGGCTGGTAGTCCCCGGCGGGCTGCTGGTTGATGATGTTGATGCGGTTGTAGGCGTTGATGACGGCGATGAGCGAGATCAGTGCGACGAGCTGGTCCTCGTCGAAGTGCTTGGCGGCATTCGCCCAGGCCTCGTCCGTGACACCGCCGGCCGCGTCCGCGATCCGGGTACCCTGCTCCGCCAGCTCCAGCGCGGCGCGCTCGGCGTCGGTGAAGACCGTGGCCTCCCGCCAGGCGGCCACCAGGTTCAGCCGCTGCCCGGTCTCTCCCGCGTGGGCGGCGTCCTTGGTGTGCATGTCGGTGCAGAAACCGCAGCCGTTGATCTGGCTGGCACGAATCTTCACCAACTCCTGCGTCGTGCCGGGCAATGTCGAGTCCAACAGCACCTTGTTGGCCGAGTTGACATGCTTCAGCACCTTGCCGCCGAGAGAATTGCCGAAGTAGTCGAGACGTGCATTCATGGGGAGATCTCCTTGCCGGTTTTCGGTTACGTGCTACTGACCGGGCGACCCGGGCATCTGTGACATCCCCTCGTGGGTGTGTGTCTCGGTCGGTGTGCACGGACACGGTTCAGCGGTGTCCATGCGTCGGGTGGGCGGATCCAGGCGCCGGGCCGACCACATGGGGTGTGCGGCAAGCGGTTCCTCGCTGCGGGCGTCTCCGGCTGCCGGCGCATGCCGCTGCCACTCGCACTGACCGGGCAGCCGGCGAAGCTGTGCACATACGCACCCGCTGCGGGCCGAGCGTGCGCCGCAGGCCCGACGAGTCGGTGTGAACGAAAGGACGAGGCGACGTTCGCGAGGGTGAGTCACAACATCTGCGACTGTTCGGTCCAGCCGACAAGCCGAGACTGCCCTCGGCGTGCGCCGAGCGGCCGACCCGGAGAACGCCGGGACGTCTACCGTGCGTTGGCCGAGGCGACCGATCCCGGGTTCGACCTGGACCGGATTCCCGACGCGCGTGAGCAACTGCGCTCCGCGTACGAAATGTTGCATGTCAGGGTCGTGATTCGGGCTCGCGAGTCGGGGTCGTGATTCGGGCTCGCGAGTCGGGCTCGCGAGTCGGGCTCGTGATTCGGGCTCGCGAGTCGGGCTCGCGAGTCGGGGTCGTGATTCGGGTTTGCGAGTCGGGCTCGCGAAGCCGGTTGCCGACAGGAAAGAAGCGGGTGGCCCGCACGGATGTGACGCGGGTGCCGGCGGTCCGACCCCGGACAAGATGACGCATCCCGACTTGTCACATCGGTACGGGCTGCCCGGTCTTATCTCTCGTCCGGGTGGCGACGAAGTCCCCGGGAACAGGGAGGATCCGGCATGAAGATCGTGGTCACATGACCCCCGTCACCGGCAACGACGAAGACGACGAGTTCGACCTGGGAACGAGGATGGCACTCGGTGGCCTGATCGGCGCACTCTTCGACGACGGGGAGGCAGCGCCGGACCGGCGTTCACCCGAGCCGACCTCACCGGAGGAAACCGACCCGACGACCCGCGAAACGAGGGATCTGTGAACCACACGGCGCGGCGGCGACCCGACGACGTCTGCGCGGCGCCGCAGATCGCCACACTCGCGGATCTACGTGAACACCTGCAGTGGGCAATCGAGTTGGAGCATGCGACCTTGCCGCAGTACCTGTGTGCGCTGTACTCGCTGGAACGGGAACGAAACCCCGATGCCGTCCGGGCCGTGACCGGGGTCTTCGTCGAAGAGATGCTGCACCTGGCATTGGTCGCCAACCTGCTCAACGCGGTGGGCGGCCGGCCGGAGCTGGACACGCCGCGGATGTTGCCGCGGCACCCGCGACGGTTGCCGCACGGCGACCCGTCGCTGGAACTGTCGTTGCTTCCCTTCGGGCCCGCGGCGCTCGACCGGTTCCTCCGGCTGGAGCAGCCCGCGCCGCCGGACGCACCGGCGCAATCGGACCGATACGCGACGATCGGTCAGTTCTATGCCGCGATCGAGGACGGGCTGCGCGAACTGTGCGCCCGGCTCGGCGAAGAGGAGGTCTTCCGCGGCGATCGCGCCCGTCAGGTGCGGGAGTGCCATTTCCGGTACACCGCCGGCCGACTGGTCGAAGTCACCGACCTGGCCTCGGCATCGGCCGCATTGCAAGAGATCGTCGACCAGGGCGAAGGCCTGCTGCGTGGCCAGGTATGGGACGGTGACCAAGAGGTTCACCACCCCGAGCGGGAAGAGGTGGCGCACTACTACCGCTTCCAGGAGCTCCGGATCGGCCGCCGCTACCGGCGCGGCGACACGCCGCAATCCGGGCCGACCGGCGAACCGCTGCACGTGGACCCCGAAGGCATCCGCCGGATGCGGCCCAACCCGCGCCTTGACGACCACCCGCCGGGCAGCCCGATCCGTGCGGCGCAGGACGAGTTCAACCGCACGTACTGCGCCCTCCTGCATCAACTGGAGGAGGCGTTCGACGGCAGCCCGCAGCTGTTCCCGGTCGCCACGGGCACCATGTACCGCCTGCGGACGCAAGCCGAAATCCTGATGGCGATGCCGGACGGAGCGGGCACGACGGCCGGACCGACGTTCGACTACGTCCCGCCCGAGCTGCGCGGCGGACCGCCGAGCCAGGGACGGAGAGTCGTCGTGCTTCCCGACGGCCCGTACCTCGTCCACGGCGGCACCGCGCTGCGCCGCAAGACCAAGATCGTCTCCCCGGAGAACCAGGACGCGTTGACCTGGAAGACGGGCCCCGACCTGGAGACCGAGCCCACATACGCCCTGTGCCGGTGCGGCCACTCCCACACGAAGCCGTTCTGCGACGGAACCCACGCCCACATCGGGTTCGACGGGACCGAGAACGCCGTCGTCACGCCCTACCGCGAACTTCGGCACGTCCACGACGGCATCGGCATCTCGCTACAGCGTGTCGGCGAACTGTGCGTCCACGCCGCGTTCTGCGTCGGTGCCAAGCGGCCGATCGCCAAGATGCTCGACGACACCGACGACCCCGATGTGCGCTCCGACATCATGGGGCGGGTCGACCACTGCCCCTCCGGTTCCTACACGTACGCCCTGGAGCGCGATGGCGAAACCATCGAGGTCGACCTGCCGCAGGCCGTCTCGGTCCTCGAAGAAGAGGAAGGCCTGGCCGGCCCGCTGTGGGTCACGGGGGGAGTTCCGGTGCTTCGCGCGGACGGCAAGTACCTGGAAACCCGCAACCGGACGACCCTGTGCCGGTGCGGCCACTCCTCGACCAAACCGCTGTGCGACGGCACCCATCGCACGATCGGCTTTCGCGAGGAACCGAACGCCGCACACACCCCGAAGGAAGGGAAGACGCCGTGACCGACCACATCCTCGAACCTGCGCCCCGGTAGATCGCCCGACACCACGGCCAAGGCCCCTTCCGCTACGAGCCGGGGCCGGAGGGGGCCGCACGGTGCCGGACGGGCCCGCACGGTGCCGGACGGGGCCAGCAAAGTGCTGGACGGGGCCCGCACCGTGCCGGACGACATCCGGTCCCATCCGGTGGTCAAACCCGACGTCGACGACAAGTGGCCCACCGTGCCGGTCGATGTCGGCGCTGCACATGTGCGGATTGTCCAGCCCGTCGGGACGGCGGAGGGGTTCCTGCCGATCATCCTGTACGTGCACGGCGGAGGCTGGGTGCCCGGCAACGCGGACACCCGTGACCGGCCGGCCCGCGAGTTCGCCGTCGGCGCGTACCCGCCGTGGCGTTGGTGGAACACGACCGCTCGCCCGAGGTCCGCTACTCGGTCGCGATCGAGCAAGCGTACGCCGTCACGCGCCTCCTGGCCGCGGATGGTGCCGGAGGACGTTCGTGCGCCAGTAGCCATATGACCCCGTCACGGATTCCGCCCAAGTCACCGCCAACCACCGCGAGTTCGCCGACAGATCCATCCGACCGCGAAGGCCGTGGCCTGGTTCCGGTGGGGTTCCGGTGGGGGCTCGACGAGGCACCCCGACGCCGAAGTGCGCGCGGTGGCTCGTGACTTCATATCGGACCCCCGAAACCGGTGAAGCCCCTGCTCGGCCGGGCCCTCGCATCGTCTGCTATGGGCCGCATCCTCCCACCCCTAGGTGAAGCCGGGCACCCGGAGCCACGTGAGCCGGGAAAAGGCCGACCACGGCCTGCGGGTGTCACAAACCCGGGTGCCGTCCGGTCCTAAGGGACGACTGGACGTTGTGCCCCACGGCGCCGTCGATGTCTTCGATTCACACGCTTGCAGAGGAGAACACCATGAGCCAAGTCCACCTCGCACACTCTCATGCACCGGGGCATGACGACCTGGTTCCCTCGCGCTACCCGCTGAAGGTCGGCGACATCGATGTGACGGTGATCAGCGACGGCGTGCTGCCGATCACCACCACGACGCTGGCCACCAACGCCGCCGAGGAGGAACTTGCGGCCTGGCTCGGTGACATGTTCCTGCCGCCGGAGGTGTGCAACTGGCCGCTGAACGTCGCCGTGGTGCGCAGCGGTGACCGGACCATCCTCGTCGACGCCGGTCTGGGGACGGAGTTCCCGGGCTTCCCACGCGCCGGACAACTGGCCATGCGACTGGACGCCGCCGGGATCGATCCCGCGTCCGTGACCGACGTGGTGCTCACCCACCTGCACATGGACCACATCGGCGGGCTGCTCGTCGAGGGGCTGAGGGGCCGGCTGCGCCAGGACCTGCACGTCCACCTGGCGGCGGCCGAGGCCGAGTTCTGGGACGAGCCCGACTTCTCCCGCACCGTCATGCCGACACCGGTGCCGGGTGTGCTGCGAAAGACCGCCGCGCAGTTCCTGGACGTGTACCGCAGCCAGTTGCGGCCGTTCGAGACGGAGTACGAGGTGGCGCCGGGAGTGGTGATGCAGCGCACCGGCGGGCACACCCCCGGCCACAGCATCATCCGCCTGGAGTCCGGCGGCGACCGACTGACGTTCGCCGGCGACGCCGTGTTCCAGACCGGGTTCGACAAGCCCGACTGGCACAACGGCTTCGACCACGACCCCGAGAAAGCGGCCCGCGTCCGGTTCGCTCTCCTGACGGAGCTGGCGGCGAACGGCGGGCAACTGCTGGCCGCCCACCTGCCGTTCCCGTCCGCCTGCCACGTGGCGGTCGCCGGCAACGCCTTCCGTTTCGTACCGACCGTCTGGGACTACTGACCGCACTTCGGTCGGCGCCGACACGTGAGCAGCGCACGAGAGGCCGGCAGGCACGATGGACACGGTGCTTTGCGGGAGGTCCTGTGAGAGTGTCGTGAAGGCCGAACTGCCCGCTGCCGTGCACACCTTGCGGCCGGCCATCGAAGCGCAGAAGCCGGTGAGCGTCGAAGCCGGTGATCGCCCGGTCGTCGGTCTTGATCAGGAGTCCCTGCCCGCTGAGGAGATACGGGCCGGCGATCCCGACACTGTTCTTGCGTTCGTCGGCGATGACGTACAGGCAGACGTAGTAGTCGACTTCGCCCTTGATGATCGCGCTCAGTCGGTCCGGGCCGTCCACCGGTTCGAACCGGAAACGGTCCGGGCCGAACCCGAGACAGGCCGCGACAATCTCGGCGACCTCGATGTCGAAGCCCGCGTATTGCCCGGTCGCACCGTCCTTCGGATGCTCGATCAGGACCACTACACCGTGGACCCGGGTAACACCTGGTTCAGGGCGTGCGACCCGAGCCGGACGGAACTCCTCTGCACGATGGCAAAGCCCTGACCGACAGCTCACGGTCGGGCCGCCCTGCGCCTCGTGAACACGAGGCGTAGGGCCCGATGCTCAGTGAATCGGGGTCCAGTGCGCGAAGGCGTCCAGCATTCCGGGACGCTCGGGGTTGTCCCAGATCAGGCAACCCCATACGAGTCCGGGCACATCGTCGCGCATCAGGTTCGCGGGGCCGTCCGTCAGGGTGCGCAGAACGGCTTCGAGGTAGGCGGAGATCGACGGGCAGACCGCCTCCGTCACCGGCTGCTCCACGATCGACCAGTCTCCGACGCCGACGTCGCCGGCATAGCGACCCTGCTCGGGTCCGGCTTCGTCCCGGGTGAGCCAGGGGAGTACGCGGGCTCCGCCCCACATGTCGCCCGGCGCGCTCCGCCCGAGCATGGCGAGCCTCAAGTCCACAGCCTGCGCCAGGGAGAACATCACTCCGTGGGGCAGGAAAGCCCCGGAGCCGACCTCACCCTGCTCGTCATTCTCGATGTACTGGTGTTCCGTGCCACCGCACAGTCGCCAAAGCGCGTCCAGTTCCACGGGCAGGCCGAACCCGAGGTGCTGCTTCATCCGAGAGTCCGCAGCGGCGATCTCCTCGTCGGTCGCGGGCGGCAGAATCGAGGCATACGAGAGGGGAGCATGCTCGGCAAGCCACGCGGTAAGGGCCCGCCAAGCCACTGTGACCCGCTCGGCTTCGTCACTTGACCGAACCGACATTCGGCAACGCTACAAGGAGTCACATCGGCTTCACCACAGCCGAGGCTGGAGCCACCGCGAAAGGGGCGGGGTGGCGCCTTCGGTGACCTGCGTATCGACCGCGAGCGCACAATGCGCCGGTGTGCCTCCGATCGTCCCTGCCGTGCGGTCTCGGCCCAGGCGCGCACGCGCGGGCAACGCTTCCGGGGTCGGAGGGGACGAGCATGGTGAGCGCGTTCCGACCACCCACGTCGACGGCGAACCGGTTGAACTCCTGGACACGTCGGGGGATCCGCGCCGGCTGCCCGACGAGGCCCACGTGCCGAATTCGAGGACGCCACCGAGCCCGACGAGACAGGCATGGCGATCCGGCGGTCGAACAGCCCGGCTGGGAGCAACGTCCCGAACCAGAGCGAACTGCTCGGCTGAACAAGATCAACAAGGAATGTGAGAAATTGTGAGACGGTCGCCCCTGGAAATGACCAAGGACCCTGCCTCATCGAGGTGAAACAGGGCCCTGACCTGCGCCGGAGCGCGCAAACACCGTCGGGACGACAGGATTTGAACCTGCGACCCCTTGACCCCCAGTCAAGGAGACGGGGCATTTCCGCAGGTCAGGGGCACTTTACTGCTCAACGCGACGTTCGATTTCCAGTATATCGTGCCGTTTCGTGCATGGCGTGTGGTCCACAACTGGTCCACAGCGTCCGAGCGTTGGTGCCGTGCGTTCGTCTGGGTGCAGCGGTTTCGCATCGGAGTTCGACGACCCGAGCGACCAAGTCCTCCGGATCGTTGCTGGGTTCCTCGACCGGCAAAGGCATCCAACTTTTGGCAGCCCCGGCGGCGAGCAGTCGATTCTCGTTGTAGATGTAGTACTCGCGCATTTGTACGACCCGAACCACGCGTCCGGGTGGTTGTCCAGGCGCCGACAGATCAGCCGCCCACCGCCGAGCAGCCTCCATCCGCCCATGTCGAGTCGATGGCACACGCTCTGCATGTCAGTGCTTCCTCCTACGATCCCCGCGACCGAGTCACGGGAAGGATGCGGGTGGACAAGATCCGTCGTGGTGAGCGAGGTAAGCAGAAGACCTGGGAATGGCTCATGGTCCTGACAGCGCAGCGCGGACTCTGTACTTACTGTGGGCGGTCGCCTGCTACGACACTCGACCACGAGAAGCCCATCACAGATGGAGGACCCGATATCTGGTGGAACTTCGTTCCGGCCTGCGATGACTGCAATCGCTGGAAGAAGGGTCGCACCGCCAAGAGTTGGGTGGCGAACCTGGACCTGCACCACAGGTATCCGAAGGCGGGCTTCGCAACGCGAGCCATGCGTCCCGAGGTCTACGCCGGCATCACGAGGCGCGTTGAGCGCGTGCAGCGGGAGATAGCAGACACGGATCGCCGTGAGTGGTTCCGGTTGCACTACGGGACCGAACGGCATCAGAACAAGACGGAGTTGTCCAAGATCCTTGAGAGCTGCAAGGAAGAGTTGCGGGGCTATCCGCATCATCCCTGGCGAACGCCGAACCTCGGCACCTCTCGAAAAGTTTGTACTCGCCTGATGTGCTGTGGCTACCACCACCCGAAGGCGAAGTGGATGACTGCCTTCCTGGAGGGTGAGGAGTACGACGGCTTTCGGCGAGCTGTCTTCAACGAGCGCGCCCATGAGGGCGACGTACTGGGACGCCTCGTCAGGGAGTATCTCGCCGATAAGGATCGTGATTGAGGCGACGGAGCAGCGTAGTTGCGGCGGGAAGGCAGCATCCTGCCGGGTGCCGTCGGGACGCACCGAGAGGTCGGCAGGCTGGGCCCGCGGAGTCGAAGCTGGGTGCTCTGAACACTCCGGGTGTGGCTGCCTCGGGTAGGCCCAGGCTGCGGATGGGATAACCATGGGCAGCTTCGTAGTCCGAGTTGCCGGCGGGCCCGCACTCGACCATCACCGCTTACGGGAACTCGGTCACAGCGGAGCGGATTTCGTGAGTATCCACCTGCCGATGCTTCTCCACTCGTGTTGGCCACCCGAAACAGGTCTCGACGACACGACACTCGTTGCCTTCGCCCTCCGACCGATCCTCGTTTAACACCAGACGAACGGACAACACCGCACCCGACATCGCAATCGTCAACTCGCACAGCTTGCTCGGCATCGTCGTTGCCGCAATCGCTCCGGGTGATACGGCGAACCTGGATCCGACCTGCGTTGGAGACGCGACCCTGGCCCGTGTCTGAGTTGGCCCGGCGAACGCGCTGACGACGCCCACTCGTGTCAGCGCCGCTCTGGACGGTGCTCCCGCGGATCGAGCGCAGGCGGGCACCCATGTGCTTGTCCCGGCGGGTCTGCTGCCGCGCCCCGGTGCGCCGCGCGGCATCACCGACGCCCAGGCCGAGGAGATGGTGGTCCGCACCCTGTATGACGGTGCCGGGACCACGACATCATGATCACCGCTTACCGAACGGTTTGTCCGGGCCAGGGTCCCGCGCACCGGCCGGCGATGCCGCGTTGGGAATCGATTCGTCTTCCGATTTCCACAACCGGACGCTGTGCTGCCGATACGCTCTCGTGACGCAGGGTATGCCGGGTCGGGGGCGGGGATGCAATGAGCGGCAAGTCCGATCCCTTCGAGGCTTCTGCGGCGGCGCTCGGCTATCTGTATCAGTTGCGCATGGCCCTACTGGTGTGCGTCGAGCATCTCCAAACAGGTCTGGACTGGACAGTTGCCGTCGAGGCCGGCGACGACATCGAAACGGTCAGCGACACGGCCACAAACTGGTGGCAGCTCAAGCACCGCGCGCCTGGCACACGGATGACCGATGCCAGTAGCGACCTCTGGAAGACACTGCGCATCTGGGCCACGGCGGTCTCCGAGCAGCAGGTGGACCTGGAGCGGACGAACCTGTTTCTGCTGACGACTGGGATTGTGCCGACGGGATCCGCCGGTTCCTTCCTGGTGCCCAATCGGCCGGGCGGAGCGAGAGACGAAGCCGAAGCGCTCAAGCTGCTCAACACGGCGCGTGCAAACTCCGCTGCCAAGAGTTCGGCAGCCAAGGCCAACTTCGCTGCCTGGGACGCCTTGGACGCGAACCAGCGGTTGAGCCTGCTCAAACGTATCCAGGTGCTCGACGAGGCCAACGACATCACGAAGGCCGGCGAACAGCTGCAGGGCCGGGCCGCGCTGGTTGTCGGGCATATCCACGCATCGGCCTTCCTACAGCGGTTGGAAGGATGGTTTCTCCAGCGCTGCATCGCCCACCTGGCAGGCACAGGATCCGGGCCGGTCACAGGCGTTGAATTCGATGACATCTTCGACCAGCGGCGCAATCAGTTCCGCCCCGACAACCTCCCCATCGATGTCGACGTCGTCGACCTTCACGGCGAGGCGGCCGAGCACACGGAAAAGACCTTCGTACGTCAACTGACACTTGCCGGCATCGGCAACGCGCGCATCCGGATGGCCGTGAGGGACTACGTCCGCGCGTATGAACAGCGCTCTCGGTGGTCCAATGAGAACCTCCTCCGCCCCGGGGAACTCGGCGAGTATGAGAGACGCCTGGTCGAAGAATGGCAGAGACGTTTCAACGTGATGATCGACGACCTCGGCGAAGACGCAGCCGAATCAGAGATGCGCAGGGAGGCAAAGAAGATCTACGCCTGGGTCGAACAGGACGCCCGGTACAGAATCCGGCCCGGATGCGACGAAGCGTTCGTGACCACCGGCTCCTACCAAATGCTTGCGGACGAGGAACGGGTCGGCTGGCACCCGGACTTCGAAGCCAGGCTCATGGCCCTACTGGAGCCGGCGGAAAGCCGGTGAGCAGATCTGTGGACCTCAGTCGCGAGGAACGGGCCCTGTTCAACCCGGCATTCATGGCCCTCGTCAGCTGCCGTGTGGTGCAGGGCCACCAGAAGACGGGACCTTGCCCGCTGCCGGTCGCCATTACGTCAGCAGTGATGGCTCTGCAGCCGGCGATCCGGGGGCTCTTGCCGGGGACCACCGCGGCCAGCGTGGCAAAGTGGGTCGAGGAGAACCAGGCCATCCGTGTCGTCATGGCGGCCAACGCGCCGGGGCTGGCCAACATGGTCCGCCCTGGCATCCTTTTCGCGCTCCAGACTCAGCTGCTCAGCCTCGACGAGAGGGCACGCCTGACCCTGCGCCACCGTGCGATACCAACCGCGATCACCGGAACCTCCGATACGGTCATCGCGATTCAAAAGACCGCTCAGATGCTCGGCCGCTGGCTACCCACCGGCGGGAGTACGGCTACGGTCCTGACTCTGCTCGGAGTGCGCCTATGACCTACCAGATCAAATCATTGGCCCTGTACGGGCACCGTCCCGAGCAGCTGCGCATCCTTGCGTTGAACCCAGGCCGCCTCAACATCATCACCGGAGACTCCCGCACCGGGAAAACGTCAATCTGGACCATCACCGACTACTGCATGGGCAGCACCGACTACCCCGTCCGCGCCGGCAAAGTCCGTGATTACACCAGCGTCTTCGCCCTGCAACTTGTGCGCGGCGAACAGCAGTTGTTCATCGCTCGTCCGGCTCCCGAGAACAGCACCAGCCCAGCTCCGCGACTGTGTCTGCAGTTCCAAAACGCGGGGGCCCCGCCGCCGCCCCGCGACGGCATCGACTTCACCTTTCCTCTCGAGGCAGCCCGACGTCTACTCAGCGAGTTCTGCGGCATCGACCGGACCGTCCGCATCCCAGCGGCGCGCGGCACCACCATGTCGCCGTCAATTCGTCATGCCTTGTTCTTTTGCCTCCAAGCACAGAACGAAATCGCCAATCCTGACCATCTCTTCCACTCCCAGGGACACGAGTGGCGACCACAGGCCATCCGCGACACACTGCCATACTTCTTGGGAGCGGTCGAACCCGAACAAGCGGTGCGTCGTGCTCGACTCAAGCAGCTACGCGCCGAACTGAAGAACGTAGAGCGCCAAATTGCCCAGGCTATCCAGGCCGCTCCCGCGCCTGGGCAGGCCCGCGGACTGATAGCCGAGGCGGAGAGCGCGGGCCTCTTGTCCGAGCCGGTCGACGACATCGTCGGCTTCGACGAAGCACTGCGGATTCTTGCCTCCGCTCTCACCCGCACACTCGGTGAACTCGAGTATCCCGACTCCACCGACCACCGCGCCGTCCTGGACCGCGAGCGGCGGGAACTCCGCTCTCGGCATCAGCAGATCAGGTCGCGCATCACCGACCTTCGCCAAACATTGACCGAGGAGAACGACTACCTGGTTCAGGCCCGTGATCAGCGCGAACGACTCGCCTCGCTCGGCCTATTGCGGACCGCAGTCGACGCCACGAGCCCGCACTGTCCGGTGTGCGACAGTGTGGTTTCCTCGGCGCAGGAAACCACGCTGAGAATCCGTGAGGACCTGGAACGTCTGGATTCCGATGTTGCCTTCGTCAGCGACGACGCCCCTCTCATCCAAGGCATGATTGCTGTCGAGGAAGAGCGACTTCAGGAACTGCGTGCAGAGCTGGTCCGCAACCGCGAACATCGCGAAGCGCTTGACGCCGGCCTGCGTGAGGCCGCCCGCTTCCGCAGCCAGTCCCTACGCGCGGCGTCCGCCCAAGGCAGGATCAGTCTCTTCCTCGAAAACGCGGCCCGTGCCGAACACGCTCCGCCCGTCACCGACACACGCGAGGAACTGAAGCGGGAAATCGCCGACCTTGAGGAAGTACTCGGCTCGGACATGCAGGCCGATCGGCTAGCCAGCTGCCTCTCGTTGATCAACCACAAGATCACCACGAAAGCACGCATGTTGGGCTTGGAACACTCCGAATACCCGGTGCGACTGGACCTCCGCCGGCTCAGCGTCGTGGCGGACACGCCGCGGGGCCCGGTGCCGCTGAGCGACATGGGCAGCGGGGAGAACTGGCTGGGCTATCACATCGCCGCCTTGCTCAGCCTGCATGAGTGGTTTGACGAGCAAGGACGTCCCCTACCCCGAGTTCTGGTCCTCGACCAGCCTTCTCAGGTGTACTTCCCTTCCGACTACGACGGGCCTCAAGTGGATCTCGCGGGAGAGGACCGCGCCTCACTCCTACGGGTCTACCAGGCCATTACCGACACGGTGAGTCGTCTCGGCGGGAGGTTCCAGGTGATCGTGATGGAGCACGCGGACCTGGGGGACGACAGCTTCCGGGCTGGAGTCGTCGAACGATGGCGCGGCGGACAGGCGGCTCTCATCCCACCTAACTGGATTCTCCAAGACGACTGAGCCGACATCGCACCCGATGCCCGTGCGCGTGGCTGAGCAAAACAAGGGGGGCGGGCGGGACTCACCGGGATGAGGGTCGAGTACCGTGCGCGTGGCAGCCACCCTTCGTGGGCGTGCTCACCCGAGCGGCTCGCGCCGTGTGGACCCTGCCGATTCGTTCACCGGTCTCGTGTTCACGCGTGACGACGGTCGGCCGTTGCGGCCGCAGACCCTGCTGGACCGCTTCCGCCACTGGTTCGCCCAGGCGGGGGTTTTGCGGATCACGATGCACGACCTGCGGCACCTCGCGGCGACGCTGACGATCACCGCGGGCGTGCCGTTGACGGTGGTGTCCAAGACGTTGCGGCACTCGACGTTGTCGACCACGGCGAACATCTACGCCCACCCGACCCGTCAGGCCGCCCACGGCGCCGTCGACGCCATCGAGGAGGCCCTCGCCGGTGCCGAGGGAGTGGACGTGGCGAGGCACCCGCCGAATCGGTTGCGACCACATCGCGACCACCCGGCCCGGCTCCGAGATCTGTTCAAACCGCTCTACACGGCGGCGGTGGCGGGCCGATCGCTCGTGAGCCCCAAGGCCGAGCGCCGGTCGTGCGACCACACTGCGACCACCACGCCCCGAGAAGCGGAAAAGGCAGTCCTCCCATCTCTGAGAAGACGACCTCCGACCTGCGTAGACGCTGGTCGGGACGACAGGATTTGAACCTGCGACCCCTTGACGGGGTAAGGGGACCTTTCATGCTTGATACGACGTGCGTTTTCTTTTGCATCGTGCCGCTTCGCGCATGGCGTGTGGTCCACAACTGGTCCACGGAAGAGCCGAGTTTGCGGAGCTGGCGCAGCATGACGGCCTCGGGCACGAGGTGGTGCCACGCGGTGGACGTCAGACGTTGGGTCGGCACCTGTATTCGGTTGTCGAACCTGGCTACGGCGCGGATTCGCGATCGGCTTGGTGCTCAGCTGCGCCAGGCGGCGATCACGTCGTCGGGCCCCCAGTTCAGGCCGATCGGGTCGGTGGGCACGTCGAGAGCGAGGCCGGACAGCGAGACGACCGCCAAGGTGGTGACACCGAGTTCGAATCCGGGGACCTGTGGAGCCGCCCCGGCCAGATCTGCCATGTCATGCCGGTCGAATGGGTTGGCCAGCCACTTGACGGATCCGACCAGGCGCACGTGGCGCGCTACAGGCGCGCGGTCGACGGCCACCAGGTCCACTTCGGGGTCGAAGGTCCGGTTCCACCAACCGCTAACTGCCCCGATGTCGTCCCAGCCCAATGCGCCTTCCCCTGCGGCGAGTTCGAGTGCCTCGCGCACCAGTGGCTCGACGGCTCGTCCGCGCCACGTCGACCAGCGGCGTTCGACGAGGCGGAACGCGCTGGCGGGGCGGCCTCGTCGGACCTGTTCCTGTGCTCCGCGCAGGATCGCGAGGTACAGCCGTAGGTTGCTGTCGTCGACGCGGTACAGGGCGGGTTTGCCCGGTCGGGTCGACAGCGGCTGGTCCATCGCCAGGACCCGTTTCTCCTCGACCAATTTGCGTAGCAGTGGCGACAACGAGCCCGACGGGATAGCCCCGCTGCGGCCCCCGGCAGTCGAGGCGATGTTCGCGTGGGTGCGGTCGCCCCCACCGACCGCCTCGAGGACGCGCCGAGCTTGATCCGGCGCGGGGAACTCGGCCAGGAGGGAGGACTCGGGGATGCCGAAGACCGGCGAAGCTGGGTCGGCGCACTCGGCTTCCAGGAACGCCAACGCCGGGGTGGCGTGCGGCCATGCGCGAAGGACGCCGGGCAGGCCGCCGCACACCAGATGCGCGTCTATGGCGTCGGCCGCGTCCAGTCCCAGCGCGTCCGCGGTCTCGGCGGGGTTGAGCGGGCCGAGTACGAGGTTGTCGGCGCGCCCGTAGAAGGGTCGGTCGTACGCGGTGAGCCGCTCCATCATGTGCAGATCGCTGCCGAGCAGGAGAAGCAGTACCGGGCGGCGCGACAACAACCGATCCCAGGCGGTCTGCAATGCGCCGTCGAACACGGAATCCTGCTCCGCGAGCCACGGCACCTCGTCGATCACCACGACAGCGGGACGGTCCGGCAAGGCAGCGTAGGTACATGGCGTCGGGATGCCCGTGTGGAGTCCAGGGGTGCCCGTGCCGTTTCCGGGTCCCCGCGAAGTCGAGTAATCTCACATGATTCGTGACAGTCGGTCACCGGTTGCACAGCCCGAACGAGCGTGGACTGCGCCGGTCATCGACAATCGGGGGAGGCCTGAAGATGGCTCGAACGCTCTACAAGGACACGACGGGTGGGGTGGATCATCTCGTTGCCGAGATCCGCCGAGGTGACATCGCGCTACCGGAACTCCAACGCCCATTCGTATGGAAGGCGACCCAGGTCCGCGACCTGTTCGACTCGATGTACAAGGGATTCCCTGTCGGTTCCCTGCTGTTCTGGCTGACCGGCGCCGAACCCGGCGCACGGCAGATCGGAACCAACATCAAGGACCACGCGCCTCGTGCGCTGGTCGTCGACGGGCAGCAACGGCTCACCGCGCTGTACGCCGTGCTGACGGGCGAACCCGTCCTTCGCGGCGACTACAGCACCGGGCGCATCCGCATCGCCTTCCGGCCGGCCGATGCCACCTTCGCCGTCACCGATGCCGCGATCGAGAAGGACCCGGAATACCTGGCCGACGTCAGCACGCTGTGGCAACCCGGCAATCGCAAGCCCACGATCCGCCGCTTCATCGACGGGTTGACCGAGAAGAGGGAACTCGACCAGGACGAACGCGACCGTTTGGAAACCGCGCTCGAAGAGCTTCACGACCTGAACAAGTCCACCTTCAAGGTGGTCGAACTCGACGCCGACATCGACGAGGAGCAGGTCGCCGAGATCTTCGTCCGGATCAACAGCGAGGGCGTCAAGCTCAATCAGGCCGACTTCATCCTCACGCTGATGTCGGTCTACTGGCCCGCCGGACGCGTCGAGCTGGAGCGGTTCTGCCGCGATGCCCGTGAACCGGTGCTCACCGGTGCGTCGCCGTTCAACTGGTACATCAGGCCCGAGGCGGATCAGCTGCTGCGTGTCACCACGACGCTCGCGCTGCGTCGGGCAGTGCTCAAACAGGTGTATACGATCCTGCGAGGGCGCGACCCCGAGACGGGCAAGCCGTCCGCAGACCTCAGGAAGGTGCGGTTCGCCGGGCTCCAAGCAGCCCAAAAGCGCGTACTCGACCTGACCAACTGGCACGAATTCCTTCAGTGTCTGGAACGCGCCGGGTACCGCGGTAGCAAGATGATCTCGTCGGACAACGCCGTGCTCTTCAGTTACCTCATGTGGCTCATCGGGCGCGTCGACCATCAGGTTCCGCTGGATCGACTGCGAGAGAGCATCGCGCGGTGGTTCTTCATGGCCCAACTGACGAGCCGCTACTCGGGATCCTTCGAGACTCGGGTGGAACAGGATCTCAATCGGCTGCACGCCGTACCCAGCGGTGACGCCGCCGCATATCTGGCGGTTCTGGACCGAACCGTCGAGGCCACGTTCACCCCGGACTTCTGGAGCATCACACTGCCCAACAGTCTGGAGGCATCCGGCGCGAAGTCACCCGCGCAACTCGCCTACGTCGCAGCGCTCAACGTGCTGGACGCCGAGCCGTTGCTGTCCACGACGAGGGTGCGCAGCCGCATGGACCCGGCGGTGCTCACCAAGAAGGGCATCGAGCGCCATCACCTCTTTCCGAGGAACCACCTGAAGAAGACCGGCGTCAACGACACCCAGCGGATCAACCAGGTCGCCAACATGGCACTCGTCGAATGGCACGACAACATCGAGATCTCCGATCGTCCGCCGGCCGACTACTGGCCGAGCGAACTCGCCTCGACAGCGATGACGTCGGAGCGCTTGGCGCGCCACATGTACTGGCACGCCCTGCCACAAGGGTGGGAGTCGATGAGCTACGACGATTTCCTGCCGGCTCGTCGGACGCTGATCGCCGAGGTCGTACGCGACGCGTACGCGCGACTGCGCGAACCGAACTACGCCCCCACCTATCCGACGGTATCGGCGACGAACCCTCCACAGGAGAGGTGGATTCGCCTCGGCGACCTGATCGACGCGGGACTGCTCACACCACCGACGAGGCTCACGCCCGCACGTGACGGCCAGGGCGTCGAAGCGGTGGTTGACGCCCGCGGCCGGATCGCCCTCGACGGCGAGGAGTTCGACTCCCCGTCACCGGCCGCCTCGCGGAGCGCCGGCGTCAGCACGAACGGGTGGCTCTACTGGAACGCACACCTGGACGACGGACCGGTACTGCTCGACGAACTGCGCAGCGAGTACCGACGCAAGCGGTCCTGACGGGTCGAAGTCCGGCCGTCCCGATGTAAAAGTCGTCGCAATGGTGGTATCGCCCGAGAAGCTGGCCATGGCTGACACGATCAGCTGGCGAAACGTCACCGGGCCCGCGTCGGCACGTTTGGGTGGCGGGTCTCGATGAGACCGGGGACGTGCCGGTGGTTGTTGTGCTGGGGGAGCGTGGAAGCGGCAAGACCGTTGCCTTGGAGCAGGAACGAGACCGTCTGGATGCTGCCGGGGTGCCGAACGCCTACGTCCATTTGGGCAGGGACGCATTCGACTGAGGTGCCCTTGACCTTCCCGAGGACGGTTCGTGTCCGGATGCTGGAGCAGCACGCGATGTCGGTCGTTTTCGGAGCCACGCATGGTGAACGTGCCCACCGGAGTAGAAGCCTCGGAGCCGTGGATCATCGGCGCTCCGCGGTGCCGGCGCGCATCCGAGATGCCTGATGCTCGTGGAGGAGCCGAAGGCGTCGCGTGGACCCTGTGCGATGTCGTGGCGCACTTGACCGGCGGATGGCTTACCGCGAGACAGCTCTTTGAAGGCGAACAGTGATGAAGTATGACCGGAAGGTGTCGGTTCCGAGTCTCTTATGCGATCAAAGCGGGCATTCGTGTCGCCGTGAAATTCGGCCGGAGGTTCGCCGGGGTCGCAATTGGTCCACGGATGGTCCATGGCGACCCGGGATCAACCCGTGCGCTCGTGTGGTGGCCTGAACCAGCAAGAGGCGTTGACCTGGGCTTTTGCCCCTGTCAACGCCTCTTGAACACCGTCGGGACGACAGGATTTGAACCTGCGACCCCTTGACCCCCAGTTGGGCGAGAGGAGCGTTTTCGCAGGTCAGGGGCATGGTGCCACTCGACGTGACGTTGGTTCGGTAGTATTTCGTGCTGTTTCGTGCATGGCGTGTGGTCCACAACTGGTCCACGCGCCACGGGGCCTTCGGTGCCTCTCTTGGCATACTCGGGGCTGGACCCTCGCATGCGGTATGCGGATGTCCGGCCGTACACGGTGCCGGACGTCTTCGCGGAGTTGGCCGGTCTGGCCGAGGGCGTCGTCGTGTTGCCCACATTCCTGGACTGGACTCCCAAGCGGTCCTACGACCTGGCGGACGACGCCGATGTGTGGCTGCTGTACGAGACGGTGCTTCGTGAGGCGATGCACATCGAGGAACTCGGTCGCCACGTGAACCGCGAAATGCTGTCTCACGTGTGGCCTCGGCTGTGGTTGCCGCTGTGCCTGAGGGTGATGTGGGAAGGTTCCCCGACCTGGGACATGGATCCCCTGCACGCCAGGCTCGCCCGCGTCAGTCTCGTTGCTGCGGCCTCCCACGGTTTCGTCCTGGCGGGCGGCTACGCGGTCCAGGCCCACGGTTTTCTCCAACGCATCTCGGACGACGTCGCCCCGTTTACCGACGTCGCCGACCCTGTGGCGTTCGCCGAGGCAGTGGATCGTGTGGCCGAGGCCTATCGGGCCGACGGCTTCACGATCGACGTCGAACTCCTCCTGGGTGGTACCGAGCTCCGCGTATCACCGGACGAGGATCTGCGGAGGCTGCCAGACCTGAGGCCGACCGCGTCGGCGAGGATGTCCATCGCCCATGGCGGACATCCATCCGTGGGCGCTTTCAGCGGTCCCAACAAAAGGCGCTCAACGAACCGATGGGTGATGAGGCAGGCGGCGGGCCATGAAGGCTTCGTGGATGTCGTCACGTCGTTTCCACCGGATACGGAGACAGCGGAAGCCATGGAGCCACGAAAGGGTGCGTTCCACGACCCAACGGACTTGTCCCAGACCGGATCCGTGGGGATGCCCGCGTCGGGCGATCATCGGTTTGACACCGCGCGCCCACATGAGGCGACGGTATTTGTCTTGGTCGTAGCCGCAGTCACCGAAGAGGATGTCGCGCCGATGTCGTGGACGTCCCACCCGTCCGCAGACGGGGGGACCTTGGCGAACAGGGGCGGAAGTTCGGTGACGTCGTTGCGGTTCCCGCTGGTCAGGGACAGTGCGAGCGGGATCCCTCGCTTTTCGACCAGGACATGGCGCTTGCTGCCCGATCGTGCTCGGGCCGCTTTCGGGCCCCGCCGAGCGGCCCGGACGTGACTGGAGTCGATCACCGCCCGCGACCAGTCGAGCTGTTTCGCGGCCTCGCGAGAAGGATTGCGTGGAGCCGATCCCACACCCCGGCCTCGTTTCACGCCGCGAGACGCCGCCAACACGTCATTCCTGACCCGAGGCCCAACTCCTGCGGCAGGAACTCCCACTGGATCCCGGTGCGCAGGACGAAAGGGATCCCGCACAGTGCCCGCCGATCCGGCACCTGAGGACGCCCGGGTGTCAGCTTTGAGGCGGGCCAGCAACGGCTCGATCAGGGACCACAGTTCGTCCGAAACGATCCACGGACGCGACTCACCTCGGCGCACAACCGAATCAACGACCCAAGGAGCCGGCAGTCACGTCAAACCCGCCATTTGTTAGGACCTCTCAGAGCGCGGCAGTTTGGGCGGGATGCCGCTCAAGTCTGGGCGGTGGAAACCTAGTGCCGCGCCCGGCAACGTTCACCCCGTCGCGGCGCCCGGCACGGCACCTCGCCGCCCCGCCGAAACGTCCGAGTACTCCAGTACGAGAACGTTCCGGCGGCACGCCGATGCACCGCACCGAACACCGCGACGGGGCAAACGTTGCCGGGCGCGGCACTAGCCGTGGACGAAAGCACCGCGACGGCGCTTGGCGCGGATCCCCGTCGAGAACGAGGCGTGTACGAGTGCGGGGAGTCCCTTCATCGCTGCGTAGGCCATCCGATGTTCAATCCCAAGAATTGCTTGATGACGGAATTCAAGGCCTCGGTTTCATCCGGATCCATGAACGTCTGTGCGGGCAAATGGTCGAGCTCAAGGGGCCCGACTCCGCTCACGATATCGTCATATGCCGAAGCAATAGCGGCTCCGATGAAAAGGTCTGTGGCTTCATCCATCGTGAGCTTGCTTTTCGGCCACGCCAGCACCCCACTGTCAACGACGCGAAGGGGGGCGAAAAACCACCAAGGATGGTCGTCGGCTTCGGAATCCAATAGGCGAACGCCGTCAGGGTCGACCATCAGAGAGCCGAAGTGGCTGATGGACCTGACATCTCTGACGCGCTCACGGTTGAGTAGCGAGGAGAAGAGAAGTGTCATTCTCGCGATTCTTTCTGCAAAGTGCCGCCCGGGGCTCGCCGTATCGCGCAGAGTGGAGTCTGCAGAGAGATTGGAGTCGATTGAACCTACGCGTATGTCAGTGTGACGGGTGATCGCGCTGAAGAAGTCGGTGACCTGTTGCGGCGTCGGACGGACCGATTCTTGCTCGGAGTGCTCATATGTCCGGCGCTCCCGAAGAGTTATAGCTGCGAACATGAAGCGGTATGGGGGGTAGAGTTCGCGCCAGTCGATGGTATCGAGGTCGGAATGCAGGCCAGGAAGGGGTGGATTTAGGGCGAAGTCGATGAGGGCCAGTACGTCGGAGTGTGAAAGTCTCCTGCCCGCTAGTTTCTCGGCAAGACGATATGGCGCGCCATATTCGCCCCGCAGGTTGATTTCCCACATTCTGGAGAGGCTGCGATCCATCATCCGCGGATATGGCCCACGGAAGTGGTAATGTTCATCGAGTAGCCCTGCGCACTCAAATAGCAGCAGGGTTGTGATGGGCTCATCTCCCCCCAGTAGCGGCCCGAAGCCGTGCATGCGTGTGAAGTCATCGGGTTTTCGCGTCAGCATCCCTTGGCCTTGCCACTGGCCCCAGACCGTGTCCAGCGCCAAAGAAATCGAAGCCTGCTCCCGGGCGGTATCCATGTCGCGCCAGTAGAGAGGCTCCGTGCCCAGGATGAGTGCATAGGTACGGTGCAGAACGAGCCACAGTCGAGCGTGTTCGGCCACTGCGGGTCCGAACATGCGGGATTCCCGTGAGTTCCTGCTAAAAAGCCGCTGCCCGCGAGATCGAAAGTTTTCCAGCGCGGATAAATCTCTCGTGTCCATGCTCCTGAGGGCATAGTCGGCCAGGGAGTCCCTCGTGCTTCTCAACAAGTTCAGCAGGATTCCGATCGTGGAACCCTGAAAGCGCACCCAGTGGCTTGTCTCATGCGTGTGACGCAAGTTCCACGACATGACGGATGCCAGGAGATCGTGAGGGTTGTCTCGTGGGCGTTCCAGGAAGAGAAGCTGGCTCCGCAGGTGTAACTGGGCACCCATGGTGCTGTGTAGAACAGGCCTTGGATTGGCTACTGAAGGACTGCGATGATTCAACGCTCCTGCTCCTGCTCTTCGTCATTTGGATTGGTGGGCTCGATCGGTTGGATGGGCCCGCGGTCGCGAGCGCGATTTACAAGGGTTCGAACCAGGTCGTAAATTCCATTTGTTGCCACCCCGGCAGCGATGCTGATTGCGATCTCAACAATTTGCCCATGGTGGAGTGAAGCGGCGTCATCGGTTTTTTCGATCAGGGTGACGGTGCAGTGGTCCGCGAGCCGAGGGTCTTCGCGGATTTCCTCTTCCAGGAGTCGAAGATTTGCGGTTTCACCCAGGTATGCCAGCGTATTCATGATCGGATCATATGCGTCGAGGTAGGATGGCGTCGGTGTTTTCGCTCATCCCGACCGGTTGCATCGAGGGGGATCGACATCCGCAACGCGGCCCCGACGCGGTGCGACATCGCGTCGGCGGGTCTGCGCCGGTATGTGGGTGCTCGTGACTGAGCGGGCAGCTGATCACCACCTCCCGCACAACGGGGGAAGTGCAGAGCGCCTTACACGTTGGCACGAGGTACGGCGAGGTGCCCAAGGCCCGGGTAGGTGTGGCTGTGTGTGGCATCCGGTTCAATCGGGGCCAGGGGCATCAGTCGTGAGTATTGACCTTGAGAGGCGATCCCTACGGTTCCTGTCGGGCCGCCGCGTTGCTTTGCGACGTGGAGGTCCGCTTCGCTGGCGCGCGGCGAGAGTATGTCGTGGGCGTCGTCGTGGTGAAGGAGGATGACGTTGGCCTCGTCCAGGGGGGAGGGTCCGAGGTCGGACAGACGGGGCGTCAGAACTGTTCGCCTTCACTCCCAAACCACGCGGCATCACCGGCGCCTGCTTCGCCTGCTTCCGCGGGCGAAAGAGGGAACTGATCGACGACTATTGGTGATTACTCACCCCGGAGGAGCCAAAGGCGGTGTCCGCGTTCTCGCCGCCCCAGCCGGTCGGGCTGCGCCAGATGACGTTGACGCGGAAGACGTCACGCACCGTTTCCACGGACCAGTCCTCGACGGGTGGTTCGGGGAGGACGAGGTAGAGACCATCCGCCGGCGTGGGCAGCGTGTGGTTGATCTCGAGCAGGCGGGTCGCGCCCGATCGCAGGTCTGCGTAGGTGGAGCCGCCTGCGCCCAGGGCCTCGTAGAGGAAGAGACCGTGCCGGGTGGCGCAGCTGACGTCGACGACCGGGGAGTCGGCCGGCTGGAGGTCCGCCCAGAGAAGTGTCGCCTTCAGGGCATGGCGGACCGCCTCGTGCTTCCTGCAGGTACGGTCGGCCCGGGCAGCCGCTTCGAGCGCGCGGAGGAAACCATCCTTTGTGGTCGCGGCCGGTGTTGAGGCGGTGGCGTCCGCGGTGGTCATGTGTGCGTCTTCCTTCTGCTCGGGTTGTGTCGGGGCGACGGGGAGCGCGTCGTCGGAGTTCGGCGTCGTCGCCGTGTCGAAGCGCTCCCGAAGCTCTCGCCGTGCTTCGGCGAGGGGCCCGGCCCAGCCGGAAGCGTCCAGCCCTTCCGCGAGCCGACCCGCGTCGAAGGTGCCCTCCTTGAGCGCACGGTTGGTCGTGGCGGCGAGGTCGCGAAGAACTTCGAGTCGTTCTCTGCCCGGATCACCGAACAGGTGCAGCACGTCGACCCAGTCGGCCTGGTCCCGGCGAAGGATGCGGTTGGCCATGCCCTGGAGCTCGGAGAGGCGGTTGCGGGCCTCGGGAACGTCGCCGTCGCTGCCGGTCAGCTCTCCCAGCACGTTCAGCGCCGCGATGTAGCGCCCCGCCATTCGTTCCGAGACGGGCGACCGGCCACGCTGTTCGGCGGTGAGCACCGTCTGGCTCGTGTCGTTCGCGAACACCCAGCAGTCCAGCTCGTCACCCCGGCGTGGGGGAACCGAGCCCTGCCGTACGGTGAGCACGAGCGGCCGACCGATCACCGGGGACAGCGGCCTGACCTTGTACCGCCCGCCGGAGATGGGGCCCACGACCTGGACCCGGACATCGCTGCCGATCCGGGGAAGACTTTCCGCCGCGCCCGCCGGTCGGGTGTCTGATGTCGAGGGTTCGATGCCATCCGCATCCGCAGAGGCGGTGAGCGCCGTTGGCAGTGGGGCGGTGTGCAGGACTGTGAGGCTCTGGGTGCTGCGGGTGAGGGCTACGTACAACTGGCGCAGGCCTGCGGGGCCGCGCCCGGCGATGGTGGCGGGCTCGACGACCAGGACGTGGTCGTACTCCATTCCCTTGGCCTGGGCGGCGGCCAGTACGGACACGGCCTCGCGATGCTGCTCGCCGACGGCGTCGCCCTCGTCGATCCCGCGGCTGATCGCCTCCAGCCAGTCCGAGTCGTCGGGAACGATGACGGCCACGGAGCGGGGGGTGCTGCCATCGCTGGTGTCGACGAGCCGGGCCACGTGGGCGACGGTGTCGTCGAGCAGTTTCCAGGGTTCGGTCGCCACGGTGCGTACGGCGTCCGCTCCCGCCTCCCGGACGGCCTGGGGGTAGGGCAGGGTCGGAGCGATCGCGTGTGCGAGCGGGGCGACGAACTCCATGATTTCGGCGGGGACACGGTAGCTTGTGGTGAGTTGGGCCACGCTCCAGTCGCCGTGGTCGGAGAGGAGCGCGCCGAGCAGATCCCAGCTCGTCGGGATGTGGGCACCGGTCGCCTGCGCGAGGTCGCCCAGAACGGTCATGGAGCCGCCCACGGCACAGCGCCGCCGCAGGGAGCGGGCCTGCATGGGGGTGAGGTCCTGGGCCTCGTCGACGACGATGTGGCCGTATCGCGGTGGGGTGTCGCCGCTGATCAGCACGCGGAGCTCTTCGAGGCAGACATGGTCGTCGAGGGTCCACGGTTCGGCGCCGGCGCCGGCGGCACGGGCTCGCAGCAGGACCGCCCGCTCGTGCTCGTCGAGGATGCCGTCGGCGCAGTCCCGCAGGAGGTCGGACGAGTCGTAGAGGCTGCGTAGGGCCTCTCGGGGGCCGGGAGACGGCCAGACGCGTTCGACGAGGCGCTCGACCCGACGGTTGCGCTCCAAGTCGCGGCGAATCGTGCCGGCCTGCCCACGGCGCGGCGCGATGTCGGCGAGCTCCTGCAGGAGCCGGTCGACGAAGAGGCCCCGGAAACGATCGCGCCGATTCCGGAACGGCCCGTCACCGGCGTGGGCCCGGTCGAGGAGGGCGAGGACTTCGGACTTCGGCACGCGAAGGGTCGTGCTGCCGGCGGTGACGACGATCGCGGGCTCGTCACCCTCGAAGGAGGGATCGACGGTGAGGCCGTCGAGAGCCTCGGGGCGGTAGTCGCTTTCGACGCGACGCCGCAGCACGGCTGCCATGCGGTCGTCCGACTTCACGACGCGCGCCTTCGGCGGGTCGGCGCCGAGGATCTCGCCCTCCCACAACCGGTCCAGCTGGACTGCGTTGACGTCCCGGGTGCCGAGGGTGGGGAGGACCTGGCCGACGTAGTCGAGGAACCGCTGGTGGGGGCCGATGACGAGGATGTCCCGGGCCTTGAAGTGCTCGTTGTTGACGAGCCAGGTCACCCGGTGGAGACCGACCGCCGACTTGCCGGTACCGGGACCGCCCTGCACGACGAGGATGTCCGACGGCGAACCCGTGACCAGCTCCATCTGGTCGCGGCGAATGGTCTCGACGATGTCCCGCATCCGGGCGCCGCGCGACCTCTGGAGTTCGCGCAGGAGGAAGTCGTCCGGCTGGAGCCCCTTCCGCCGCCGCTGTGGCACGACGTCCCCCGGAGTGGGGGCCGGAGTACGTACCGGAGTGGGGGCCGCATCCGCCGTATCGTCGTCGGCGGCCCGGCGGGGCTCCGGTACGGCGACGGGCTCGGGTGTCGGTACGGCCGAGGGAACGGGAACGGGTGTCGGCAGGACGATCTCGTCGAAGTAGCCCTCGACGACCCGCTGCACACAGCGGAGCTGCCGGCGCAGGACCACCTCGTCCGGCTTCTCGGGCCGGGTCTCGATCCACTTCTTCGCCAGGGGGCTGGTCCACAGCAGGACCACCGGCTCGTGCGAGGCGTCGTGCACGCCGCGCCGCCCGATGTACCACGGCCGGGGCTCTCCCCCCGGGTCCTCCGGCGCATCGACGCGGGCGAAGACCAGGGCTTCGGCACCGAGCCCTCCGTACGCCTCGGCCCGCGCCGTGGTTTCGGCCCGGTTGGCGATCCCGTCCTTGCCGCTCGCCGAGGCGGTGGCGGCCGAAGTGCCGCTCAGTTCGGCCAGTTTCGTGGTGTAGCAGTCGTACGCGTGGTCCACCGCCCGCTGCTCGCCGGCGAGGATCTCGTCCCGAGTGGTGGTGCTCATGTGCGTCCTCCCTGCGGTGCCGGGGGACACCGCCACGGGCATGTGCCCGTACCCCGCTGAAACAACTATCAGAAACCGAACGGCGACGAACAGTCAGTGGATCAGTTCTCGGATGAGGTCGTCGGCCTCGGTTCGCCAACCCCGTACTTGGTCGTACGTGGGCCCGAGCTCGTACAGGTGGTAGTGGCACCCCAGGCTCAGCCGGGACCAGAGGGACTTCGCCCGTCGGGCCGTCTCCGTCGACGCGACGGAGTGCAGGAGGAGCAACTTGGCCCGCCCCGTGGTGCGAGACAGGCCGGGCGTCGCGGCTTCCAGCGCTCGGTCGACGCAGAGCTCCAGCCCGGTCCGCAGTGCGAGGCAGGCGCCACGGTACCGGCCGGCGGTCGTGGCGTCGGCGAATTCGCCGTCGAGGAGGCGGTCGGCCGTGAACAGCAGACCTTCCACGGAAGCGGAGGGAGGAGTCATGCGGTCACCTCCGGCTTGCAGATCTTCTGCGCCAGATTCTCGACGTCCGTGACGAAGCGGTGGGGGTCGGGGATCGAGGTGCCGTCGGGATGGGCTCCCTTTTGGCACCGCTGGATCAGGGAGCACGCCAAGCTTCCGTAGCGGCGGCGCACCTCCTCCTTGACGTCGTTACCGCGCCTCACGTCGCCGAAGAGGGCGAAGGCCGCGACCTCCTGAAACCTTTCCGCGCTGTCGATCGCGGCCTGGAGGTCGTGTTCCGATCCGCCGGTGCGATGGTGGCGGATCCACGCGGCCTCCAGGAAGGCGTTCTCCAGGGCGATGCGGCACAGGCCGGGCAGGACATGGCTGTACGTCTCCGAGGGAAGGCCCGGGGTGGCGGCGATGGCCCGGGCGTCGCCGATGGCCTGCGCGATCGGGTCTTCGACGCAGGCGACCTTCACGCGGGACCTCCCGCCACGCGTCACCTGGAAGACCGTGACCGGCATCTCCTGATCGGTGAACGCCTTCTGCAGGCGGGGGTCGTGAGTGAAGACGACGATCTGCCGGTGCCTGCCGATCTCGTGCAGCACTTGGGCGAGTCCGTGCACCTTGGTCGGGTCCATGGACTGCACCGGATCGTCGATGACGAGGAAGCCGAACGGGCTGTCGGTGGATGCGGCCCGAGGCAGGAGCAGGGACAGCGCGAGGGAGTGTTGCTCGCCCTGGCTCATGACGCTCAGGGCCGAGGCATCCCGACCGTCGACGGTAACTTCCATGACGAGCTTGCGGACAGTGGCCTTTTCGCTGCCCTTCAGATTCACGGCCTTGAGATCGATGTTGCTCTCCTGGCGGAGCCACTCCCAGATCCGCTGCGACTGGTTGGCGAAGCCTTCCATACGCTGTTCCCTCAACTCCGCGGCCAGCGCCCTGATCCAGGTGCTCGCCCTCTGGATGTCCCGTAGCCGAGACCTGTCCGCCGCCACGGCACGAGCCCTCCGCGCCCAGTCCGCCAGGCGAGTGACGAGCCCGCGCCAGCGACCGTCGCGCCTTTCCAGCTCCGCGATGGCGTTCTCCTTGAGCGCAGCTCAGGCATCGGCCAGGCTCGCGGCGGCCCCGTGAGCGCGGCGGGCGAGTTCGCCGGGATCGGTGATCGTCCGGCAAGCGGTCCAGGCGCACCACGGGTCGGTGAGGGCGGTGGGAATCCACCGAGGCGTATGAACGAGGTCCTGCACGGCCCGTGCGGC
Organism: Embleya sp. NPDC008237; assembly: GCF_042956465.1. Classification (NCBI taxonomy): domain Bacteria; kingdom Bacillati; phylum Actinomycetota; class Actinomycetes; order Kitasatosporales; family Streptomycetaceae; genus Embleya; species Embleya sp. NPDC008237. The sequence goes on from NZ_JBIBGL010000002.1 coordinate 203,164, forward strand.
CGACCGAAGTTCGCTGCGCGCGGCCGCGGCTGCCTCTGCCTCTCGTCGCAGTGTGGCGATCCGGGTGATGGCGTCCGCGGCCCATGTCTCGTCCAGCATTCCGTCGGTTCCACATACGGGGCAGGAGGCCACGTCGGGGTGGCGGTCGTTGTGCGCCACACCCCGTTCGAGAATTTCCGCGTGCCACAGAGCGTCCTCGACCCCTGTGACGCGCAGATCCTCGACATCGGCGAGGGCATTGCGCAGGCGGTCCACGGCCGTGCGGACCTGCGTCATCTCGGGTCCCTGAACGTCGGCCTCGGCGAGCAGCGCGGCGAGCAGGCCATCGTCCGTGTCGGTGGGCAGATCGGCGACCAGGGCTTCGACGGTCGCGAAGTCGGGTGTTCCCGCCGTATCGACGGCGACGAGTGCCTGGACCGCGCGGTCGTCGTCCTCCAACTCGTACAGCTCCTCCTTGAGGCCGGACAGCTCCGCCTTCACCGCTTTCTCCATCTCCTCGAGCGCTCTGGCCTCTTGGCGAAGCCGGCCGGCGGCTGCGCCGAGCTGCCCCAAGCCGAGGACGGTGGCAATGGAGTCGTACATCTCGGAGGGCTTGCCACCGATCATGCGGTCGAGATCCACGTATGAAAGGAAGGGCCGGAAGTCCCCCAGGGCCTGCTTCCAATTCACCTGTTCGAGGGGTACGCGGCCGTGGCCGGGCCGCCTGAGCTCGGCCCGGGATTCGCCGAAGCCGTCGCCCTCCCAGGTGCGGGTGAGCGTGCTGCGGCCGGTGTCGCCCTCGATGGCGAGCCTGACCTCGATCTCCGGCCTGCCGTCGGCGTCGTGGAGGTTGCGCCAGTTGCTGCCGCGCACCGTGAGCTGCCCCTGCCACCGCATGTTCACGCCGGTAAAGGCCGTCTCGATGCCCTCGGCGATGCTGGACTTGCCGGAGCCGTTGCGCCCCACGACCAGGTTCACACCGGGGCGGGGGCTGAGCTTGAGGAAGGCGCGCGGCCCGATGCCGCGGAACCGGGCGATGGCGACGGACTCGAGGTATATCCGGCCGCCCGGGGAGGTTTCACGGGTCTCGCTCTCGTCCAGTGCCTGCTTCACAAGCGCCTTCACGGGCTCGGTGAGTGCTGCCTCGCCCAGACGGGTTCGCACCAGATCGGCCACTGGCAGGGGTGGGTCGGCGAGGTTCGGCCGAGCGGGATCGGGGGGTTCGTCCGCGTTCCGCTGGGACTGTTCCGTGATGGTCATGGGTTGTCTCCCGGGGCCGGGCGCTGGTTCGGAGGATGGGGCGGACACCGGCACGCGGTTGGTGGATGGCGCCCTCGGCGTTCGGGTCGGGGTGGCGGTGGGGGCGCACCCCGACAGAAGCGTGTGCGCGGTGGGTGGCGACTTCGGTGCGGAACAGATCCGGCGTGGGCGCGGGCCTCGCTTCATGCTTGCACCCGGAATCATGGATAGGTAAGCATAGAGCTGAAAGCTCCGTCAAACGGCTTGATGAACTTGACGGCCGTTGTAGTGTGTTAGCCATTCCTTGGCGATCGGCCTGAGAGGAGCGGAAACCCACGCCATGCCCCAGCAGCCATCAGCCCGAACGGCACCCTCAGCGCATGTGACGGCCGCCGAGATCTCCCGTATCGCAGGGGTCACGCGCGCCACCGTCAGCAACTGGCGCCGCCGCCACGACGACTTCCCGGCTCCCAGCGCAGGCACGGAAACCAGCCCGCTCTACGACCTGCCGGCCGTCCAGACATGGCTGCGGGGACGCGGGCACACCTCCACCGCCTCGCCGACCGAGCAACTGCGTACGGCGCTCCGACTGCTGGGACCCGGCTCGGGAGTGGCCGCGCGACTGTTCCCGCTGGTGGTAGCCGCGTCCCGCCGCACACCGGAGGAACTGGCCGAACTCGCCGCCGTGCCCGGCGACCAGTTGATCGCCCGAGCGGAGAAGTTCGTGGGCGAGCTTCCGGCCACCGTGCCCGAGACCGAGCCGGTCCGCTATGGTCCGGACGACGTGGGCGCGGTCCGCGCGCTGCTGGATTGCGTCCGTGAGGCGGGGGCACAGGCCGCCGTCGACGTCCTCGCCGAGCGCGAGCTGGACGAGGGCGCCGCCGGCGGCGTTTACCAGACCCCGGAGGGTTTGGCCCTGCTCATGGCACGGCTCCTGCCCGCCGGCGCGTCCCGCGTCCTGGACCCCGCCTGCGGCAGCGGCACGCTCCTGGCTGCCGCCGCACGGCGGGGCGCGAGGGAGCTGTTCGCGCAGGACTCGCTCCCCGTCCAGGGCCGGCGCACCGCAGTCCGGCTGCTGCTCGCCGCACCCGACGCCGAGACGGTGATTCGCGTCGGCGACAGCCTGCGCGACGACGCCTTTTCCGACGTCACCGTGGACGCCGTCCTGTGCAACCCGCCGTTCGCCGACCGGGACTGGGGGCACGACGAGCTGGCCTACGACCCAAGGTGGGCGTACGGGGTCCCGCCGCGCTTCGAGTCCGAACTGGCATGGGTACAACACGCCCTCGCGCACCTGGGGCCCGGCGGCTACACGGTCATGCTGCTGCCACCCGGGGTTGCCTTCCGCTCCTCCGGCCGCCGCGTCCGCGCGGAACTCATCCGCGGCGGGGCCCTACGCGCCGTCGTCTCGCTTCCGGCGGGTGCCGCGTATCCGCTCCACATCGGTCTGCAGATCTGGGTGTTCCAACGCCCCGAGCCGGGTGGTACGGACCGCACGACGGTGCTGTTCGTCGACGGAGAGGGCGAGCAGCGGGACGGCGCCCCGGACACGGCGTCCGCCACCGACACGGCCACGGTCGACGCCGGCACCCGTGGCGGCTCACGCTCCCGCCGGTCCGGCTCGCCCTCTTCCACTTCCGCCGCCTCTTTCGACTGGGTGGGGCTGACCGACCGGGTCCTCGGCCAATGGGCCGCGTTCACCACCGCGCCCGACACCTACGCCGACGAGCCCGGAGTCGCCCGCGCGGTGCCGCTCGTCGACCTCCTCGACGAAGTCGTCGACGTCACCCCGGCCCGCCATGTCCGGGCGACCGCAGGCGACATCGACCCGGCCGCCCTGGCCCGCCGCGTTGACGACCTGCACGACCAACTGGCCGAGGAGGTCACCGCGCTGGCGGCCTCCGCTGCCTCCGGCGGGTGGCGGCCGTCCGGGGCCTCGGCCCGCGAATGGCGTACGGCGACCGTCTCCGACCTGGCACGCGGCGGAGCCCTGACCGTGCTGCGGGCGGTGCCGTCCGGCACACGAGGTTCCAAGGGCTCCGGCACCCCCACCGCGGAGCGGCCGGTCCTCGCCGCCCGCGACATCGCGGCCGGAAGTCCGCCGTCCGGCACGGCTGCTGACATCCACACGGACGCCGCGCAAACCGTCGCCGCCGGGGACGTCCTCGTACGCGCCGTCGCGGGCGGCGACACGGCCACGATGACCCGGGTGGCGGACGACCGGGACGCCGGAGCCCTGCTCGGTCAGCACATCCACCTCCTGCGCCCCGACCCCGCCCGCCTCGACCCGTGGTTCCTGGCCGGGTTCCTCGGCGCCGAGGACAACATCGCCGCCGCGTCGACCGGCAGCAGCCTCGTGCACGTCACACCGGGCCGCCTGCGCGTACCGCTGTTGCCCTTGGAGGAACAGCGGCGCTATGGGGAGGCCTTCCGCCGCGTGCACGAACTGCGCGCGGCCGTCCGCCGAACCGCCGACCTCGCCGCCGACACCGCGGCCACCCTCACTACCGGCCTGACCGCCGGCGTGCTGCTGCCGGCGGATTCCCCAGGCACCTCGGACTCCCCGAAGACCCCCGACGCGCCGGACAGTGGTTCCGCCTGAAACGCCCCACGCGCCCCATCGCACACGACCACACTGGATCCCTGCCGTCCCCCGCCCGGACGGCGCTCTTCGGAAGGAAGCCGGGACCTCTTGAACAGCAGCAAGCACACGGAGCTGGCGAACCACGCCTGGTCCGTCGCCGATCTTCTGCGCGGCGATTACAAGCAGTCCGACTACGGCAAGGTCATCCTGCCGTTCACCGTGCTGCGCCGCCTGGAATGCGTTCTGGAGCCGACGCGCGAGAAGGTCGTCGAGACCGTCGCAAGGTTCGCGGACCAGGACATCGACACCGGCCACTTCCTGCGCAGGGCCTCGGGCCACTCCTTCTACAACAAGAGCGACCTCACGCTGCGCAAGATCGCAGCCGACCCGCAGAACGCCGCGAAGAATCTGCAGATCTACGTCGGGGCCTTCTCCGACAACGCCCGTGAGGTCCTCGACAAGTACGAGTTCGGCCGGCAGGTCAAAAAGCTCGACGGCGCGAACCTGCTTTACCAGGTCATCGGCAGGTTCACCGACCTCGATCTGCACCCCGATGTCGTTTCCAACCACAACATGGGCTACATCTTCGAGGAGTTGATCCGTCGCTTCGCCGAGCAGTCGAACGAGACGGCGGGTGAGCACTTCACCCCGCGCGAGGTCATCAAGCTGATGGTCAACCTGCTGGTGGCGCCCGACGCGGACGCCCTCAGCCTGCCGGGTGTCGTCCGCACGGTCATGGACCCGGCCTGCGGCACGGGCGGCATGCTCAGCGCCGCCGACGACCGCATCAAGGCCCTCAACCCGGACGCGACGGTCGAGGTGTACGGGCAGGAGCTCAACCCCGAGTCCTGGGCGATCTGCCGGTCCGACCTCATGATCAAGGGCCAGGACCCGGAGAACATCCGCTTCGGCAACTCCTTCTCCGACGACGGCCACGCCCGCCGCAAGTTCGACTACATCCTGGCCAACCCGCCGTTCGGCGTGGAGTGGAAGAAGGTCAGGGAGGAGGTCGAGTACGAGCACAGCTCATTGGGCGACGCCGGTCGGTTCGGCGCGGGCCTGCCGCGCATCAACGATGGCTCGCTGCTCTTTCTCCAGCACATGATCTCGAAGATGAAGCCGGTGGACGTGAACGGTGGCGGCGGCTCCCGCATCGCCATCGTCTTCAACGGCTCCCCGCTCTTCACCGGTGCGGCTGATTCCGGCGAGTCCAAGATTCGCCGCTGGATCCTGGAGAACGACTGGCTGGAGGCCATCGTCGCCCTTCCGGATCAGCTCTTCTACAACACCGGCATCTCGACGTATTTCTGGATCCTCACCAACCGCAAGGACGCCGACCACAAGGGCAAGGTCGTCCTGCTCGACGCGCGTGACCAGTGGGTGAAGATGCGCAAGTCGCTCGGTGACAAGCGCAAGGAGCTGGGCGACGGGACGAACGGCCGCCCCGACCACATCGGCGACATCACCCGGCTGTACGCGGAGGCCCTCCAGGTCGCCAAGGACCCCGAGCACCCGCTGTACGGCAAGGTTAAGGTCTTCGCCAACGAGGACTTCGGCTACCAGCGCATCACCGTCGAGCGGCCGCTGAAGCTCCGCTTCGAGGTCACGGAGGAGACCCTGTCCGCGCTCGCGGAGGCCAAGCCGGTGGCCAAGCTGGAGCGGAGCGAGGAGTTCGTGGCGGCGGTGCGTACCCTGCTCGGCTCGTCCTGGGCGACGAAGTCCGAGGCGTTCATGGCCCTCAAGGACGCGGTGGTCGTGGCTGGCCTGATGTGGCCGTCGGGAGCGCCGTTCGTGAAGGCGGTACGGGGGACGATCGGTGTCCGGGACCCGGAGGGCGACGTCCAGAAGGTCAAAGGCGAGCCGGAGCCGGATGCGGAGCTGCGGGACTACGAGAACGTGCCGCTCGGCGAGGATGTCGAGGACTACCTCAAGCGCGAGGTGCTGCCGCACGTTCCGGATGCCTGGATCGACCACACGAAGACCAAGATCGGCTACGAGATCCCCTTCACGCGGCACTTCTACGTGTACAAGCCACCGAGGCCGCTGGCAGAGATCGACGCGGAGCTGAAGTCGCTGGAGGCAGAGATTCAGGTGCTGTTGGGGGAGGTTACGGCATGACGGACACGAATATTGCTCCGTGGCTCGCGCAGTCCCGTTGGCCGACAGTACCAATCCGCCTTGTCGCTCGTCTCGGATCTGGTCACACGCCGAGCCGAAGTGTTCCTGAATACTGGGAAAACTGTACGGTTCCTTGGATCACCTTGGCTGACGTTTGGCAACTCAGGAGAGGGAACATCAGCTTTATCTCCGAAACCAAGGAAAAGATCAGCCCAATTGGCCTCGCCCACTCTGCTGCTGTTAAGCATCCGGCAGGAACTGTCATCCTTTCTCGTACGGCCTCAGTCGGATTTTCAGCCATCATGGGTACCGACATGGCGACAAGTCAGGACTTTGCAACCTGGACTTGCGGACCACGCTTGGAGCCGCGATTCTTGCTGCACGCGCTCAGAGGCATGGCTCCAGACTTGACGCGCGTCGCCACGGGATCAACGCATAAAACCATTTACATGCCGGATATTGAGCAGCTCAGGGTTCCCCTTCCCTCGCTGGAGGAGCAGCGCCGCATCGCCGACTTCCTCGACGCCGAGACCGACCGTATTGATCAGCTTGTGCGCCTCCGAAGTAAGCAGTCATCATTGATTAGCGAGGGTCTCGCGGCTGAAGCAGTCGGCTTGACCGGCCGTCCCCAAATTAGGGGGGGCGGCTGCGCGACTGAAAGCTTGATTCAGCTGAGACGCGCCATCATTTCTACTCAGACTGGAAGCACGCCCGAAAATCTGTATGATCTGCCGGATGGGGGCGTATCGGAAGGTGACGTTCCTTGGTACACGCCTGCCGCTATTGATTCCTGGATGTCCATCGCAACTGCCGAGAAGGCTACTCGTCGAAATGGCGCCCCCATTTTCCCCTTCGGCAGCGTGGTCATCACTGGCATCGGTGAATCCCTAGGCAAGGTTGCTTACCTGGGCCATGTCGCAACCGGAAATCAGCAGCTCACAGCCATCACCCCTGCGGTCGGGGTGAATGGAAAGTTTATGGCTTGGCAACTTTGGGCTGCTGAGCAGGAAATTCGGGAATGGGCACAGTATTCGCGTATTCGCATCATCAACAATGACTCACTAAAATCCTTCCCGATCTACCTTCCATCGCGTGCTGAACAAGACACAGTGGTGCGCAAGCTCGATTCCCACATGGTAAGGGCTCGACAGGTTACAGACGCGTTCCTAAGATTTCGGAGGCTAGCGGATGAGCGCCGCCAAGCCCTTATCACCGCCGCCGTAACCGGTCAGTTCGACGTCTCCACCGCGAGCGGGCGCAACGTAACGGACGGAGTCACTGCCTAGTCATGAGCCCCATCCATACGGAGTCCGCCTTCGGTGAAGCCATCGTCGGCGCCATGGTCGCACGCGGCTGGCGCGAAGCGCGCCCGCGGGACTACCGGGCCGATCTCGGCCTGGACACGAACGAGTTGTTCACCTTCATCGGGGCGACCCAGCCCGACGAGTGGAGTGAGCTGCTCGCCGTCTACGGCGGTGACCCGAACGAGGCTCAGCGCGGGTTCGCCGCCCGCCTTGACCAGGCCATCGCCACCAACGGGCTCCTCGACGTCCTCCGCAACGGCGTCAAGGACCGAGGGGTCCTCCTCCGTGTCGCCTACTTCAAGCCCAACCTCGTCGCCCACGACTCCGTGCTCGACGGCTACCGGGCCAATTGCCTCACCGTCGTCCGCGAACTCGAGTACGCGACCAAGCAGGCCGACTGGGGCAACCGGCTCGACCTCACCCTGTTCCTCAACGGAATCCCCGTCGCCACGGCCGAGTTGAAGAACCCGCTGACCAAGCAGGGGGTGGAGCAGGCCAAGGAGCAGTACCGCATTGACCGCGACCCCACCGAGCTGATCTTCACGCGCCGCGTCGTCGCGAACTTCGCCGTCGACCCGGACCTGGTCTTCGTCACCACCCGGCTCAAGGGCAAGAACACCCGCTTCCTGCCGTTCAACACCGGATCCAACGGCCCCGGCCGGCCCGGCGGGGCCGGTAACCCGGCCCCCACCGCCTACGGAACGTACGCGACCTCGTACCTCTGGGAGCAGGTGTGGCAGCCGGACAACTGGCTGGACCTGCTTCAGCGGTTCGTGCACCTGCACAAGAGCAAGACGCCCGGCGGCGGCACCACGAAGACGATGGTCTTCCCCCGATTCCAGCAGTGGGACGCGGTCAAGAGGCTCACCGCGCACGCCGCAACACACGGTGCGGGCCACGACTACCTGGTCATGGCCTCGGCCGGTTCGGGCAAGTCGAACACCATCGGCTGGCTCGCGCACCGCCTCAGCGACCTGCACACCCCCACCGACCCCCGCGAGCTCGACCCCGAGGCCATCGCCAAGGGCCTCAAGCCGGGAGTGCCGGTCTTCGACAAGGTCATCGTCATCACCGACCGCCGCAACCTGGACGCGCAACTCCGGGAAACAGTCGGCAATTTCGAGCAGACGGCAGGCCTCGTCGTGAAGATCGACGAGAAGCACGGGGCGAAGGGCGAACAGCTCGCCAAGGCCCTCTCCCGCGACACCGGGAAGATCGTCACCGTCACCCTGCACTCCTTCCCGGCGCTGCTGGACTACCTCCAGCGCAACCCGATGGAGATCCAGGGCAGCCGCTTCGCGATCATCGTGGACGAGGCGCACTCATCGCAGTCCGGCGACGCCGCCACCGCCGTACGGTCGGCCCTGCGCGACCTCGGCCTGGACTCCGACTCGGACGACGCGGGCGCGACCACGGTCGAGGCCCCGGCCGCCGCAACCCTCGACGAGCAACTCAAGAAGAGGGCCGCGGAGCGTTCCCGCGCCGCGAACCTCTCCTACTTCGCGTTCACCGCCACGCCGAAGGCCAAGACCCTCGAACTCTTCGGCACGCTCCAGGACATTGAGGGCAAAGCCGTCTACCGGCCCTTCCACACCTATTCCATGCGGCAGGCGATCGAGGAGGGCTTCATCCTCGACCCGCTGCGGAACTACGTCACGTACAACACGTACTGGAAGCTGGTGAACAAGAACCCCGACGAGCGGGAGGTCGACCCGTCGAAGGCGAACAGCCTGCTCGCCCGGTACGTGCTGACCCACGACTCGACGGTCGCCCAGCACGCCCAGGTGATCGTGGAGCACTTCGTGACGCACAGCCGGGGCCGTCTCGGCGGGCGGGCCAAATCCATGGTGGTAACCGCCTCGCGCCAGTCCGCCGTGCAGATGGCGCGTGCGATCAAGAGCTACATCAAGGACCGGGACTACGACACCAAGTACCCCGACCTCGGCGTCCTCGTCGCGTTCTCCGGCTCGCTCACCGTCGACGGCGAGGAGACCACCGAGCCGAAGGAGAACGGCGGGCTGTCGGAGAGCGCGCTCCCGAAAGCGTTCGCGTACACGCGTGCCGACGACAAGGCCGCCCGGGCCGGCGGTGCGGGCCGGCGCGAGTACCGCATCCTGGTCGTGGCGGAGAAGTACCAGACCGGCTTCGACCAGCCGCTGCTGACGACGATGTACGTCAACAAGTCACTGACCGGCATCTCCGCCGTCCAGACCCTGTCCCGGCTGAACCGGACCGCCGAGCGCAAGACCCAGGCGGACCTGGCAGTCCTGGACTTCGTCAACGACGCCAACGACATCCAGGACGCCTTTCGCCCCTACTTCGAGGAGGCGAACACCCTCCCCTCCGACCCCAACCTGCTCTACACCGCGCAGAGTCGGGTCATGCGGGCGGAGATCCTGTCCGGGCAGGAGATGGACGAGTTCGCCGCCGCGTACTTCGCCGCCAAGGAGAAGGCCGCGGGCTCGCAGTCCAGGTGGGAGAAGCTGCACGCCGAGCTGTACCGGCTGCTTGCCCCCGCCGTCGCCCGCTTCACCGTTCGACTCGAAAGCGGGGACACGGACGAGCAGGAGACTGCGGAGGGCTTCCGTGCCGACCTCAACGACTACGTCAGGAAGTACGGCTTCCTCGCGCAGATCGTCCCTTACCGGGACGCCGAGTTGGAGCGGCTGCATCTCTATGGCCGCTACCTCCTCAACCGGCTGCCGCGCCGGGCGGACGGCGGCGTGGACGTAGGCGAGGTCGATCTCAGCCACATGCGGGTGGAGAAGACCGGCGAGTACGACGTGTCCCTCACCGCTGAGGGGCCGACGACGATGCAGGGCTTCGGCGACGGCTCGGGCGGTGCCAAGGAAGCGGAGAAGTCGCTGCTCTCGCAGTTGATCGACAAGTTCAACGAGCGCTTCGGCACCGAGTTCACCGAGCAGGACGTGATTCGGCCGTTCGAGGAAGCCAAGGCCGACCCGAAGGTGCGGGCGGCGGCCGTCGTGAATGACGAGGACAATTTCGGCCTCGTTTTCGACAACGTCTTCGCGGACAAGATGGCCGACCATATCGACACCATTGCGGGGATGGGACGTCAGTACTTCGGCCCCGACAAGGGCTTCAAGTCCAGTCTGGACCGCAGCGCCCGCAAGGCCGCCTGGCGGATGATCCGCCGCGAGGAGGGCCTGGACGACGACGTCTGATGGGTACGCCCCGGCCGGAAGTGCCGGCCGGGGCGACCTGCCAGAGCGGCGCAACGCTCCTCGACGATATGGCAAGGGCCCCGGCCGCGGCTGTGTCTCGCTCGGCTCGCCGCGAGGTCGAACTCGTGAAAGTCGGGGCTCTGGAATCGGTTGTTCATGCCACTGGATTTCGGCCTACCAGACTGTGTGCAGTGCGAGTTGCCCTCTTCGTGAGGCGCAACGGATCGAGAGGGAAACTGTGAGCCACACGGGGGACGAGCTCGAAGAGTCTCGACTTCAGAAGGCCGTCGAGATGATCGCCATTACGCCGGGGGCGGCCGCCGAGCTCGTAGACGGGTATCGCGCGACTTTCGAGGACAAGTTCAAGCGGAAGCCCGAGAGCCTGGAAGACAAGCGCCGGATCGCGGCCAGGATAGTCGGCCGGTACTCCAAACTTTCGGCAGTCGCCGGCGCGGTCACCGCAGCCCCGAGTGTGATTCCAGGGGTCGGGACGGCGGTCGCAGTCCTGGGCGGCGGTATCACCGATCTCGCGGCGGCCCTCAAGCTCCAGATCGACATGTGCATGTGCCTGGTCGAGGTGTACGAGACCGAGCTGAGCGATGAGGACAAGAAGCACCTGGCTTTCGTGCTCGCGTTGGCCGGTTCGGTGGAGCAGATGGCGTCAAAGGGCGGCAAGGCCGCGGTCATGAAGATCGCCGAGAAGATGGTCTATCAGTACCTGCGAGGGCCGGCCTTGATCACGATCAAGCAGCTGTTCAAGCGGGTGTCGATCACCTTCACCCAGAAGGCGATGGCCAAGGCGATACCCGCCGGTGTAGGCGTCGCTTTCAGTAGCTCGACCAACTACGTACTGACGACAGTGGTGGGCAGGGTCGCCGTCGCCGTCCTGGCCAAAGATGTGAAGTAGCAACGCTGCATCGGGTTTGGCCGCCGCCGACTCGTATCGCAGTCGCACCTTGCGATCCGACGAGGCGCCAGGTCTTGCGATGACGTCGGATCACGGCAAGGGCCGACGGGGCCGACCGGCCGCCGTACTCTCCCACCCGTGGGTATCCGTGGCGACCAAGCTCACCTCGCACCACACCGCTGGACGGCCTATCAGCGCAATGGCCACACTGAATTCGACCGTGACCGTTCATCACGCATACCGGGGGCAAGGTGCCGCAGGAGACGATCTCCGACCGTTACGAACTCCTGGAGGAGCTCAGCCACGGTGGCATGGGCGATGTGTGGCGCGGCTACGACGCCGTGCTCGACCGGCCCGTCGCCGTGAAGCTCATCCGGCAGGCGTCGATCACCTCGCCGCAACTGGCCGACGAGTTCGCCAAGCGCTTCCGCCGCGAGGCCCGCATCACCGCGCGTATCCAGCACCCCGGCGTGCCACAGGTGTACGACGCGGTGCTCGACGCGTCGTACGAGCGGCTGTTCCTGGTGATGGAACTCGTCGACGGCGTACCGCTGTCCGCCTACATCGTCCCCGACCGGCCGCTGCCGGTCAGCTGGGCGGTAGCCGTCGCCGCGCAGGTCGCGACCGTGCTGTCGTACGCGCACAACGTTCCGGTGATCCATCGAGACCTCAAGCCGGGCAACATCCTCATCGCACGCGACGGCACCGTGAAGGTCCTCGACTTCGGCATCGCTGCCATCCTGCGCACCGACGTCACCAAGCTGACCGCCACCGGTAGCCCCATCGGTACCCACCAGTACATGTCGCCCGAACAGGTCCGCGGCGGACGCGTCACCCCGCAGACGGACCTGTACGCACTGGGCTGCGTGCTGCACGAACTCCTCAGCGGCAGACCTACGTTCCAGGCGGAAGGCGAGTTCCAGCTGATGTACCAGCACGTCAACGTGGCCCCCACGCCGCTGCGACAACTGCGGCCCGATGTCCCCGAGGCGCTGGAGGAACTGGTCCTGCACCTGCTGCGCAAGGCGCCCGAGGTGCGGCCCGCCGACACGCAGGAGGTGTACGCGCGGTTGCTGCCGTTCCTCCCACTTCCGGGCCAGGGACCCGGCACGGCCGAGGCCGGGCCGGCCGGCGCGCCCGACCCGACGGGCGTGTTCCGTCGCCCTTTCGCGCCCCGCGCTCGCGTCCAGGCGCCCGCATCTGATGGTTTGCCGCCCACGGCCGTTCTTCCGAAGGCCCGGCCGGTGCCCGTTCCCGCTCAACTGCGCGAGGACATCGAGGAGGCGTACGCCCACTCCGACGCTCTGCTGGGGGAAGAGCGGTTCGCTCAGGCCGCCGAGGTGCTCGGCGAGGTCATCGAACCCGCTGCCCTCGCCCTCGGCTCCGAGAGCAAGCCCGTTCTCGCGCTGCGCCGCCGGCGAGCGGCGATTCGCCTCCTCGGCGGCGACTACCGGACCGCCTTGCCCGAGTTCGAGTCCCTCGCCGATGCCTACGCCCGAATCGCGGGACCCAACGGCGAGCAGTCCCGCGCATGCCGTGCCCAGGCGGCCCGGTGCCGCGCCGAACTGGGCCAGGTCACCGAAGCGCTCGCCGTGCTCCAGGACGTGCTGAACGTCGTGCGGGCCGTCGACAGTGACGTGAGCGAGGAAGCGGTGGAGCTGCGTCACAACATCGGGATGCTACTGCTCGCCCAGGGCCGAACCGCCGAAGCCCGGCGGGTGCTCGAACCTCTCCATCAGGACATGTGCATGGTGTTTGGCCCCGACGACGAGATGACCGTCGAGATTGCTGCGGCGCTGGCCCTGATCCGCCTGGACCTCGACGGCGACGCTGCCGGGTAACCCGCTCGTATACCTCGCAGGGCTTGGCTGGAGTCACTGAAGCCAGGCCTGGCCAGGGGCCGGTTGCTTTTGCTGAGCCTGCATGCACGACGTCGGAGCTCCGCCGGTCGACCGGCGGGAGATGTGAAGCGCCCCCGCGATGAGATCATCTCTGGCAACTTACGCATGTTGGCCGAGGCCGAGCGAGGGATCATGGCTTGGGCGAGGGAGATTTGCTCTACGCACTGGTAGCCGGTCAAGACAACCACTGTCGGGGCGCCCTCAGGGTCTTGCTGCGGGCGGGGCTGTCCGGCGAGCCAACGGGCATGGTCGGCATGGTTGCACGCTGTCAACCGAGCCGCCGACCAACTCACGGCGTCCAGGATCCGGTGACTGCACTGTGCTGTGTAGCAGGACGGGCCGAATCGCGCGGAAATGGCTCGGGTGACGCTCTGTGTTTGGCCCCTGACGACCTGTAGCCGGCACTTGCCGCACGACAAGGGATGTCTGCTGGTCGGGGTGGGTCGGTTCCGGGTTGTGGTCGTGTGGTGGGCGCGCAGGCTTGAGGTAGGTGTCCCTTCGCCGTTTGGAAGCGATCACGATGCGTTCTTCAGCCTGTAAAGGCCGTGTCTATCGTCGGTGTGGTTGTCGTGATCGGGGGCGCAGGCAGCTCGGTGCTCGTTGTCCGGGGCTGGTCGCTGATCCCGGGCACGGTACGTGGACGTTCGCGGTGGATCTGCCTGCGCCGTCCGGGTCTCGGGTGACGGTTCGGCGTGGCGGCTTCGACAGTGACGAGGCGGCTGCGGCGGCGTTGCGGCGTTTGTTGGAGGGGGCGGTCGGTGGGTTCGATGCGGATCCGAATCAGACGGTGGCCGAGTACCTGACGGAGTGTTGCAGGCCAAGGCGCTGACGCTGAAGCCGACCACGTTGGCTCGCTATCGGGACTACGTGGTCAACGATCTGGTGCCGCATCTCGGTGGGATCCGGTTGGACGAGCTCGGCCGTCGTCATCTGGTGGGGTTCGCTCGGGCACAGCTCGCGGCTGGGCGGGGGAGGGTGACGGTTCATCGGTGCATGGCGACGTTGTCGAGTGCGTTGGGGGATGCGGTGCGGCAGCATCGGCTGCAGTACAACCCGGCGCGGCCGACGATCGTGCCTCGGCCGCGGGCGGCGGAGCGGGTGGTGTGGTCGGCTCGTGAGGCGGTGCGGTTCCTGCGGTGCTGTCACGAAGGTGATCCGCTGTTGGCGGACCTGTGTGAGGTGTTGATCGGTACCGGGATGCGCAAGGGCGAGGCGCTGGGCCTGCATTGGGCCGACGTGCACCTGGACGAGGGTGTTCTCTATGTGCGCTACACGCTCTCGGCCATCGACAACAACCGATTGGCGATCACCGCGCCCAAGACACGCAGCAGTAGGAGTTGGGTCGCGATCTCGCCCCGGGTCGCGGCGGCGTTGCGGCGGCGCGCTCGTGCGAGCGGTTCCGGTCGGGTCGATCCGGCGGATCCGTTCACGGGCCTTGTTTTCACTCGGGCGAATGGCCGGCCGTTGCGGCCGCAGACGTTGCTGGATCGTTTCCGCCACTGGTCCGCCGAGGCCGGGGTGCCCCGGATCACGATGCACGACCTGCGGCACCTGGCCGCGACGCTGACGATCACCGCGGGCGTGCCGCTGACGGTGGTGTCCAAGACCTTGCGGCACTCGACGTTGTCGACGACCGCGAACATCTACGCTCATCTGACCCGGCAGGCCGCGCACGATGCAGTGGACGCCATCGAGGAGGCCCTCGTCGGCGCCGAAGGCGAGGACGCGAGGATCGACCTGCCGAGCCGGGTGCGACCACACCGCGACCACCCGGCCCGGCTCCGCGACCTGTTCAAACCGCTCTACACCGCTGCGGTCGCGGGTCGTTCGATGACGTGGCTCGGGGTCGGCCGACAACCGTGCGACCACACTGCGACCACCACGCCCCGAGACGTGGAAAAGGCCGCCTTCCCATTTCTGAGAAGACGGCCTCCGACCTGCGTAAACGCTGGTCGGGACGACAGGATTTGAACCTGCGACCCCTTGACCCCCAGTCAAGTGCGCTACCAAGCTGCGCCACGTCCCGGTGTTCGGCTGGCCGAACACGGAAACCATATCGCACTTTGGGGGGTGGTCCGCCACGTGGTTGTTCGGTGGTGTCGGGCGTGGGGAGGGGGGTGGGTCCGGGAAGATCTTGGGGTGGCTTATCCGGTGAATGTCGATGTCGTGCCGCTCGAGACCTATCCCGATCTGGATGAACTCCAGCGGCTCGGGGTCGGGGCGTTGCTGAGTGATGGGCTCGAGTCCGTGGAGGGGTTCGAGGAGGCGGATGGGGTCGGGGTGGACCTGGTGGACTATCGGGTCACGCCTCGGTCGGATGGGGCTGCGGTGTTGATGTCGGTGGATGCGCCGACGTTGGAGGCGGCCGAGCGGACGGCGCGGCAGATGGTGCTGGCGGTGCTGGAGGCCAGCGTGTTGCTCGCGGATTGGCGGGTGGTGCGCAGCGAGGTGCAGTTGCATGAGGAGTTGGTGTACGAGAGTTTGCTGGCGGCGGACGGGCCGGACGCTCCGGCGGGGGATCCCGCGTTGCGGGCGCGGCGGCCGATGCCCGAGGAGCGGTTGCGGATCGAGCGGCAGGCCGCGGGAGTGCGGGCGTTCGGGCTGGATGCGTTCGGGTGTGAGCCGGACACCGCGCAGCCGGACGTGCCCGAGGAGAAGGCCCGGCTGGCGGCGGGGGCCGTGGCGAGCTCGGTCGGGGTGCTCGTGGATCTGCTGTTCACGGATCTGGTGAATCTTCGTGAGGCGGACGGGGCCTCGTTGTTCGTGTTGGATGCGTTGCCGATTCTGGAGGAGGGGTTCGTCCGGCGGTTCGTGGTGGCTGCCGTCACGGTCACCGGGCGGCTCGGTGGGAACGAGTGGGCGCCGCCCGCGTGTTTTGCGGAGGAGATGGCCTTGCGGTTGTTGGTGGATCAGGCGGCGTCGCTGTTGGAGCGGCACGGGTTGTACGACGACGATGTCGAGGCGGCGTTCGTGACGTTCAGCGATGCGGCGTCGGACGATCCGGAGTCGGTGGAGTTGCGGTTGTCGGACCCCGGGCCGGAGGAGTGGTTCGAGCCGATCGTGCCGGGGCGGCCGGTGCATGGTTATTTGAGAGCGCATCGACATGAGTGGTGAGATTGCGCCGGGTGGCGCGGGTGCCTTGGGTGGCACGGGCGCGGTGGGTGGCAGGAGTGGCGCATGTGGCCCAGCCGGCGCAAGTGGTCCAGGTGGGTCGAGTGGGCGTCAAGCCCCCCGCGCCGACCTGCGGGCGCGGCCCGATCGTGGGCGTGGTGAGTCCGCTGTGTGGACGCGCGTGTATGGGGTCGAGGACACGCCTCTCGATTTGATGACCGCGCGGTTTCGGCGGCATCGGTATGCGCCGCACGCGCACGAGGAGTACGCGATCGGGGTGTGTGTCGAGGGGGTCGAGCAGATCGGCTACCGCGGCGCGGTGCATCGGTCCGGACCCGGGACGATCGTGGTCGCCGAGCCGGGCGAGACGCACACCGGCGGGCCCGGAATCCCCGAGGGGTACGCCTACCGGGTCTTCTACCCGTCCGCCGCCCTGGTCGGCGAGGACCTGCCCGGTCCCGCCCCGCACTTCCCGTCGCTGCTCGTGGCCGACCCGGGGCTCGCCGCCGAGATGGTCGCCGTACACATGCACCTGACCACGGGCGGCGACGCGTTCGAGGGCGAGTCCCGTGTCGTGGAGGTGCTGCGGGCGCTCGTCGGGCGGTACGCGGTACGGGCCAGGGCCGATCGGCACGGCTCGCCGGACGCAGCCCGGGTGGCCCGGGCGGTTCGCGAACGGCTCGCCGACCAACTCGTGAGCCCGCCCTCGCTGAGCGAGTTGTCGGCCGGGATCGGGCTGTCCCGCTACCAGACGCTGCGCGCGTTCCGCGACGCGGTCGGGCTGCCCCCGTACGCCTGGCTCGCCCAGTACCGGGTCGCCCGCGCCAAGGTGCTGCTCGCCGCGGGGATGACGCCGGCCGAGGCGGCGCTCGCGGTCGGGTTCGCGGATCAGGCGCATCTGGGGCGATGGTTTCGCCGCGTGCTGGGAGTGACCCCCGCCGGCTACCGCAGCAGCGTGCTGCGCAACAACGTTCTAGACCGATCGGCCTCGCGTGACTGATCATCCTCTTCGATCAAGAGATTGAGGGGACACGGCCGTGAGTCGTCGTGGGGCGTTGTTGTTCGCGTGCATGTGTGTGATCTGGGGGATCCCGTACCTGCTGATCAAGGTCGCGGTGGACGAGGTGTCGCCGGGCGTGCTGGTGTTCGTGCGTACCGGGCTCGGCGCCCTGCTGCTGTTGCCGTTCGCGTTGCGGGGCGCGGGCCTGCGCGGGTTGCGGCCGTACAAATGGCCGCTGCTGGTGTTCGCGGTGACCGAGTTCGTGGGGCCGTGGTGGATGCTCTCGGATGCCGAGCGGCGGTTGTCGAGTTCGACGACGGGGTTGTTGATCGCGTCGGTGCCGATCTTCGGGGCGGTGCTGGTGTACCTGACCGGCGGTACCGAGCGCATGGGTGCGGTGCGCTGGGCCGGGCTCGCGATCGGGTTCGGCGGAGTTGCGGTACTGGCCGGGCCCACGCTCGGTGGTGGCGATCCGTGGGCGGCGCTGGAGGTGCTCGCGACGGCCCTGTGCTACGCGGGGGCGGCGTTGGTGGCGGAGCGCAGGCTCAAGGACGTGCCGAGTCTGCCGATGACGGTGGTGTGTCTGGGCTTCACGGCGCTGGTGTACATACCGTTGGCCGCCGTGCAGTGGCCTTCGCACGTGCCGGGCGGGAAGGCACTCGGTGCGATGGGTGTTCTGGCGCTGGTGTGCACCGCGATCGCGATGGTGATCTTCTTCGAGTTGGTGCGCGAGGTGGGTGCGGCGCGGGCGACGGTGATCACGTACGTCAACCCGGCGGTCGCGGTGGCGGCGGGGGTGTTGATCCTGGACGAGAAGTTCACGCTCGCGATCGGGGCGTCGTTCGTACTGATCCTGGGCGGCGCGGTACTGGCCACGCGCAGGAACGCGACCCCGGTCGCGGTGGCCGAGGAGGCCACGGACCTGCCGGGGGCGGTCGACGCGCCCGAGCGTTGCTAGAGCTGTCTTCAATCCCGCACCGAGTACCGCGACACTCGGCTCCGCACTGCGATGCCCGGCTCCGCACTGCGACGCCCGGCTCCGCACTGCGACGCCCGGCTCCGCACTGCGACGCCCGGCTCCGCACTGCGACGCCCGGCACTGCACCGCGACGCCCGGCTCCGCACTGCGACGCCCGGCTCCGCACTGCGACGCCCGGCACTGCACCGCGACGCCCGGCTCCGCACCTCGCCGCCCCGGGCGAACCACCCGAAGAGCACCACTATGCGAGTGTTCTTCCGGTACGCCGATGCACGGCACCGGACGCCGCTGAGCCCGACGCGGGATCGAAGCCAGGAGGCCTGGAGGCTGCGCCCGGCCCCAGCCCGCGACGCGCCGAGCCCTGCGTGCCCCGACCCTGCGTGCCCCGGGCCGACCGCGCCCCCGGGCCGACCGTGGCTCCAACTCACGCGCGCGCCAAGCCCAGCGAGCCCCGAGGCCAGGGCGCCACACCGCGCCCCCGGCCCACCGCCACGAGACCACAGCCTCGACCCACCACCCCGGCCCACCACCCCGGCCCACCACCCCGGCCCACCACCCCGGCCCGTCGCCCAAGCCCGACGCCCAACCCCGACACCCGACCCGACCACGCCGTTAAACAAACGTGCGCGGCAGGGCGGACACGGTGCCGGTGGGCGTGGCATCGTGGCGAGATGACGAGTCGCGGGGGACACGGCGCACACGACGACACACACGACGACGCGCATCGGGGGAGCGGCCGCAGGAAGCGGTCGCGCCGACCGTCCGAGGCCGAACTGCGAGCCGTGATCGAGCCGTTGGCCCGGATCGAGCGGCTGCCCACCTCGGCCGGCGAGCGCGAGGCGGCGCAGCGGATCGCGGAGATGTTGCGCGAACTCGGGGCCAAGGACGCCGTGGTCGAAGAGGAGCCGGCGTATGCCTCGTACGCCCGTCCGATCGGTACGCTCACCGCGATCGCGACGGTGGCCGGCCTGCTCGCCAAGCGTTCGCGGGTGGCGGCAACGCTCGTCGCCACCGCCGCCACCCTCGGCATCGCCGACGACATCTCCTATCGCGGCCAGTACGCCCGCCGCGCGTTCGGCGGCCGGCGGCGCAGCGCGTACAACGTGGTCGCCTCCGTCGGCGACCCGGACGCGGCTCGCACCCTCGTGGTGACGGCGCATCACGACGCGGCGCCCACGGGGGTGGTGTTCGACGAGCGGGCCGCGCGCCGGCTGGCCACCCGCTATCCGCATCTGCTGGACAAGGCGAGCGAGAACCCGCCGCTGTGGTGGCCGGTGGTCGCCGGCCCCGCCCTGATCGCACTCGGCGCGGCCACCGGGTCCAAGGGCCTGCGCCGCGCCGGGATCGGCCTCGCCGCGGTGAGTACGGCCGCGTTCACCCAGATCGGTCGCAGCCGCGCGGTCCCGGGCGCCAACGACAACCTGTCCGGGGTCGCCGTGCTGGTCGCGCTCGCCACCACCCTGCGCGACGAACCCGTGGACGGTGTGCGGGTTTTGCTCGTCTCGGCCGGCGCCGAGGAGGCGCTCCAGGAGGGCATTCGGGGCTTCGCCCGTCGCCACTTCCCCGAACTCGACCGCGAACGCACGTGGTTCCTCAACGTGGACACGGTCGGATCCGGCAATCTGGTCCTGTTGGAGGCCGAGGGGCCGCTGCGCATGGAGCCCTATGACGTCCCGTTCAACAACCTGCTCTCCGAGTGCGCCACCCGCAACGACATCGCGGTGCTGACCGGACTGCGCTCTCGCAGCTCCACCGACGGCGTGGTACCCAACCGGCACGGCTACCCGACGGCGACCCTGGTCTCGATCGACGACCAGAAGCTGATCCCGCACTACCACCTGCACACCGACCTGCCCGAACACGTCGACTACGACTGCGTCGCCGACGCCTGCGCCCTCGCCGAGGCCGCCGCACGGGCCCTGGCCCAGGCCGAACGACCCACTGCCAAGGGGTAGTTCGCAGCGAGGAACCAGTCCGACCAACCCGACCCGACCCGGCCCGGCCAACCCGACCCGGCCCCACCCAAACTGCCCGAACGACCTTCGCGCCCGACACCGAATCCGATGCCGGGCGCGAAGTGACGCTACGTCAAAACCGAGTCCGAGCCGAGACCGAAGCCAGGGCCGAGACAGAAGTCCGAGCCGAGACCGAAGCCAAGGCCGAGACCGAAGTCAAGGCCCAGACCGAAGTTCCCCCTCAGGCCCGCTCCATCAACTCCTCCCACAGCCGCTCCAGCAGATCCAGGAAGTCGTTGCCCGTGCTCGGGTGCACGCGCAGCACCTGCGGATCGTGATCGCTCGCCTGGTCCGCGAAGGCCGCGTTCACGTGCACGATGTCGTACTCGAAACGGCTGATCCGCGGGCTGGTCAGGATGTGGTCGAGCATCTGGCTGTTGCCGTTGAACACGTACCCCCAACGCTCGTTCGCGGGCAGCGTGTCGACCATCGTGCGCAGCGCCCCGCCGTCGGTGAGCGTCTTGAGCGTCGGCGAGAACGCGAAGTCGTTCAGGTCGCCGAGCACCACCAGGTTCGCCCTCGGGTCGGACTTCAGCAGTTCGTCCACGAAAGCGCGCAGCACCTTGGCCTGCGCCAGCCGCTGCACCTCCGAACCACGCGTCGGCGGCTGGAATCGGCTGTCCAGCGCCTGGTCGCCGCCCTTGGAGGCGAAGTGGTTCGCGATCACGAACACCGTCTTGCCGCGGAAGCGGAACTCCGCCGCGAGCGGCTTGCGGCTGTTCTCCCACGCCGGGTCCGCGGGGGAGACCCGGCCCGGGGACTGGGTCAGTCGGGTACGCCCCAGCCAGTCCTTGCGTACACCCACCGCGCTGGTGGGACCGCCGCCGGGACGGTCCACGAACTCGACGCGCGTAGCGTCGAACAGGAACGCGTTACGGATATTGCCGCCCGGCTGACCGCCGTCCTTGCCGTCGACCGGCTCGATCGAGCGCCACGAATAGGCCGGTCCGCCGGCCGCCTTGATCGCCGCGACCAATGTGTCCAGCGTCTGATCGGCCGCGACCACACCGTCGTTGGTCGGTCCGCTGTTGTCCTGGATCTCCTCCAGGGCCACCACGTCCGGCGTGGACAGGCTGGTGACGATGCCCTTCGCGAGCCGGTCGAACTTGGCCTGGGTGTCCTTGGGGGAGAGGTTCTCCACGTTGTACGTGGCGACGGCGAGTTCGCTGTTCTTCTGGTCCCGCGTCGTCTCCGGGGTCAGCGTGCCCTTGACCACCTTGCCCAGCGTGGTCGCGGCCAGCGAGTACCCGCCGAACTGGTCGTACGTGAGCGGGCCGACGGTCTCGCCGGTGAGCGTGTCGCCGACGTTCGCCTGCGGGAACGGCTCCTGGGAGAACGGGATCAGCGACGCGACCTTGAGCCGGCCGCCGTTCTGCGCGTCGTACCCGCTGTACAGCGTGCCGCCCTGGGCGGTCGGGTTCTGCGTCGGCTCCAGGGTGACCCACAACTCGCCGTGCGAGGTGCTCGGACCGACCACGCGCGATTCGCCTACGCGCGTCAACTGGCCTTCGAGCGACTCGTACAGGTCCAGCGCATACTTCGTCGGCTCCAGCGCGAGCGCCTCGATCGACGGTGTCCCGGTGGGCGCGTACGCGTCCGGCAGGGTGGCCGCGTCGAGCAACACCGGTGCGGGCAGCGCCTGGCCGGATGCTTCGATCACCCACGTGGCGCCGGTGACCTGGGTCAGCGACTGCCCGCCGATGGTCTCGCCGCCCGGGTAGAACTCCTCGACCTTGCCGGTCACCTTGACCGCGTCACCGACCGCGACCTGCGGGGTGACCGTGCCGGTGAACACGAACAGCCCCTCGGACGTGCGGGGATCATCGTCCGGACGGCTGTCCTGGAACCAGAAGCCGCGTGCGCTGCCGAAGCTGCGCACACCGGTCACCACACCCGGCACGCCGGTCACCCGGGTGCCGTTCTTCGGTGATATCCGAGTGCTGCCCTGGATGTCGTGGATGCGCGCGTTGGTCGGCTCCGGCTCGCCCGGACCCGGGTCGGTCGGACCCTGTCCACGCGCGTTGAGCGGCGTCGGCGCGCCCGCCGCGAAGTCCGCGGCGTTGTCGTCGGTGTCCGCGAGCGACGAAAGCCGGGCCACCGACGCCGAGTTCGACGCGCCGGACGCCGGGCTGCCCTCGCGGACCACCGCGTCGCCGTAACCCGCGACGTCCACGACGCGACCGTCGGCCAGGCAGTCCGCCGCGCTCAGGCACGTGAGCGGCGCGGTGCCGCGGACCAGTGCGACGGTGCCGCCGGTGCCGGACATGTTGATCGCACCCTGCGCGTCCGGTGCGGGCAGCGCGAGGGTGCCGCCGGCGCCCTTGGCCTCGCCGATCAGGTACCGGCCGCCGGGCGCCACCGCGCCGGTCAGCGCGGTGACCTGCCAGGCCGAGGTCGGCTTGGGCGCGGCCGGGAGGTACTGCACGCTCCAACCGTCGACCGCGACGGCGGCCGAACCCTTGTTCGCCAACTCGATGAAGTCGTTGGTCAGGCTCGCGCCGCTGTTGCCGCCGCCGCCGTACACCTCGGCGAGCAACACGTCCACGGCGGGCGCCGCGACGGCGGGAGCGGGTGCGATGACGAGCGCGCCGCCGGCGAGGGCGCCGGCCACGGTCGTGGCCACGACACCGATCCGTCGCCGCCGCGTACTCGGCACGGATCGTCGTCGAGACGATTGCTGACGGAATGTCACCCAGGGCCTCCGAAAAGCGAAAGGGACAGGTTCGGGACATTCTCGGGACTACGGGTGAACGGCGTCCATCCTTTGGGCGGCCCGAAGGGGACCAAGGTTCACCCGGCGCCCGAATCTTTTCCCGGGCACCCCCACGCATCCCGCGCCCACACACCGCCGCGCCCACACATCCCCGCGCCCACGCGCAAGCGCCCCAGCGGGCGGGCGCGTACGGCCGGCATCGCCATACGCGCCCGCCCTGCCCTGCACCAACTCGGAGATGGAGGCGGGATTCGAACCCGCGTACACGGTTTTGCGGACCGCTGCCTCGCCTCTCGGCCACTCCATCGCATCCCACCACCCGCATCCCGCCCGCCGATCGACTCGGAGTCGGGAACTCCGAGCCACCGGCCAACGGTTCGCGCCGCGCGTCCCCCTTCGAGGTGGAGACGGGATTCGAACCCGCGTGAACGGCTTTGCAGGCCGTTGCCTCGCCTCTCGGCCACTCCACCAAGCCGGGCCGCAAGCCCGGTCGGTCCATCCATCCGCTCGTGTTCGGCGGTACGTCCCTGTCCCCGCGGGGATGCGCCGCGGGCCCCCTCCGCCCGGCGGCGCACCCCCCTCTCCGGTCCCGCACCCCGGGATCCCCGGCGCACGCACGCGTCCCAACGTGCGGCGCATCCCGCAGGACCGACGCCGACCCGACCCCGCGTCGGATCGGCGGGCCGAGGATCAGCCGAGCGCCGCCCGGTCCTGCGGCGCCGCCCACTGCTCTGCGGTCGGGGAGGCCGGCGACTCGGGGAACCGACGCAGCCCGTTCTCCGCCTGCACCGCGAGATCGGTGGTCTCGCGGAACTCCGGCCGCGAGTACAGGTCTCGCGCGTACGCCCACAGGTTGGGGTAGTCCACCAGAGTGCGACCGTCCTGGGTGATCGCGGCCCGGTAGATCTGCGGGAAACGCAGCAGCTTCACCCAGAACCGGATGTCCGAGATGGTCAGCCGATCCCCGAACAGGTAGCGCTTGTCGGCCAGATGCGCATCCGAGCGCTCCAGCGTATTGATCGTCTCGCCCTCCTCCGACGTCCACAGGCCGCCCTTGCGCGCGGCGGTCGCGAAGTCCGTGTCGGTGATGTCGATCGCCTCGCGCAGGTCCTCGGGATACAGGTCCGGTGCGTGCTCGCCGACCGCTTCGGCAAAGCTCGTGGCCAAATTGTTCGCGATGGCGTCGAACGCGTTCGACACGATGCGACCGCCGGAGCGATCCCACAGGGTCGGCACCGAAATGTGCCCCGCATACCCCGGCTTCGTCGCCTCGTACGCCTCCCGCAGCAGGGTGAACCCGTTCACCGGGTCCGGGCCGAACCGCTCCCGGAACGCCCAACCCCGGGCGTCGCGTTCCTCGTCCACATACGACGCGCCGACGATGTCGGTGAGACCGCGCGCATGTCGCACGATCGCCGTGATGTGCGCCCACGGGCAGCCGTGCGACAGATACAGGTGGTATCGCCCGGCCTCCTCCGGGAATTCGGGGTCACCGATCAGACCGGTGAACGGATACTGCGGATCGGTGACGGCATACGGACCGTACGTGTCGACGTCGACGGGGCTCGCGTAGCCGAGCTGAATGGTCACCGGGTGGCTCCTGTCACAAGTTCCGGCCGATCGAGAGCACGATCGGCAGCGGGTGCAATGTCCCGCAGATGATTCAGCACGCCCCGAACCAACGCATCGTTGACCCGGAACGCGGGCGCGTCGAAGCGGGGCCGGGAGAACCCCGCGCTCCCGGCGCCGCCCGCCACACCGTGGCCGACCGCGAACCGGCTCGGATGCGCCGCGCCGTGCACGTCCAGCACCCGACGGTCGCCCGGACGCGAGTTCAGGCGTCCCGCCGAATCCGTGCCCGCCTCGCCGCGCGCGGCCAGCCGGCGCAACAGCGCGTCCCGGGTGCGTTCCAGCGACGGATCGGGCAGCCGGGCCTCCACCAGCGCGCGGGCACGTACCCGTACGCCCGGCAGACTCGGACTGCTCGCCCGCCAGTCGCCCGCGTCCTCGTCGCCGACTATCTCGACGTCCTCACCGAGGAACCGGATCACCCCGGCCCGGGCCAACGCGAGCAACTCCTCCAGGCGCGGCCCCGGCGGCCCACTGGCCAGGTAGCTGAAGAAGCCCAGCAGCCGGGCCGGGTCCGGAACCGGATCACCCGCGTCCTGAAGCCGAAGCACCACCCCGTACACGCTCAACAGCGCGTGTATCACCGCCAGATCCTGGCTGTACGCGGGATCGTGCCGGCGAGTGAGGTCGGCCTCGATGTGGGCGTGCATCCACTCCTGGAGCGCCTCCTGGTCGGCGAACGGCCGCCCCTGCACCGGCCGGTCCAACAGCGCCCGATCGAACCGGTCGGCCGGATCCGGCACCGCGCGTGCGACCAACTCGCTCGGATCCGCGGCTGCCGCGAACTCCGCGTCGAACTCGGCCCATTCCATAGTGGTGCGCTCGCGGTGCGCGGTGAACAGCCGGTGATAGTGCGCACCGGCCAACTCCTTGCCGATCAACGGCCAGACATCCACCGCCGCACGCGCCGCCTCGACCGTGAAGTGCCTTGGCAGCGGCGGCCGTTCACCCGTCCACGGGTACCCCGTCTTGGAGCGGTAGGGCACACCGCGCCGCGAGGCCGCCAGCAGCAGCGGCTCACGCCCGGAGGCCCGATAGCGCAGCACCCCCGCCGCGTCCCGCTCGAACGTGCCCCCGCGACCGTGGCTCAACCGCACCATCAGGTCGACGAACGCCAACCCGATACCGCGCACCAGCACCGGCTCTCCAGGGCGCAGCACATCCAGATCCAGGTCTGCGGTGTACCCGGTCGGGATGTACGCGAGCCCGTGCCGGCGGGCGAACCTGATCTGCTCGCGTTCCTTCGGTGTCGGCTCGGCGTCCAGGTGCCCCTGGGCCAGAATCACCGCGTCCACCTGGAGCGGTGGCCGCCGCCCGGCCAACTGCACCCGCTGCCGGCGCGGTCCGTCGGAGATGTCCACGACCGTCGTCTGATGCACGATCACCCGCACGTTGGCCGGCGCCCCTTCGACGGCGGCGCGGAAGAACCAGGCCAGATAGGCGCTGAGTAACGGCCGGGACGGGAACGAGGTCGGCCCACACGCGGCCAACTCCGCCGCAAACGGCTCCAGTTCCGCGCCGCCCCGACCCTCGCGCAGCTCGTCGGCGCGCGCCGCGGCCCACTGGGCCAGCGAGGGCCCCGGCCGGATCGGCCCCTCGATCGTGGACACCTCGTCGGTGAACAGCGTGATGTCGGCGGCCGAGGAGTTGGCCCACAGCAGCGACGACTGGGCCCGCCGCCACACCCGACCCGCACCCGGCGGGTAGGGGTCGACGACGTGTACGTGCAGCGGACGGTCACCGAGCAACTCGGGCACGTTGGCCAGGAGGCGTTCGAGGACGGACGCGCCGCCGGGTCCCGCGCCGACGATGCAGACGGCGACGGGGCGGAGGCGGCCGGACGGACGGTCGGGCATGGCTCTCCCCTCGTGGGGGTACGGCGGAAGACGCGAACCGATCACCCGGCGTCCGGATACGCATTCGCATTCACATGCGGACACGTACACAGATACGCCGAGATGGTGGTTCAACGGGTGGAAAGGGCCTTACGCCACAAGGCCGGGTGCGCGATCCGGACGGAAGTCCGGGATTCCCCGGTGCGCGGGTCGACGCGGAAAACCGGATCGACGTGCGGAAGCGGGGGGCGCGGCGGCGAGATCAGCCGCGGGTACGACACAGCCCGCCGGCCACACGACACAGGTCGATGGGGCGGCACGACACGAGGAAGAGGTCGGGGCTCACGACGTCGACGCTACGGAGCCGCCTGACGAGTTGTCAACGTCGAATGACCGCACAGGGCTTCGACTCCCGGCTCGGACCCTCGCGCCGGGGCGGACGTCGACCCGCCCCGATCACGATCGGCACCGCCGCCATCCGACGCGAACGGCCACCTGTGCCCGCCGGGCGGCTCGAGCCGCCCGAGACCTCGCGACGGACCGGAACACGTGGCCGCGACAGAACCGGAGCACCCGTCCGCGGGACGGATCAGAACACGTAGTCGTACACCCGGAACACGGTCAACGTGGCCAACTTCGCGGAGCATCCGAACGTATGTCCCGAAACGAGTCGCCAGATCAGCGACAACAATTCCAGGAGCACCATCAGACCGAGGAATCCGCCCGCCGGAATCGGGCCGAACAACGCGGCGATGCCCACCGTCACAATCACGCTGACGACGATTCCGTAGATCGAATCCCGGAAGACACCGGACCACCGGACCGCCCCCGGTTCGAGCCCTTTCTTCCGGGCATATTCAAGCCCGATGTGGTCCGATGTGGAGCATTTTTCCTTATCCACGTTCGAGCCTTTCGCGCGCACCGACCCCGGCATGGCCATGCCATCCTAAGACCACAGGCTCTTGATCGCGCCAGTGACCGTGCTCCGCCATTCGCCGCGCGGAACACCACTCAGGATCGGTGGCTTGCCGCCCCACCTCGCGGCTCGGGGAACCCATTTCTCCTGCGGACCCCTGACGAATCCGCCGATCAGACCGCGTCCGAACAAGGTGCCGCCGATGATTCCCTTGGCCTCGGCCTTGGCCGTTCCCAGCATGAAGGGAACCGGCCCCGCTTTTCGTTCCTCGGGGGTG
Source organism: Embleya sp. NPDC008237 (assembly GCF_042956465.1). Classification (NCBI taxonomy): domain Bacteria; kingdom Bacillati; phylum Actinomycetota; class Actinomycetes; order Kitasatosporales; family Streptomycetaceae; genus Embleya; species Embleya sp. NPDC008237. The sequence goes on from NZ_JBIBGL010000002.1 coordinate 230,856, forward strand.
GCAACCGCCATGTGCGCCTCCAGTCCCATGACATAGAGATAGCTCGCCCCGACCACGAACAGCCCCACGCCGCAGAATGCCGCGGCAATACATGCGGCGGTACCGGTCGCGGCCAAAATCCCGACGCCCAGGTTGACGAGCTTGTGTTTCCACTCGTCCTTCCACTCCTGGACCTCGGACTTCACCTTGTCGGAGACCTTGTCGATCGCCTTGGACGCCTTGCAGGCGAGATCGAACCGTCCGCACTTCTTCGGTTTCGGCGGCTTGGGCGCGGCGGGCGGCGCGGGCGGCTCGGCGGCAGGGCGCGGGCGGTACTTCACCGTGCTCGCCTTGCGGGGAATACCGAGCGCGTCCTCCTGGCGCCTGTGGTTCTCCACGGTCGCGACCGCTTCGTCGTGCGTTTCGTACCGCAGCGTCGCGATCACGTTCGGGTCGTAGTGGTTGCACTCGCTGCTGGGGCAGTAGTCCAGGCCGGTCGGGTCGCTGTTGGTGGCGGGGTTGCCGCCCGCGTACAGGTATCCGTGCATCTGTTGACTGCGGGACAGGTCCATCACCGGGTCTACGCTGAGGAAGCGGCCCGTGCCCGGGTCGTACTCGCGGGCGCCGAGGTGGGTCAGTCCGGTCGCCGAGTCGGCGGTTCCGCCGACGAATCCCTTGTCGCCGGCCCAGGTTCCGGGCGCGGGGGCGGTGCCCCGCGGTTCGCCGAAGGGCTTCAGGTCGCGCCGGGCGGTGGCGAGGGTGGCGGCGTCGAGGCTGGTGGTCCCCGTACCGTGCTCGTCCACGGCCTGGTAGGAGATTTTGCCCCCCTCGCGGACGACGACCGGACCGCCGTCCGGCGTGGCGTAGCTGCGCAGGCCGGTGACCTTGTTGTCGGCGATGGTCAGGGTGATCTCGTCGGAGCCGAGATACAGGGTGGTCCTGCCGGGGTCACGACGGATGAGGCGGTTGCCTTCGGAGTCGTAGACGTAGCTGCTGGTCTTGGCCGGCCCGCCGACCGTGGTGGAGTCGCTCGCCAGGTGACCTTCCGCGTCCCACGTGAGTGCCTGGGTGCCGGCGTCGAGAGCGGGACGGGAGATGGTGTTGCCGGCGGCGTCGTAGGTCCAAGTCCGGGTGCTGCTGCCGGCCGGCCCGGTGATGCCGGCAGAGCCGACGGTGTGCGGCTTGGCCTGGCCCGCGGTCGGGCTCTGATAGGTCGTCACCGTACCGGCCGCGCCGGTCGGGTCGTGCTCGACGAGCCTGGCGCGGTTACCGGTGCCGTCGTACTCGAAGTCCTGCCAATAGGGCACCGGGCCGCCGACGTTCGCGCCCGTCGGCGTCGTGGTGGAGCAGCCCCCGATGCCGGGGACGGAGGGGCCGGGCCGGGTGGTGACGATCCCCGTGTCGGTCCATGCCTGGGTCAGTCGCTGCAGGTGATCGTAGTTGAAGCACTGTCGGTCGACGCTGCCGTCCTCGCGCGAGGTGGAGATGGACGTGACATCGCCGGACGGCTTGTAGGTGTACGTCGTGGCGTCCACCGACGTCGTCGTGGCGGTCTGCTTGTCCAGCAGACTGCGCAACACCCGCCCGGTGGCGTCGTCGTAGACCCGGGTGAAGGCGACCTGCTTTGGCACGTCGCCGTAGGTGATGCGCCGCGGTCGACCGAACGGGTCGTATTCCGTCCAGTTGACGTAGTCCGCCAGGCCGCCGACGGACACCAGGTCGCCGCCACCGTTGTGCGCGTAATAGACCGTCTCGGCGGAGAGGTCGCCGATCGCGGGACGGGTCGACGAGTAGGGCAGGCCCTCGATCGGTTCGAAGACCGAGGACGCGTCGTAGGTGCCGGCCAACGCGCCCTCGACCGCGGGGATGGTCACCCGGGTGCCGGTGGGCCGGTATCCGGCGTCGAACGACGTGGTCTCCGTGGCGTACTTGGAGCCGTTCGCCCCGCCGACGTAGCGCACCGATCCGTCCGGCACTCCCTTCAGGAGCCGGTCGTAGGACCAGGACGCGAGCTGGTTCGCGGGGGCCGCGGCGCCCGCGAACACGGCGGTCTTGCGACCGATCTCGTCGTAGGCGTACGTCAGCGTCGAGCCGCGTGCGTCGGTGACCGAGGTGACCGCCCCCACGGCGTTGTAGGTGGTGTCGGTGACGCCCTTGTCCGGGTCCACCGCGTGCGTCTGATGCCCCATCAGGTCGTAGTCGTACGACCAGGTGTTGCCCGCGTGGTCCTTGGCCGTGTCGAGTTGGCCCCGGGCGTCGTAGGTGTACCACGTCGACTCGTAGGCGCCGGTGGCGGCCGGTGTGGTGTCCTGGTACCGGCGCAACTCGCGGATCCTGCCCCGGGGATCGCCGATCGCGCTGGTGGCCGTGCCGCCCTTGGGCGGGACGACGTCGGTGCGATCCGCTCCCGGATACGTGGTCGTGGTGCGCCACTGCTCGATCCCCTTGGAGGAGAACGTCTCCGCGGTCCGGCGGCCCTGGCCGTCGTAGAACAACCCCCTCTGGCCGGGGACTTCGTCGTCATTGGCGATGTAGCGGGTGGTGGACGGCGATCCGCCGGTGTAGTAGGGCTGATTGGTCTTGGCGGTACGCCCGAGCGAGTCGTAGAAGGTGTCGGTGATCACACGTCCGGCGCCGCCGTTCCTGGCCGACTCCTGGAGTTGGCGCTCATTCAGGAACGAGTCGAGGATCTTGATCGACGACGTGTAGTTGCGTGACGCCCGCAGAGTCTTGGTGGTGATGCTCGTCGGGGCCGTCTTCGACAGGGCGTAATCGAACGTCATGTTGGCGGAGTCGCCCGCGCCGCGGTTGCGACCGGGCAGCCACACCGCGGTGGTTCGCCCCAGCGCGTCGTAACTCTGCTCGGTGACCCGATTGTTGGCGTCCAGGCTCTTGACCGGGAGGTTGCGCGCTCCCGCGAGCACCTTGGCGGTCTCGAAGCGCTTGGGATCGATCGTCCTGACCTCGGTGGGCACCGACCCGGCAGCGGGGGTGTACACCGTCCTGGTCTCGTTGTTCAGCGCGTCCTTGACCGATACCGGTCGCCCGTAGGCGTCGTACGCCGTGGTCACGTCGACCGTGTGTGCGGGGACGGCGCCGTTGTAGGCGTCGACCGTCTGCGCCGTGGTGGTCTCGCCGAACGCGCCGACCTGGCCGAACGCCAGATCGTCGTACAGCGTTCGGGTGTGCGAGACGGTGGATCCGGCTCCGGGCGCGGTGCCACAGGGCCCGGTGACCGCGATCGCCTCGATCTCCTGCGCGAGGATGTTGGCCGCCGTGTTGTGCGCGTACGTCTTCGTGGTGCAGATCTCGGCGGTGCCGTCCGCCTGGTCCGAGACGGTGAGTGGTACCGCATACACCGGATCGAACGTGGTGGTCTGGGAGAGACTCCACCAACTGCCGTCCGATTTCTCCGACACGGTGGCAACCCGGGCGGTCCTGACGGTCTGCGCGGTCACGTCCGGCAGTCCCGATCCGATGACGTGCCGGGCGCTCACCGGGGAGACCCACGGCGTGTCGACCCTGCTGGAGATCCGTCTGCCGCCGTCCCCGGTGAACGTCACCGACTCGCGTTCACGCCCGCGGTAGGCGTTCAGGTCCGTGATCGATCCGCCCTGGGTATCGGTGACCGTCACCGACCGACGCGTGCCGTCGGCCCGGTAGTCGCCGTCCATACCGCGCAGGTAGGTGGTGTCGGTGCGGGAGATCGCGGCGGGCGCGGTGCCGGTGCGGACGACGACCGTCGCGTAGCCGCGGAACTGGTCCCAGGTACGCTCCCTCGGCTCGGTCAGCTGGGAGTCGTCGCGGTGCCAGGCGGCGCCGCCGACGTACTCGTAACGGGTGGAACGTTGCGGCGTGTCCCCGGTGGAGTCGGTCTCGGTCACCTCGGAGACCACGTACTTGTGGAACCAGTGCTTGACCGGATCGGCGACGTTGTCGTAGTTCCACCACACGGGATAACAACGCTTGGTGTTGTCGTCCGCGTTCGGCACCGTCGTGGGGGAGCACTCGGGAGTCGCGTAGCCGACCGCGACCTGATTCCCGGTCTCCGACGTGATGCCGGTGACCCGGCGACGGTTGAGCGGCGGCGCGTTGTCGCCGGCCGCATCCACCCGGTTGTGCATGAACTGCCCGGTGAAGTCCACCGCGGGCAGGGTGATCTTGTTGTTCGGGCCGTCGTATCCGGTGCGGGTGACGGACTTGAGCCACAGGGTGGGCCCGGAACCGTCCTGCGGATCGGGGAAGTCCTGGTCGAACCTCCACTCGTCGACGGTCGTCGCCGAACTGCCTTTCAGGACCTGGGTGGTGATGCCCACGAGGCGCTTGGTGGACCAGAACGTCGCCGAATTGCGGTTGCAGGCGCCCGTCGGCGCGCAATTCTGATCGAACGGAACGTCCGGCCAGTTCGCGGCCGTGCCCGTGGTCAAGGTGCCCGGGGCGCACGTGACACCGGCCTTGGGCAGGCAGCGTTCCGCCGTGTCGAAGAGGACTTGGGCGGTGGGCCCGGTGGTGTCGGCGAGCTTGGAACCGTAGGTGATCCGCGCGAGGGTTCCACCGCGGACGTAGGGGGTGAGCGTGCCGTCCGGATGGGCGTCGTCCGGGTTGCGCGCGTAGTGGTTGGTCTCCGGCGCGTAGGAGTAGGTGATCAGGCCGCCGTGCACGTCCACGGCGTAGTCCAGGTTCCAGCGCCAGGCCTGCGGGCACCACGCCTGGGCGAAGTCCGCGTTGTAGCACGGCTCGCCGGGGTTGTTGCCGTACACCGGCCGGGTATACGTCGAGTCGGTCGGCGCGGCGGCCGGGCCCGAGGGCTTGAGGTGTTTGCCGAAGTAGTACTGGCTGCCGTCCGCCGTGGTGATCTTCCAATATTCGCCGTCGTTGTCCGCGTTGCCGCCCCCGGTGAGCAGTTCGATCCGCGAGCGGTCCTCGTCCTGACCGTGCCAGATGCCGGTGGCGTCGTCCTTGACGAGCGTGGTGGACCGGCCGTTCAGGGACATCGTCACCTGCTGCCGGGCACTCCAGCAGGATTCCCCCGTCGCCTGTCGGCCGTCCTTGGTACACGGCACATAGCTGCGCTCGATGTAGCCGGGATCGAAATCCCAACCCTCGCCCAGCCAGGACGATTGCGCGTTCTTCGCGGCGGTGCGGCCGTCGATGCCCGCGGACGAGTAGGCGATGTCCACCTTGGGCGCCGCGCCCAGGGCGGGTGGCACATTGATGTCGTAACTCCAGGCGAAATCACCCGAGTTGCCGCCGACCGACCAGGTCCCGGTCGGCGCCAGCGAGGTCGCCTTGTAATCGCCGTTGGGGCCGGCCGCGCCCGCCGTGGCGGCGAGCACCACCGCATCGCCCGTCGAGCCGGCGCCCGCGCCGCGGTCGACGACACTCGCGGGCGAGGCGGGTGCGAGGTCCACCTCGGCGATCACCCTGGAGGCCGCCAGATCGTTGCGCGCGGAGGGAAGGGGCGTCTGCCTCCGGCACTCCGGCCGCTCCGGGGTCGTCAACGCGCAGCCGGGCAGCGCGACGAGACGCATCCGCGAGGCCCAGTCCCCGCCGAACGCATCGCGGATCGCGGAGTAGTCCACGCCGACCGCCACCGGTGCGCGGGCACTGTCGGAGACGGCGCGCACGGAGACCAACAAGCCCGGGATTCCCGCCCGTTCGGCCACCGCTCGATCCGCGACCGCAACCCGCACCCGCCCCGAGGCGGTCCGCCCCGCCGGACCGACGGCTTGGTCCCGGCCGGGAATCGCGCCCTCGATCGCCGGGGCGACGAACACCGGTACTCCCGCCGCCTTGGCCGCGGCCACCGCCGGGGATCCGGCCGTGAACGGGGAGCCGTTCGCGGCCGGACCGGCCACGGCCCCCACGGCCACGTCGAGTTCGGCCTCGGCGGCCGAAGGCCAGGCGATCACACCCGGCTGCCAGGCGGGCGCGTCGTCCCCGCGCAGTGGGACGACCTTCGGTGCCGGGGCGTTGCGACCACCCACCGCCGCGGTCTTGTCCAACTCGCGGGGCGACCACACACGCGGATCCTTCGGCTGCCAACCGGCGGCGCCCGCGGCGGACGCCTGGCCCACCAACGCCAGAACACCCACCAGGACGATGGGGATACGCCATGCCTTGCGCCCGAAGGTTTTGGAACGACCCGACGATGCCGTCACGGCATGCCCCCGTTGACCTCGGATAGAGCCCGCTGGATCCAAGACCCGCGAAACCTAGCAACCTGACGTTGCGTGACGGAAGACTTCGCTCTGTCGATCTTATGAACTGCGTCACAGCGCCCAAACCGGCGATCACGCCCGTGGACGGTCCGATTGATGCCGCCTCGATACGAACAAGTCCCTTGTGTAGAGCCCTGGTTCGTAGCGGATCACCCACGCGCCGCGACAATGATCTCCGGCCGTCGCAGGATGTGATCCACGTCACCGCATCCCGAGCGGTTGTAAAGAGCGGCTCGCCGCGGTTACGGTCCGCGCGCAGCAACGCGGTCTCCACATGTCCTGCGCGCTACGACAAGACACCCAAGGAGCGCCCATGGGGGGCGTACAGCGTCTCGGCCGCACACGGTCGTCCACCGCCGCCAAAACAGCGGCCATCACTGTGATCGGCGGCCTGGTCGCCGGCGTGCTGGCGGCGCCCGCCGCCCACGCCGACGGCACCGCGGAGGGCCCCGACGCCGCCATCGCGGCGGCCACCAGACAGGCCGAACGCACCGGGACGCCCGTGCCCATCGCGTCCATGACCACCGAAACCGATACCGCCGTCGCGAACCCGAACGGCACGATCGGCCTGACGCGCACCACCTCCCCGGTCCGGGTCCGCCGCGACGGCACCTGGGTCGACCTGGACGCGACACTGGTCGTCACCGGAAGCGGAAGGCTGGAACCCAGGGCGACCAGCAGTCGGGTCTCGTTCTCCGGCGGCGGGTCGACACCCCTGGCCACGCTGACGCGGGACGGAAAACGCCTGGCCATCACCTGGCCCACCGCGTTGCCCGCACCACGCCTGGACGGAGCGAGCGCGACCTACCCGGAGGTACTCCCCGAGGTGGACCTGCGCGTCACCGCGACCGAGGAAGGTGGCTTCGCCCAAGTCCTGGTGGTCAAGAGCGCCCAAGCCGCCAAGGACCCACGGCTGGCCTCGTTGAAACTCGGCACACAGACCACCGGGGTCACCGTCACCGAAGACGCGCACGGCAACCTCACCGCGCAAGGGCCGGACGGCACAACCGTGTTCGCCGCACCGGCCCCGATGATGTGGGACTCGCGGACGACCGCCGCGCCGGCCGGGAACCAACCCCCGCGGGCACCCTCCGCCCAGGCGGCGCGGACCGATCCCACCACCCACCCCGGCGCCGATCCCGCAGGCGACCCGGCCGCGAAACCCGCCCCGGAGCACCCGGGCGCCGCCTCCAGCAGCGCGCCCCTGGACGCCGCGGTGACACCGGACTCGATCACCCTGACCCCCGAGCACTCGCTGCTCACCGCACCGGACACGGTCTTTCCCGTGTACATCGACCCGGCCTGGATCCCGATATGGCGCGGATCGAACCTCTACACATGGGTCCAGAGCGCCTACCCCACCACCCCCGGGTACGGCCGTACCGACTTCAACCCCGGCGTCGGATACCAGCAGTGGCGCTCCACGACCGGCCTCGAACGGGCCTTTTGGCGCATGCCGGTCGACCTTCCCGGCAAGACCATCCGAGTGGCGCACTTCTACGCCACCGAAACGTACTCCGCGGCCGCGTCGTGCTCGGACTCCTACCCGGTCACCCTGTACCTGACGGGCGCCGTCGACGCAGGTACGAACTGGAACAATCAGCCCGGGACGATCGAGAACTGGGGCACTCTCGACGTGGCCGGCGCCGGCCGATCCGGGTGCGGCAACCGCCTCGTCGACTACGACGTCACCGGCCCAATCGCCGCCCGCGCCGGCTGGAGCGACGTGACCCTGGGACTGCGCGCCAACGAATCCAGGACCGCCGGCAACATCGCCTTCAAACGATTCGCCAAGGACGCCTCGCTGTACATCGAGTACAACACCGCGCCCGCGACCCCCTGGAACCTCACGGTCTCCCCTGCCCCGAAGAACCCCACGCGCGGCGACTGCGGCTGGGTCGGCGCGACCAACCCCGCCACCGGAGGCATACGGCTCGCGGCGAACATCGGTGACCCCGACGGACACGACGTCGACGGCCACTTCCAGCTCTGGGATCTGAGCGAGGGTTCGAGTCTGGCCGACTCCGGCTGGATCGGATACGGCCCGAACGGGCACGAAGTCGCCTACTACCCCGGAGTGTTGAAGGACGGACACGCCTACGACTGGTACGTGCAGGCGGGCGACGGCGAACTGCCCGGCGGGTACGCGCGCGGCTGTTCGTTCTCGGTCGACCTGACCCCGCCCGCCGTACCGACGGTGGAGTCCACCGACTACCCGCCCTCCGGTTCGGTGCCCGCGTCGAGCAAACGGGTCGGCCAACCCGGCGGCTCGTTCACCTTCCGTTCCGGCGACACCGGAAGCGGCATCGACCACTACGAATACACCTTCAACGACACCCTGCCGATCGGCGGCGGCGGAACCAGCAGATTCCCCGCCGCGGACGGCTCGTTGACCATCGACGACTGGACGCCGACCGGCTGGGGCACGAACCTGCTCGTCGTCCAGGCCGTCGATCGGGCGGGCAACCGCTCCCAGGCCAACACGTACACCTTCTACGTGCCCGACAACCCGGACGCGCCCAGCGTGGCAGGGGACATCACCGGCGACGGATCCCCAGACATCGTGCTGCCCGACAGGAACGGCAACCTCCAGCTCTACCGGACCGACAGCGGTACCGACAGCGGACCCCTGCTCGTCTCCAACCCGGCCAACGCGCCGGACCTGAACGCCGACCACACCGGCTGGAGCAAGGTCGCCACCAGCCACCGCACCGGCAACGGCATCCGCACCGACGAACTGTGGGCCTACAAGCGCGACGACGGCACCCCGGCGAACTCCAAGCTCGCCGTCTACCGCAACAGCCTGTCCGCCGGCGTGCCGACGCCCGGACTGCCCGCGAACGACAACCAGTACTTCTCCGCCGCCAACCGCGTCGCAGTCACCCGCCCACCGGCTTTCACCTGCACGGGCGTCTGCGGGACCTACGCCGAAGACTGGTCGCGAGTACAACAGATCCTCGCCGTCGGCGACCTCACCGGCGACGGCCGCACCGACCTGATCACCGCGGAGGACGACGGCACCGGCACCCACCGCAGCCAACTGTGGCTCTTCCGCAGCACCACCAACCCCGCGAGCCTGGCCGGCCCGACCCTGATCGGCGCACTCGACTGGCAGCGCTACACGCTGTCCACACCGGGAGACAACACCGGTGACGGCATCCCGGACCTGTGGGCCCGCAACCTGGACACCGGGGATCTCTTCCAGTACGCGAGCCGCAAGAAGGCGGACGGAAGCCCGGACCCGACCGGACTGGGCGACCACACCACCCGATTGAAGATCGGCTACGGCCTCGGCGAGAGCCGATACCCCGTGGTGTCCACCGAAGGCCACATCACCGCGGACGCGCCCCCCGACCTGTGGTCGTTCACCGCCGACGGTGACCTGATGATCTGGCCCGGCAACATCGTCCCGGCGCCGCAACAGTTCAACTTCAGGGCCCCGGCCGACCTTTCCGGCGGCATCCGCGTCGAGGCCGAGACGCACATCGGCGGCGGATTCACGACGCAGTCCAACTGCTGCGGCATCACCTGGTCCAAGAACGCCCAGGCATACCTGCCCAACGGCACCGGCACCGGCAGCCTCGCCTTCGACGTCCCCACCGAAGGAAACTTCAAGATCGAGCAGTATCTCACCGTCGCACCGGACTTCGGCATCCTGGAGATGCGCCTGGACGGTGCCCTCCTGGGGAGCCCGACCGACACCTACAACCCGACCGTGAGCACCACCCGGGCGCATCAGGGCACCCGGCACCTCACCTCGGGACCGCACACGCTCACCTACACGGTCACGGGCCGGAACGGGGCGTCCACCGGCAGCGCCGCCGGGATCGACCTCGTGCGCCTGACCCCGGACACCGGTGGCGTGAACCTCGTCGCCGACTCGGGCGTGGAACGACAGGCGACCGCCTTCCTGCAGCACCCGTGGTGGTCCAGGGGACGCACCGGAGCCGACATCAGCCTGGGGTTCGCACGCAGCGGCACCAACGAGGCATGGATCTGGCCTGCTCAGGGATCGGGCTGGAACAAGATCGTGCAACCGGTCTTCGTGAAACCGAACACCCGGTATCGACTGGGCGCCTGGATCCAACGCGGCACCAACGCCTCGGCGTACTTCGGCGCCATGCGCTGGAGCGAGGGGGCGATCATCGCCGAGACACAACTGCCCACCGGCGCCTCGGGCGGCTACGCCTACCACGAACTCACCTTCGACACCGGCGATCTCGACCGCATCGACGTCTATGCGGGTACCTGGGACCAGGGAGCCGACCCCTGGATCCGCGTCGACGACCTGAGCCTGGTCCCGTTGTCCTGACCTTCGCCGAACCGGGTACGACGCCGGTGAAGTGCGCGTGCGCGGCCCACGAGAATCCGGGCGTGGGCCGCACACGAGCTGACCCGATGTCCGGCCCCGTGCGGGTCGAAGCCGGAGATCCGACCGGCACGGTCGGCTTCGAGCAATTGACCGAGCACCGCCCGGCACGTTAAGTTCCGGAGCATCCAGCCGTGGCGCTCCGCCACGGCCCAGCGAGGGGATCCCGGTGGCGCAGCACGCGCGACACAGCGACGGGGCGGTCATGTCCGCCGCCGGTTGGCTGCTGTCCGCCCGCCTCCACATCGACCTCGGCCGCGTCACCAGCGCCGCCTGTTGTAGCTGACCCAAGCGCGCGGCCAGGCCGCGCCGTCGGCGTTCCCTCGATCGGGGCCGAACCGCCGAGCCCGGCCATGCCACGCGTACCCGGTACGTCACCGCACCCGGACCGACCGTTCGCCGACCGCATGCCGCATCCGACCGCTAGGCCGGTGGGAGCGGTCTCCCCGTCGAGCGGGATCCCCTCGAACGACCCGATCACACCCGCCCGATACGTCGTGGACGGCCCTCCGTCGGCCTGAATTCGCCGACGGGACCGAGGAGATCGAGGAGGCCGAGCCGAGCCGACGGCGGCGAGGAGGAGATCTCCCGTCGAAGTCGCCTCCCTGCGCGGCCGATCACCCCGGCAACCCTGCGCTACACGCCAACCACGCGACCCACACAACCCACACGACTCACACGCCCCACAGCACTCATACGGCCCGCAGCACTCACACAACCCACACAACCCACACAACCCACACGACCCACCGGCGCCTTCGGCTTGCTCGGCACTACCAGCCCGTCGCCGATGGCACCACCCCTAGGCAGCCCCTGGACAACCCCTGATTACTCCACCGAAACCCCAGTCGAACCCACGGAAACCCCGATCGAGCCCGTACGAACCCCAATAGAGCCCGTACAAACCCCGGAAGAGCCTGCCGAAGCCCCGGAAGAGCCTGCCGAAGCCCCGGAAGAGTCCGCGGAAAACCCCAGCAGAACCCGACGCATCCGCAGAACCGGCAGAACCCCGCGCCACCCGCAGAATCCGCAGAACCCGCAGCACCGACAGAACCACCACCCGAACCACCCCCGAACCGAGGTAACCCATGGCAACCGTCCTGACCGTATGGGGCAGCCCCTCCGCGACCTCCCGCACCGGCGTCGTCGCCCGCCACGTTGCCGCCCGGTTGGCCGCCGACGGACACGACGTATCCACCCTCGCCGTGCGCGACCTGCCCGCGCAGGCACTGCTGCACGCCGACTTCGCCGATCCCCACCTGCGCGCCGCACTGGCCCGGGTCGCCGAGGCCGACGCCCTGGTGATCGCCAGCCCGGTGTACAAGGCCGCCTACAGCGGCGTGCTCAAGACGTTCCTGGACGTACTCCCGCAGTTCGCGCTGCGCGGCAAGGAGATCCTGCCGGTGCTCACCGGCGGCACCCCCGCGCATGTCCTGGCACTCGACTACGCGCTGCGCCCGGTGCTCACCTCGCTCGGCGCCGACCACGTCGCACAGGGCTGGTTCGTCCACGAGCGGTTCGTCTCCGTCGAAGGCGGAATCGAAGCCCAGAGCGGGATCGAAGCCCGGGGCGGAATCGACGCCCAGAGCGGGCCCGATGCCCAGGACGGGATCACGGCCCAGGTCGGGATCACGGCCGCCCAGGTCGGGATCAAAGCCCTGGGCGGGATCGAAGCCGAAGGCATCGCGCCGCTGGACGAGCTCGCCGACGCGTTCTCCGCCCGGCTGCGCCGCCTGGCCGCCGTCGCCTGACCCGCGCCGGTCGGCGCACCCGCCCGCCGACCCGGCCGGGGGCCGACCCACCCGTATGACAAGGGAGTTCGCATGACCACCGGCCACCTCCACCTCGGTGTCGCGCTCGACGGCGCCGGCCGCCACCCCGCCGCGTGGCGCTCGCCGCACGCCCGCCCCGCAGAGTTGTTCGATCCGCGCTACTGGGTCGAGCTGGCCCGCACCGCCGAACGCGGCCTGCTCGACTTCGTCCGACTCGACGACTCGCTCGGCCCACCGTCGGCCCGGATACCGGGCCGCCTCGACGCGGTCTCGGTGGCCGCGCGGCTCGCCCCGGCGACCGGCTCGATCGGCCTGATCCCCGCCGCGACCACCACCCACACCGAGCCGTTCCACGTATCCACCTCGATCGCCACCCTCGACCACGTCAGCCGAGGCCGCGCCGGCTGGTGGCCGCAGCCCTCCCGTACCGCCGCCGAGGCCCGGCACTTCGGCCGCAAACCGGTCGCCCCCGCCGGTGAACTCACCGACGAACAGGCCGAATTCGTCGACGTGGTCGGCCGGCTGTGGGACAGCTGGGAAGACGACGCGATCATCCGCGACATGGCCACGAGCCGGTTCCTGGACCGGAACAAGCTGCACTACGTGGACTTCGAGGGCACCTACTTCGACGTCCGCGGCCCCTCCATCACACCGCGCCCACCGCAGGGCCGGCCGGTGATCGGGATCACCGTGGACGGCCCCGACACGCTGGAGATCGCCGCCCGCTTCGCCGACGTGCTCTTCGTCGACGCGTCCGGACCGGACGAGGCCCGCCGACTGCGCGAGCGCGCGCACGCCATCGCCGAGGGCAACGACCGCGACCCCGGCGAACTGCGGGTACTCGCCGAGATCACCGTGTACCTGGCCGCCACTGACGCGGATGCGCGTCGCGAACGCAGCCTCCTGGACGCACGGTCCGACGTGCCGGTCCCCGGCGGGCTCGGCTTCACCGGCACCCCCGAGGCCCTCGCGGACCGCCTGGCCGGCTGGTACGTCGGCGGCGCGGTCGACGGCTTCACACTGATCCCGGGCGTACTGCCCTACGACCTCGACCGGATCGTCGAGGACCTGGTGCCGATCCTGCGCGAACGCGGCCTGGCCCGACAGGCGTACACCGCCGACACCCTGCGCGGACACCTGGGCCTGTCGCTGCCCGCCAACCGCTACGCCCGGACCTGAGGAGCCACCGATGCCCCGACCCGGCAACCCGCAGCCGCCCCGCGACCACCGGCGCGGCACCCCGTCCCGCAGCTCGCACCCCGGCGGCCCACACCCCGGCAGCCCCTCGTCCCGTGCCCCCCGGCACCACCGCACCCACATCCATCTCGCCGCGCACTTCCCCGGCGTCAACAGCACCACCGTGTGGAGCGATCCACGCTCGGGCAGCCAGATCGACTTCGACTCCTTCGAGCACCTCGCGCGCACCGCCGAGCGCGGCAGGTTCGACTTCTTCTTCCTGGCCGAGGGACAACGCCTGCGCGAACACCACGGCCGCATCTTCGAATTGGACGTCGCCGGCCGCCCCGACGCACTCACCGTGCTGGCCGCACTGGCCGCGGTCACCGACCGGATCGGACTGGCCGCAACCGCCACCGCCACCTACAACGAGCCGTACGAACTCGCCCGCAAGATCGCCTCGCTGGACCACCTCAGCGCCGGCCGCGCGGCCTGGAACGTGGTCACCTCACCGGACGCCTGGACCGGGGAGAACTTCCGCCGCGGCGGCTTCCTCCCGCGCGAGGAACGCTACGAGCGGGCCATCGAGTTCGTCGAGGCGGCCCGCACGCTGTGGGACAGCTGGGCCCCGGACGCGCACGTCGCGGACGCCGAGCAGGGCGTGTTCGCCGCGCCCGACGCGGGCCGATTCGACTATCACGGACGGCACTTCGCCATCGAGGGCCGCTTCACCGTGCCGCGCGGCCCGCAGGGGCGGCCGGTGCTGATCCAGGCCGGCGACTCCGAGGACGGCCGCGAATTCGGCGCCGCGCACGCGGACGTGATCTTCTCCCGGCACGCCGAATACGACGCCGGCCGGGCCTTCTACGCGGACATGAAGGGCCGCGCGGCCCGGCACGGGCGCAGCCCGGACGAGCTGAAGATCCTGCCCGCGGTCACCGCGGTGATCGGCACGACCGCCGAGGAGGCCCGGGAAAAGGCCGCCTGGATCCGTCGACAGCAGGTCAGCCCACAGAACGCGATCCAGTTCGTCGAACAGGTGTGGGGCCGAGACCTGTCCGACCTGGACCCGGACGGCCCGCTCCCGGACTTCGACCCGGTCACCGACGGCACCTCGATCGCCCGGGGCCGGGTCCGCACCGGGGCAGACCCGCTGGAACTGGCCCGCACCTGGCGCGAACTCGCGGCGGCCAAGGGCGGGCTGAGCCTGCGCGAGGTGGTCGTGGAGGTGTCCGCCCGACAGACGTTCATCGGCACCGCCGAACACGTCGCCGACCGGATGGAGGTGCACGTGCGCGACGGCGCGAGCGACGGCTTCATCCTGGTCCCGCACCTGACCCCGGCCGGCCTGGACGAGTTCGTCGACCAGGTGGTGCCGATCCTCCAGGAACGCGGCGTCTTCCGCGGCGAATACGAGGGCACCACCCTGCGCGAACACCTGCACCTGCCGGAGCCGCGCCCGGCCGGCGCACAGCGCGCCGACGTGGCGGTGTGAGCACCGAACACCGGAGCGTGCGCGCACTCCCGGCCCCACACCGCCGCGCCGGCGAGATCAGCTCCAGTCGTTGAGCGCGATCGAGACCCCCGACGCCGCCGGGCCACGACAGTGGCTCCGGTGGTTTCGGGCGATGTGGTCCAGCCGCAGGTTGTCGCGGAACGCCGGGATGCGATTCAACCGCCGCGCGTACGCCCACAGATGCGGATGCGCCGCGAGCCGGTGCACGTCCTGGGCGTCCAGGTGCCGCTTGTGCACCGCGTCCAGGTGCACGAGCGTGGTCCACAACTGCACGTCCGCCGCGGTGAGCGTGTCACCGAGAAGGAACGGCCGGGCCGCGAGCCGGCGTTCGGCCACCGCCAGGGTCGCCGTGACGATGCCCATCGCCTCGGCCCGACGCGGGCCCGCCGACGCCCGCCCGGCCCGCTGTGCGGCATCGGTGACATCCTCCTCGAACAGGGTGTCCAACGCGCACAGTTCCTCGGCCCGCTCCGCCGGATACAACGCGTGGCCGGTGCCGAATCCGGTCGCCAGGTCGCGCAGGATGTGCGGCGCATGGTTGCTGACGATGCGTCCGCTCCACCGATCCCACAACACCGGCACACTCACCGGGCCGTCGTAGTGGTACTCGGTCGCCTCGTACGCCTCGCGCAGGAACGCGAACCCGCCGTTGGGGTCCAGGCCGTGGCCGTCCCCGTCCCGAAACGCCCAGCCGCGCCCGTCCCGGACCGGATCCACCAGCGACGTGCCCACCACTTCGCCCAGACCCGCGAGGTCGCGCGTGATGGCCACCCGCAGCGAACGCGGGCAGGCCAGGCACAGGTAGAGGTGGTAGCGGTTGGCCTCGGCACGGAAACCGGCGCCGATCCGGCCGCGGAAGCGCTGCATCGGCGGGCGGATGGTCTCCAGGCCCGGCAGCGGGGATCCGGAGTGGCGGACGCGGTAGCGCCCGTGGGTGCGGAAGTCGATCGGTCCGGCGGCCTTCGGGGGTGTCGTGGACATACGGGTCTCCCTCGCGCAGGTCATGAGTGTGGCAACGGTCGAGGCGGCACGGCACGGCGCGATCCGACCCCGATGCGGGCGGACCGGTGGCGTGGAACTCAGACCGAGCGACAACTCGCGCTGCACACGCGCAGGAAGTCGATGTGTCGGCGAATCAGGAGATGGACGGCGATCAGGACCCGCGCCCTCGGCAGTCCCGGGCGGGGGCCCGCGTGACACACGCAGCCGTCCATGGCTCGGATTATTCGCGCTCGGGACACCTCCCCGCAAGAGCCTTACACCGATCCACACACCCCACCGACCGACCCGGACCGGACCCGACCGACCCGACTCCGGCCGAGCGGCCCCGACCAACCGGAGGCGACCCGCCCGGACGCAACCGCCCGCCGCCGCCCACACCCGGCCCGACCCGCCCCCGACCCCCACCACACCCGGCCGACCCGGCAAGGCCCCGCCCACCCGGCCCGGATACTCGCCGACCCGGCCGGAGACACCCCGGCCGCGCCGAGATCGCCCCACCCCCGCCCCCAAACCCCCGCCTTCAACGCCGAGTTCAGGCCACCTGCTCCCAAACCCGCGAGGGAAGCGCGGCCCGCAGCACCGGTGCCACCTCGCCCGCGAACAACTCCAGGACCGCCCGCCGCTCCGCCCCGTCCAGCCCCTCCGTCCCGATCGCCTGCACCTGGTGCCCGTAGGCCGCGTGGTAGCGCCCGATCTTGTCCACGATCTGCGCCGGACTACCCACCAGCGCCGGGCCGTTGGCGATGTTGTCCTCCAACGACGTGAACGGCGAACGATTGTGCCGCGCCGCAGCCGACCCGGCGAACGCGTCGTAGTAGGGCCGATACCGCGCCAGCGCCTCCTGCGACGTGGGCGCCACATAACAGCCACCCGCGCCCGAGCCCACCACCGCGTCCGCCGGGTCGCGCCCGTACGCCGCCCAGCGCTCGCGATAGTGCTCGATCAAATCGGCGTACTTGGCCATCGGATGGAAGCCGTTCGCGGTGAACAGCGGATCACCCCACTTCGCCGCCAACTCCGTGGACGCCCGGCTGGTCGCGCTGCCGTGCCAGATCACCGGAGGCCGCCCCCGCGGACGCGGGAACGGCCGCGGATGGGTCGTCACCTCGTGCAGCGGACTGCGAAAACGCCCGGACCAGGTGACCTTCTCCTCGCTCCACAACCGGCGCAGCAGCTCGAACTTCTCCTCCTGCAACTCCCACTGGTCGTCCTCGGAGAGCCCGAACAACCCGAAGTGCCGCGGATCGTTGCCCTTGCCGACCATCAGATCCAGCCGGCCCCGGGACAACTGGTCCAGCGTCGCGTAGTCCTCGGCGACCCGGACCGGATCCAGCACGCTGATCACCGTCAGCGTGGTCAACAGCCGAATGCGCGAGGTGCGCTGCGCGACCGCCGCCAGGATCACCGGCGGCGCCGAGGACAGGAACGGCTCGCCGTGCCGCTCGCCCACCCCGAACGCATCGAAACCCAACTCCTCGGCCAGCGCCGCCGTTTCGACCAGCTCCGCCAACTGCTCGTGCGCCGGCGCACGCCGCCCGGTGATCGCATGCGGGGCATTGGCACCCAGAGTGAACACCGCGAACCTCATGACACCGCTCCCAACGGTTGCGGGCGCCGGCGCCCGGGGATGGCCGCGATCAGCTCGCGCGTGTACGGGTGCGCGGGCGTCGAGAGCACCTGCTCGCAACCGCCCTTCTCCACCAGCCGACCCGCCTTCATCACACCCACCCGGTCGGCGATCCGGCGCACCACCGCGAGGTCGTGCGAAATGAACAGGTAGGCGACCCCCAACTCGTCCTGGAGCCCGCTCAGCAACTCCAGGATCTGCGCCTGGACCGAGACGTCCAACGCGGACACCGGCTCGTCGCACACCACCAGATCCGGCTCCAACGCCAACGCCCGCGCGATCGCCACCCGTTGCCGCTGCCCACCGGACAACTCCGCCGGTTTACGGCGCAGCACACCCGCCGGCAGCGCCACCTGATCGATCAACGCCGCCGCCCGGGCCCGCTGCTGCGCCCGGCTGCCGACCCGGTACGCGCGCAGCGGCTCCTCGACGATCTCGGACACCGTGAAGCGCGGATCCAGCGACGCGTAGGGGTTCTGGTAGATCAACTGCATGCGCCGGCGCAGGGCACGCAACTCGGCGCGCCCGGGCCGGGTCGCCTCCCGCCCCTCGATCAGGATCCGGCCCGCGCTGGGCACCTCCAGACCCAGGATCATCCGCACCGTGGTCGACTTGCCCGACCCGGACTCGCCGACCAGCGCGAACGTCTCACCGCGGCGCACCGTGAACGAGACGTCGTCCACCGCGCGCAACGTGCGCGCACCCCCCTTGGTCTTCGGCAGCGCGAACTCCTTGACCAGCCCGGTCACGGTGAGCAACGGCTCGGTCCGCGGCACCGGTTCCCGCACCGGGCGCGGCCGCTCGCGACGCTTGGCCAGGCTCGGCGCGGCGGCGATCAACTGCCGGGTGTACGGGTGTTCGGGATCGCTCAGGATGCGCGCCGCAGGCCCCTGCTCGACCACCGTGCCCCGCGACATCACCACCACCCGCGCGGCGCGGTCGGCGGCCACGCCCAGGTCGTGGGTGATCAGCAACATCGCGGTGCCGTGCGCGTGGGTGAGCTCGTCGATGTGGTCCAGAATCCGCCGCTGCACGGTGACATCGAGCGCACTGGTGGGCTCGTCCGCGATGACCAGCCGGGGCCGGCAGGCCAACGCGATCGCGATCAACACCCGCTGCCGCATGCCGCCGGACAACTCGTGCGGGAACTGGCGCGCCCGAGTGGCGGGTTCGGGCAGGCCCGCCTCGCCGAGCGCGGCCACTGCACGCTCGGCCGCCTCCTTGCCGCCCGCCAAGCCGTGCACGATCAGCGCCTCGGCCACCTGATCGCCGACCCGCCGTACCGGGTTGAGCGAAAGCATCGGATCCTGCGGGATCAACCCGATCGACCGACCGCGCACCTCGCGCAGTTCACGCTCACGCAGCGTCAGCAGATCACGGCCCTCGAACAACACCCGCCCCGCGCCGACCCGGCCACCGGTCGGCAACAGGCCCACGACCGCATGCGCGGTGGTGCTCTTGCCCGAGCCCGACTCGCCCACCACGGCCACCACTTCGCCCGCGTTCACGGTCAGGTCCGCGGCGGTCACCGCGTCCACCGGCCCGCTCGAGGTCCGATAGGACACACGCAGCCCCCGGATGTCCAACAACGGGGCACCCGCGGCCTCCACCACCGACAACGCCCCCGCCACCCGACCGACGCCCACCCCCCGCTCCACAGCAACCGCCCGACCCGCATCGGGAACCCGACCCGAGTCCGCCACCCGACCCGCACCACCCGACCCGACTTCGCCCCCGACCCCTTGCCGGCCCCCGACCGGGCCCCGCACCGTCCCGCTCATCGATCCTGCCTCCGCTCTCCGTCCAAGGCCCGCGAGATGCGATTCGCGGACAACACCGTCGCCGCGATCACCAGACCGGGAAATGTCGTCAACCACCACGCGGTGGCCACGAAATTGCGCCCGTCGGCGACCAGCACGCCCCACTCCGGCGTCGGCGGCGGCGCACCGAAACCCAGGAAGCTCAGCGCCGACACGGACAGGATCGCGATACCGAACTCCAACGCCGCCATCACCGACACCGGCCCGGACGCATTCGGCAACACATGCCGGGCCAAAATCCCGCCCGAGCGCACCCCGCTCGCCCGCGCCGCCTCCACGTACACCGACGAGCGCACCCGCAACACCTCGGCCCGCATCACCCGGGCGAAGCCCGCGACGCCCGCCACCCCCACCGCGATCGCCACCTTGGTGGTACCGAAGCCCAACGCGCCGACCAGCGCCAGCGACAACAACAACCGCGGAATCGCCTGCAACACGTCGACCACCCGCATCACCACGTCGTCCAACCACCCGCCGAAGAACCCGGCCGCCAACCCGAGCACCCCGCCCACCACGAGTGCCACCGCCACCGCCACGAACGTCGCCCGCAACGACAACGCACTCGCGTGCACCACCCGGGTGAACAAATCCCGCCCGAGCTGATCCGTGCCGAACAGATGCTCCGCACTCGGCCCCCGCAACTTCTCCCGCGGCGTGCCCACCAGCGGATCGCCGTCGGTGAACAGCCCCGGAAACAGCGCCGCGAGCAACACGAGCGCGAACACCACCAGCGACAACAACAACCCGGGACGGCGCAGCACGAACCGCGCATGCCCACGCGCGGCGGGCAACACCTCCGTCGCGAAACCGGCCGCCATCGTCACACCGTCCTTCCCACGCGCGGATCCAGCACCGGATACAGCAGGTCCACCGCCAGCGCCACCAGCACGAACACCAGCGCCGCGAGCAACACCACGCCCTGCACCATCGCCACGTCCTGGTTGTCCACCGCGACAGCCGTCAGCCGGCCGATCCCGGCCCGGGAGAACACCGTCTCCACCACCACCGACTCCACCAGCAAATTCCCCGACACCACCGCCGCCAGCGTGATCGCCGGCAACGACGCGTTGCGCAGCGCATGCCGCAGATGGATCCGCACCCGGCCCGCACCCTTGGCCCGCGCCGTCTCCACGTACGGCTCGGCCAGCGCGGTGGTCATGCTCTTCGCCAGCACCTGAGCGATCAGCGCACCCGCCGGCAGCGCCAACGTGATCGCCGGCAACACCAGGCTCCGCACACCCTCGTTGCCCATCGCCGGCAGCAGCCCCCACTGGAAGGACACCACCTGCACCAGCAACAACCCCACCCAAAAGCCCGGCATCGAGATCCCGATCGCCGGCAGCGACAACAACACCTGACGCAGCGCCCGCAGCCGGGTGAACGTCGCAGCCAACGCCACCCCACCACCGCCGAGCACCGCCAACACCATCGCCGCACCGGTCAACGCCAGCGTCTGCGGCAGCGCGTCCGCGATCGTGCGCGCCACCGGCGCCCCCGTCTGCGCCGACGTGCCCAGATCACCGGTGAGCGCGTCCCCCAGCGCACGGGCGTACTGCACATGGACCGGGTCGTCGAGGCCGTTCGCACTGCGCACCGCGTCGATCTGCGCCGGGGTGGCGGTACCCTCCAGACCGCCCAGCTTGATCGACAACGAATCGCCCGGCAGCAGATACAACACGACGAACGACACGGTGAACGCCGCCCACAGCACCACCACCGCCTGAAGCACCCGACGCACCAGATAGCCGCGCATCAGCCGCTCACCCACGTGTCGTGGAACTGCAGACGCGAAGACGCCTCGAAACTCAACCCGTGCACCCGGGGACCGAGCGCATGCACCTGGGACAGCTCGAACAGCGGGATCACATACGCCCGGTCGGCGACGATCCGCTGCGCCTGGGCGACCTTGGCATTGCGCTGCACCGGGTCCAGGCTCTGCGCCTGGTCGTCCAGCACGGTGTCCAGGTCACCCGGGGCGATCCTGAGCCGGTTGCCCGTCCTGGTGCTGAACAGCGTGCGCAGGATGTCCGGATCCGCGCGGGTGACGTTGTAGTACGCGAAGTCGTAGTCGCCCGAGTTCTGCACCTGGTTCTGCTCACCGGCGGCGAGCTTGCGCAGCCGCA
The DNA here is from genome assembly GCF_042956465.1 of Embleya sp. NPDC008237. NCBI lineage: Bacteria > Bacillati > Actinomycetota > Actinomycetes > Kitasatosporales > Streptomycetaceae > Embleya > Embleya sp. NPDC008237. Next base: position 252,461 of record NZ_JBIBGL010000002.1, read on the forward strand.
GATCCACGCCGACCTTGCGAAGTTGCTGCTGGACCAGTTCCAGGACGGACTGGCTGGCGTTGAACAGCGGCGCGAAGATCACGTCCACGACGAGCCGGCGCCCGTCCTTGACCCGCACGCCGTCCGAACCCGCCTTCCAACCGGCCTCCTCCAACAGCCGCCTGGCGCCCTCCGGGTCGTGGCCCAACTGCGCGGACAGGTCCACGTACCCGGGGGTGACCGAGGCCAGCGGCGAAGTGGCGGCCCGATACTTCGAGGTGAGCACGGTCTGCGCCAACTCCGGCCGATCCACCGCCTTCTGGATCGCCCTGCGGACTGCTTCCTCGGCCAGGATCGGCCGGGAGACATTGGCCTGGAGGCTGAACACGACGCCCGGGTTGGGCCGGGTCGGCACGGTGTACCCGGAGGCGAACCGGCCCTCGTCCTGCGGCTGCACGTCGCTGATCGCGTCCACCTGGGCGGACTCCAGGCTGCCGGCGCGCACGCCGGACTCGGGCACGATTTTGAACACCAGCTTGTCCAGGTACGCCTCGCCCGGGTGGGCGAACAGCGACGAACCCCACGCGTAGCCGGTCCGCTTGACCAACTCCACACCCTGGTTCGGCTTGTAGGAGCGCAGCGTGAACGGCCCCGAGCCGACCAGATCGCCCTGGCAGCGCTGCTCGGCGGTCTTGGCCAACGTGGCGGGGGAGAGCAGCCCCAGCGACATGGTCGAGGTGGCCTGGAGGAACTGGGCACTGGGCGCGGCGAATTCCACCCGCACGGTGGCCGGGTCCAGCACGGTGGTGCCCCGGTACCCGGTGAGGTAGCTGCCCGCGATGGTGGCCTTGGCACCCAGCGCGACCACCGCGTCGAGGTTGGCCTTGACCGCCGCGCCGTCCAGCGGCGTGCCGTCCGCGAAGGTGACGCCCGGACGCAGGTGGAAGGTGAAATGGGTGGCCTGCGGGTCCACCTCCCACGAGGTGGCCAGCCACGGCTTGATCTCGCCGGTCCTGTCGTCCTGGTCGGTCAGCGAGTCGACGATCTGGCGGCCCACGTTCAGGCTCGCGTTCGCGCCGAACTGCTGCGGGTCCAGGCACGTGGGGTCGGCGGCCAGCGCGAAGGTGAGCGTGCCGCCGGCCCGCGGCGGGCCGACCTCGGCGGAGTTCGCGGCCTTGTCGCCGGCGCCGTCGCAGGCGCCGGCCAGCAGCGCGAGGGCAGCCGTCGCGGCGCCTGCGCCGACGGTGCGGCGCAGTCTTCGAGGAGGGGCGGAGGCGGCGAATACCGAAAAGCGCATGGGAATCTCCGGGCATGGCGAATTCACGCGGCGGCGCGCGTGATTTCGAGCAGGGATAACCGTCGATTCGCGCGAACGCGCGGCGTCGGGAACGGCGCACGGAATGGGCGGCGCGTCGGAAATCGCGCCGGCGCGGGACGCGGCGAATCGAGGGCGAGGTCGTGGAACGGCGGGCGGACGGCCGACCGGCGATCAGGGGGATCGCCGGCGAGCGTCCGGCGGCGGAGCAGCCCGGTCCGCGGGGGTCAGCGGGTGCGACAGGCCGAGCTGTGCACGCGGCCGAAATCGACATGCCAGCGGGTACACAGGGGAGTTCGCGGACGGCGCACGGCCGCGCCACAGGGCGCGACGGCCTCGACCCGCCGGGAGGAGACTCCGGGCGTGGAGGCGGTGACCGGCACCACGAGCGTCATGACGTCCTTCGACAACAATGGATCGATATCTGCGACTGCGTGAGCCTATCGAGTCATCCGCCGACACAACAAGTGCCTATTCCGCTTTTCGGCCGGGTCGGCCGGAAATTGCCCCCGGCACGCGACTCGGCAATAGCGTCCCGCCGGGCAATATCACCGGGCCGACCTCCGGGACTCGACACCCGGGACGGGCATCCGGCACCCGGCATGCGGCGCCGGCAACCGGCCGCACTCGACACCAGGCACTCCACACCAGGCACTCGCCACCCGACATCAGGCGTTCCGGGACCCCGCAGCGGCCCGCCGCACCCCATACCCGACACCCGGCCCCGCGGCGCCCCACATCGGCCCCGCGGCGCGCCCGCCGCGCCGGACCGACCCCGCACCCGTCCCCGAGCCCCACGGCGGCGCCGCCCGGCAGCCCCGCAGCTCCCGGGCCGGCCCGCCCGGGTCCTCCTACGGCACGTCCGAGGAATGCCCCGGGAAGACGTGCGCCGACGGGTCGACCACGGTCATCGCGTTGTTGACCGCGGTGGCCGCCTCGCCGAACCCGGTGGCGATCAGCTTGACCTTGCCGTCGTAGTCGACGATGTCACCGGCCGCGAAGACCCGCGTCAGGTTGGTGCGCATCGCCTGGTCCACCACGATGTGCCGCTTGCGCTGCTCCAGGCCCCAGTGCGTCATCGGGCCCAGGTCGGCGATGAAACCCAGCGCGGCCACCACGGCCTGCACCGGGAGGGTGCGCACCGCGCCGTCGGCCTTGGCGACCACGTCAGCGGCCCGGACCTGTCCGTCGCCGTGCAGCACGGTGACCTCGGCCGAGGTGATCACCTCGGTGGTCGAGGCCAACACCCGGCGCACGGTGTGCTCGTGGGCGCGGAACTTGTCCCGGCGGTGCACCAGCGTGATCGACTTGGCGACCGGCTCCAGGCTGGTCGCCCAGTCGAACGCCGAGTCGCCGCCGCCCACGATCAGCACGTCCAGCCCGGCCAGATCGGCCAGGCGCGGTACGAAGTAGCGCACACCCTCGCCGGTGAACGCGTCGGCGGCGGGCAGCGGGCGGGGGCTGAACGTACCGATCCCGCCGCTGATCAGCACCACCTTGGCGCGCACCACCAGGCCGCTCGCGCAGGTGATGGTGACGCCGTCGTCGTCCTGTTCCAGCTGCTCGGCGCGGTGGCCGAGCAGATAGCTCGGCTCGAACGGCGCGGCCTGCTCGACCAGCGCGTCCACCAGGTCCTGACCCTTGATCGCCGGGAAACCCGCGACGTCGTAGATCATCTTCTCCGGGTACATCGCGGAGATCTGCCCACCGGGTTCGGGCAACGAGTCCAGGAGTGCGGTGCGCAGGCCCCGGAAGCCCGCGTAGTAGGCGGCGTACAGGCCGGTGGGGCCCGCACCGATGACGAGCAGATCGGTGTCGACGGTGGAGGACACGCGCGCTCCTTCCCGAGCGGGGTTGACCGGACCCTAGTCCAACGGCACACAGGCTTCTTCGAGTTCGTGCCCCGCGTCACACGAACGGAAGCACCGACGGGGCACGAGCTCGCCCAACCACGGGCAAATGTCCGTACGGTGGCGTATGGAAGCGATGGAACTTGTTCTCATCCGGCCCGCCGATCGTTAGGGTCCGGTTCATGGAGAACTCCTGCGCGCCGCCTCCCTCGGCCGCCACCCCGGCACGGGTCGCGGACGCCAGGGCTCCAGGCCACGCCCGGACCCCGCCCCCCGACGCGTCGACCCGCCCCGGCGACGCCCGCGATGCCCCGACGCCGACACCCCACCGCGCAGCCCGGAGCACCCCCGCGCCGACCGGTCGACTCACCCTCGACGGCGGCGCCGAACAGGTGTGCGGCAAACTGGCGGCGCTCGCGGTTCCGAGCGGCGCCGACGCCCTCTCCTGGCCCGTCGGTCCCGACCCGGTGCGCGAGCCCACCGCGTTCGCCGTGGCCGCCGCACCGTCCTGATCCGCTCCGACCCGTTCGAGTCCCGCACGACCGCGAGGATGCACCATGACCCTGTTCCCCGGCAGGGACACCGACGTCACCACCGCCGTCGCCGCTCTGCTGGCGAAGTGCCGACTGTCGATACCCCGCACCTGGATACTCACGGCGCTCGACTACGCCTGGCACGACGAACGCCCCGTCGTGGTCGTGCGCCACCAACCGGCCACCCACCCGCACCCGGGCGGCCCGCACGCCAGCGTGGTGGTCGACCGCGCCGACGGCACCCTGCTGGGTTGGACCCGGCTGGACGGCCCGCGCCCGGGCCCGCTGCCCGGCACCGAGGAGGCGCACGCCGCCGCCGAGGCGTTCTGGCACCACGTGGACCCGCTGCACGCCGAGGGGCTGACCGTGCAGTGGGTCGCGCAGCACGACGAGACCATCGGCACCGCGGCCGGTCGAGCCGCCTCGGTGAGCGGAATGCGGGTCAACGCGCGTCACATCAACGGGCTCTACACGTGGGCGGTGCTCGCCGGCGACCTGTCCGTGCTGACCTACGAGCGCGACGTGCAATGGGACGAACGGGCCGCCCGCCGGCGCACCCAGATGTGGCTGCACGACCGCTGGCGCGCGGCCGTGGACGGCACCGCACCGGCACCCGGCGCGCCGTACGCCCCCGCTCGGCGCTGACTTCGGATTCGCCGAACCCGCGGAAAATTTCGGCAAGTTCGGCAAAAGCCCTGACCACGCGGGCCCTTCGGGGCCCGCGTGCGGCATTTCCGGCGTCGGGCACGGCGGTTGGTCCAGACCATTTTGGTACAGACCATTGACCCCTGGTCCAGACCTTTCCTACTCTCACTGGGACCCGCGGTGGGGTGGCAGTCGAATCGTTTCCCCACCGGGAGGTGCCACGTCCCCGCATGTCTGGCCCCACTCGAGGAGCACCCTTGAGCACAGGAACCAAACGACGCACCACCCTGTCCCGGCGCACCCTTGTCGCCATGATGAGTGCCCTGCTGCTCCCCCTGGCAGCGATGGTCGGCCTCGCGTCCCCCGCACAGGCCGCCGGTACCACCGCCACATTCGTGAAGACCTCCGACTGGGGCTCCGGCTTCGGCGGCAGCTGGACCATCAAGAACACCGGCACCGCGGCGATCACCTCGTGGACCCTGGAATGGGACTTCCCGGCCGGCACCGCCGTCGGCTCCTCCTGGGACGCCACCGTCACCCGCACGGGTGACCACTACTCCGCCAAGAACGTCGGCTGGAACGGCACGGTCGGACCCGGCGCATCGGTGACGTTCGGCTTCAACGGCACCGGCCCCGGCAACCCCACCGGCTGCAAGATCAACGGCGGCTCCTGCGACGGGGGACCCACGAACCCCGGCGACAACCCGCCCTCGGCCCCCGGCACGCCCGTGGCGAGCAACGTCACCGACAACGGCGTCAAGCTGACCTGGGCCGCGGCGACCGACGACCACGGCATCAAGAACTACGACGTGCTGCGCGGCGGCAGCAAGATCGCCACCGTCACCACGCCCACCTACACCGACAGCGGCCTGGCCGCGGGCACCGACTACTCGTACAGCGTGGTCGCCCGGGACACCGTCGACCAGACCGGCCCGGCCAGTGCCGCGGTCACCGTGCACACCACCGGCGGCGGCGGGGGCAACCCCGGCAGCGCCGTCAAGCTCGGCTACTTCACCAACTGGGGCATCTACGGCCGCAACTACAACGTGAAGAACATCGTCACGTCCGGCTCGGCCGCCAAGATCACCCACATCAACTACGCCTTCGGCAACGTCCAGGGCGGCAAGTGCACCATCGGCGACTCCTACGCCGACTACGACAAGGCGTTCACGGCCGATCAGAGCGTCAGCGGCGTGGCCGACAACTGGGAGCAGCCGCTGCGCGGCAACTTCAACCAGCTGCGCCAGCTCAAGGCCAAGTACCCCAACATCAAGATCCTGTGGTCCTTCGGCGGCTGGACCTGGTCCGGCGGCTTCGGCCAGGCCGCGGCCAACCCCGCCGCGTTCGCCGAGTCCTGCTACAACCTGGTCGAGGACCCGCGCTGGGCCGACGTGTTCGACGGCATCGACCTGGACTGGGAATACCCCAACGCGTGCGGCCTGACCTGCGACACCAGCGGTGCCGCCTCGATCAAGACGCTGCTCGCCGCCACCCGGGCCAAGTTCGGCACGAACAACCTGGTCACCGCGGCGATCACCGCCGACGCGTCCTCCGCGGGCAAGATCGACGCGGCCGACTACGGCGGCGCCTCGGCGTCCGTCGACTGGTACAACGTGATGACGTACGACTTCTTCGGCGCGTGGGACGCCAAGGGCCCGACCGCCCCGCACTCGCCGCTGACCTCGTACACCGGCATCCCCAAGGACGGCTTCAACTCCGCCGACGCGATCGCCAAGCTCAAGACCAAGGGCGTCCCGGCGAGCAAGCTCCTGCTCGGCATCGGCTTCTACGGCCGCGGCTGGACCGGAGTGACCCAGGCCGAACCCGGCGGCACCGCCACCGGCGCAGCCCCCGGCACCTACGAAGCCGGCATCGAGGACTACAAGGTCCTCAAGAGCAGCTGCCCCACCACCGGCACCATCGCGGGCACCGCGTACGCCAAGTGCGGCAGCAACTGGTGGAGCTACGACACCCCGGCCACCGTCGCCTCCAAGATGAGCTGGGCCAAGGCGCAGAACCTGCGCGGCGCGTTCTTCTGGGAATTCAGCGGCGACACCACCAACGGCGAACTCGCGGCCGCGATCCACAGCGGCCTGGGCTAGCCCCCGGGACGCGGCCACGAACGCGGCCGCCTTCACCGCTTCGTGACCGCAAGGTCGTGGCCGGGCCCACCGGGGTGCCCGGTCACGACACCACGAGCGGACCCGTCGTCCACCGGCGCGGACGGCGGTTCCGGCACAGACCGGGCGGGGGGGGGGGCCCGCCCCCCCCCCCCCCCCCCCCGCGGGCCCCCCCCCCCCCCCCCCCCCCCCCCCCCCCACCCGGGGGGGGCGGGGGCCCGCGCCCCCCCCCACACCCCACACCCC